>MEDL01000085.1 GCA_001724785.1 Acidovorax sp. SCN 68-22 | reverse complement strand
CCGCACCGGGCGCTCCGCTGCGCCAGGACGCGCGCACCATCGCCCTCATCGGCATGGCGCACGCCACCTCGCACTTCTTCCACATGCTGCTGCCGCCGCTGTTTCCGTGGTTCATCAGCGATTTCTCGCTCAGCTACTCCGAGCTGGGCTTGCTGGTGTCGGTGTTCTTCGTCGTCTCGGCGGTGGGCCAGGCATCCGCCGGCTTCCTGGTCGACAAGGTGGGCGCGCGGCCGGTGCTGTTCATTGCGGTGGGCTGCTTTGCCGCGGCGGCGCTGGCGGCCGCGCTGGCGCCGGGCTACTTCGGGCTCGCCGTGGCGGCGGCGCTGGCCGGCGTGGGCAACGCCTCGTTCCACCCGGTGGACTTCACCATCCTGAACAAGCGCGTGTCGCACCCGCGCCTGGGCCACGCCTTCTCCGTGCACGGCATTACCGGCAATCTGGGCTGGGCTGCGGCGCCCGTGTTCATGGCCGGCATCGCCACGGCCACCGGCTCCTGGCGCGCAGCGTGCTTTGCCGCCTGCGGCGTGGCAGTGCTGGTGCTGGCCGTGCTCTGGTGGCAACGCGATGCGGTGGACGACAGCCAGGGCGAGTGGGCGCACGCCGCGCCCGGCGCGGGGAGCGCCGCCAAGCCGGAGCACCCGATGGCCTTCCTGCGGCTGCCCTCGGTATGGCTGTGTTTTTCGTTCTTCTTCTTCAGCACCTGCGCGCTCGCGGCCATGCAGAGCTTTGCCAGCCCGGCGCTGGGCACGATGTACGGTCTGCCGCTGGACTTGACCGCCCTGGTTATCACCGGCTACATGCTGTTCGGTGCGGCGGGCATGGTGGCGGGCGGCTTCCTGGTATCGCGCGTGCAGCGGCTGGAGCGCACCATTGGCGTCGCCATGTGCGCCGGTGCGGTGCTGCTGGCGCTGGTCGGCACCGGCTGGCTGCCCGGCGTGGCTGCGCTGTGGGTGGCCGCCATTGCCGGCGCCGGTACCGGCGTCGCCGGTCCGTCGCGCGACATGCTGATCAAGCGCGCCGCACCGCCCGGTGCCACCGGGCGCGTCTACGGCACGGTGTATTCCGGACTGGACCTCGGGTTTTCCGTGGCCGCGCCGGTATTTGGCGCTTTGCTCGATCGGGGCATGACCAGCGCCGTGTTCTACGGTGCGGCGCTGGCCCTGGTGCTCGGCGTTGGCTCGGCCGGCATGGTCGGCGCCGGCGTGGCGGCCCGCCTGCCCCATCAGCGGGCGGCTGCTTAGGGTCCGCAAACGGGCTTTAAACGCCGCGCCGCGCGGACGGCACCTCCAGCACGCGTTCGTCGGCGATGGCGAAGCATTGCGCAGCCTGCGGCCAGCGCGTGGGCGCGCTGCCGGTGAAGGCGCCGAATGCGGGCAACAGCAACTGGCCGTCGGTATGCACGAAACAGGGCAGGCGCAGGCTGTCGCGCGCTCCGCCCCAGACATTCACCGTGGGGTGCAGGTGCCCGGCGAGGACCAGGTTGCCTGCCACGCGGTGCGGATGGTGGCAACCGAGCAGCGGCGCGCTCGGCAGCGGTGCCCAGGGTTCCTCCACCATCGCCACACCCAGCGCTGCCGGCGGGTCGCCGGCGTGTCGGTCGTGGTTGCCGCGCACCAGCACCATGCGCACCGCCGCATGGGCCCCGCGCCAGTCGCCCAGAGCCCGCCACAGCGCGTCGCCGCGCCCGCTGCGCGCATGCAGCAGGTCGCCCAGAAAAACCAATTGGTGCGCGCCGGTGCTGCCGAGCAAGTGCGTGAGGCGCGCAAGGTTGTCGGCGGTAGTGCCCTCGGGCACGGCCAGGCCCGCGCGGCGGAAGGTCGCGGCCTTGCCGAAGTGCAGGTCCGCGACGAACAGCGTTCCGGCGGCGGGCCACCAGACGGCGCGGCCGGGCAGCAGCCACAGCGACAGGCCTGCGGCCTCCAGACGGTGGGCGCCTGGGACAGCCATCACTGCGCCGCCTTGTGGCGACCGTTGGCGCGTGGCGGGGCGGACGGCACCGCGGTGCCATCGGCGGCGGCCTCGAGCGCCTGCACCATGCGCAGCAGGCGCTGGCCCAGGTTTTCGGTCGAGAGGCGCTCGCGGAAGCGCTCGACCATCAGCGGCAGGCCCAACGGCGTCGGACGCTCCAGCGCGCAGACGGTCAGCGTTTGCGCGCGCATGGCGGCCAGCGTGCGCGCCAGGCGCGTGGCGTCGAGCTCCTGGCTCAGCAGTTCGGCGCGTGCCTGCGCCAGCAGCAGGTTCTGCGGGTCGTAGCGGGCGAAAACGTCGTAGTACAGGGAGGCCGAGGCCTGGATCTGCCGGTTGCTGCGGCGTTCGCCGGGGTGGCTTTGGAAGATGAGGCCGGCGACGCGTGCAATCTGGCGAAAGCGCCGCCGCGCCATTTCGGTGGCGTTCAGGCTGTGCAGCAGTTCCTCGGAAAGTGCCCCGACCGTGGTGTCCTCGGTGCCGAGCATGCCCGGCAGCAGCGCCGCCCAGTCGATCCTGCGTGCCGAGAGCAGCTCCAGCCCGTAGTCGTTCACGGCAATGGAGAAGGTGTTGGCCATCTCGTGCGAAGCGCGCCAGGCCATCAGGCCGGCCAGGCCCTGGTGCACCACCCGGCCGGCAAATGGGTACAGGAACAGGTGCCAGCCCTCGCGCGTGCGCAGGGTTTCGGCCACCAGCCGGCCCGGTGTCGGCAGCGCGGACCAGGCGGCCTGAAGCGCCAGCAGCGGCCGCACGCAGCGCATCTCGGGCGAGGCGTAGATGCCGCGCGCGGCGCAGGCCAGCTGCTCCAGCATGGCATGGCCCAGGGTCTCGGAAATGGGCAGGCGCCCGCCGTTCCAGCGCGGCAACGCGGCGGCGCCGGCCGGTGCGCGGCGCACCCAGGCCGTCATGTTCTCGATCCGCACCAGGGCCAGCAGGCGGCCTGCGAACATGAAAATGTCGCCGGGTTTGAGGCGCGTGAGGAAGCTCTCCTCGACGCTGCCCAGGCGCGCGCCTTTGAGGTACTGCACCTGCATCGCCGCGTCGCTGACGATGGTGCCCACGTTGCTGCGGTGGCGCCGCGCCAGGCGCGCGTCCGGCATGCGCCACACGCCTTCCTCGTCCGGCACCACCCGCCGGAAATCGGGGTAGTTCGCCAGGCTGTCGCCGCCGTGGCGCACGAAGTCCAGTGCCCATTGCCAGGCCTTGTCGGACAGCTCGGCATACGCCGGGGCGCGCCGCACTTCGGCCAGCAGCTCGTCGGGTCGGAAGCCGCCGCCGAGGGCGATGGTGACCAGGTGTTGCACCAGCACGTCGAGCGGCGCGCGCGGTGTGTGGCGCGACTCGATGTCGCCGTGCGCCACCGCGTGGCGAACGGCTGCGGCCTCGACGAGCTCCAGGCTGTGCGTGGGCACCAACGTGGCGCGGGCGCTGCGCCCGGGGGCATGGCCGGAGCGCCCGGCGCGCTGCAAAAGGCGCGCCACACCCTTGGGTGAGCCGATCTGCAGCACCTGTTCCACCGGCAAGAAGTCCACGCCCAGGTCCAGGCTCGATGTGCAGACGACAGCGCGCAGCGTGCCGGCCTTCAGCCCCGCTTCCACCCAGGTGCGCACCCCGGCGTCGAGCGAGCCGTGGTGCAGCGCCAGCGTGCCGGCCCAGTCGGGCCGCGCCTCCAGCAGCGCCTGGTACCAGCGCTCGGTTTGCGAGCGCGTGTTGGTGAACACCAGCGACGTGGCCGCCGCTTCGAGCCGCGCGACGACTTGCGGCAGCAGCGAAAGCCCCATGTGGCCGGCCCAGGCAAAGCGCTCGATGCGCGCTGGCAGCAGCACGTCGACGACCATGGGTTTTTCAACGCGACCGCGCACGAGTACCGGATCGGGCCGCGGCAACAGCGGCGCCGGCAGCAGGGTAGCCAGCGCCTCTTCCAGGTTGCCGAGGGTGGCCGACATGCCCCAGACCATGAGCTGCGGTTGCCAGGCCGAGAGCCGCGCCAGCGCCAGCTGCGCCTGCACGCCGCGCTTGTTGCCCATCAGTTCGTGCCATTCGTCCACCACGACCAGGCGCACGCTCTTGAGCCGCTCGTGGGCGTCGGCGCGCGCCAGCAGCAGCGACAGGCTCTCGGGCGTGGTCACCAGCAGCGTCGGCAGGCGCCGGTCCTGCGCGCCGCGCTGGGCCGACGGGGTGTCCCCGGTGCGCAGCCCGGCCGTCCAGGTCGGCGCCAGCTCGGGCAGCGGCTGCATCAGGGCGCGCAAGGTGTCGGCAGCCAGGGCCCGCATGGGCGTGAGCCAGAGCACGGTGAGCGGCGGCGCGCGGTCCGCGCCGGCCTCTGCGGCGTCTTGTCGCCGCGCCGCCAGCCGCGCCAGGGCGCCCAGCCACACGGCGTAGGTCTTGCCGGCGCCGGTGGTGGCGTGCAGCAGGCCCGAGCGCCCCGCGCCCAGCGCCTGCCAGACTTTGCGCTGGAAGGCAAACGGCTTCCAGCCGCGCGCCGCCATCCACTGTGCGGGCGTGGGAGAGGCGGCCCGGGACCGCGCGGGCGCGCCGTCGGCCGTCATGGCCGCGCGCCCGGCAGCAGCGCGGCCAGGGTTTGCAGGGTGTCGGCCTCGGCCACCGGCTTGTCGCGCCGCCAGCGCAGCATGCGCGGGAAGCGCACCGCAATGCCGCTCTTGTGGCGCGGACTGCGGGCGATGCCTTCGAAGCCGAGCTCGAACACCTGCGTCGCGTCCAGGCTGCGTACCGGGCCGAAACTCTCGCGCGTGGTCTTGCGCACGATGGCGTCGACCTGCGCGATCTCCGCGTCGGTCAGGCCGGAGTAGGCCTTGGCAAAGGGCACCAGCGTGCGCTCCGGGTCGCCCACCGGCCCGGACCACACGGCGAAGGTGTAGTCGGTGTACAGGCTGGCGCGCCGGCCGTGGCCGCGCTGGGCGTAGATCAGCACCGCGTCCACGCTCATCGGGTCGATCTTCCACTTCCACCACACGCCAACGTCCTTCGTGCGGCCGACGCCGTAGCGGGCGTCCCGGTGCTTGAGCATGAAGCCCTCGGTACCCAGGCTGCGCGCGGCCTCGCGCTGGCGGGCCAGGTCGGCCCAGTCCGCGCCGTGCAGCCGAGGGCTCAGGCGCAGGGCGTGGTCGGGTGGGGTGGGGGCACCGGGTCCGGGCTCGCATTCCGTGGCCAGCACCGTCTCCAGCAGCGCGCGCCGCGCCTGCTGCGGCGCTTGGCGCAGGTCGCGCCCCGCGTGCTCCAGCAGGTCGTAGCAGACCAGCACCACGGGCAGCTCGCGCAGCAGTTTGGGGCCCAGGGTCTTGCGGCCCAGGCGCTTTTGCAGATCGGCAAACGGGCGCGGCCCGGGCTCGCCGGGCTGCCACACCAGGATCTCCCCGTCGAGCACGGTGCCATCGGGCAAGGCGGCCATGGCCGCCTCGGCGAGTTCGGGAAAGCGGTCGGTGACCAGCTCTTCGCCACGCGACCAGACCCACGCCGCGCCGCTGCGGCGCACCAGCTGGGCGCGGATGCCGTCCCATTTCCATTCCACCAGCCAGTCGCGCGGGCTGCCGAGCGCCGCGTCCATCGCCGCCACGGCGCCGCTCCAGGGGTGCGCCAGGAAAAAGGGGTAGGGCTGGCCGCTGGCCTCGTGCTGCGCGCCTGGCTGCGTGTCGTCCACGGGCGCCAGCAGGGCCAGGTAGTCGGCGGCGGCCGGGGCTTTGCCGGTCTGCGTGTAGCCCATGAGCCGGTGCGCAATGCGCTTCGCGTCGACCCCGCTCAGCTGCGCCAGTGCCTGCGTCGCCTGCAGGCGCGAGACGCCCACGCGCAGGTTGCCGGTGATGAGCTTGAAGTACACCAGGCGCTCCTCGGGCAGCAGCGCATTCCACTGCGACCGCAGCCGCGCGTCGGCTGCTTCCGCCGCCATGCCGCGCAGCGGCAGCAGCTCGGCCATCCAGGCCGACAGGCTGCGCGTTTGCGGGGCGCGCGGCGCGGGCAGCAGCAGTGCCACGGTTTCGGCCAGGTCGCCGACGGCCTGGTAGCACTCGTCGAACAGCCACTCTGGCAGGCCCGCCGCCTCGCGCGCCAGGGTGCGCAGGCGCTTGGTAGGGACGATCTGGCGCGGCTTGCCGCCGGCCAGGAAGTACAGCGCCCAGGCGGCGTCGGCGGGCGGCGCCGACCGGAAGTAGGCCACCAGCGCTGCCAGCTTGGCCGACGTGGCGGTGCGGGCGTCCAGCTCGGCATACAACGCCGCGAAGTGCTTCATGCAACCCCTTCCCCCGCCGGGGGCGCGGGCGCCGCGTCTTCGCCGCCCCCCGCGTCCCCGTATTCGGTGGCGAACGCACGCGCCGTGAGGCCTTGTTCCCGCAGCCAGCGCACCAGGCTCGCGGTCTGCCCGTGCATCGCGATGACCTGCCCGGCGCCGGTGGCGGCAATGGCGCCGAGCAGGCCGGGCCAGTCGGCGTGGTCGCTCATGACAAAGCCCCGGTCGACGCCGCGCCGACGCCGCGCGCCGCGCACCTGCATCCAGCCGCTGGCAAAGGCGTCGGAATGCGCGCCGAAGCGGCGCAGCCAGGGCGATCCGGCGACCGACGGCGGCGCGACGACGAGGGCGCCGGCGAGCGCACGCTTGTCGAGCTTGCCGTCCTGCACGCGCACGGTGTCCGGCAGGGGCACGCCGGCTGCGCGGTAGACGGCGTTGAGCCCCTCCACCGCGCCGTGCGCGACGATGGGGCCTATGCCGGGGTCCACGCCATGCAGGATGCGCTGCGCCTTCCCAAACGCATACGCAAAGACGATGCTGGCGCGCCCGGCGGCTGCGTTGGCCCGCCACCAGGCGTCGATTTCCGCGCGCAGCTGCGCCGGCGCTGGCCAGCGGTAGATGGGCAGGCCGAAGGTCGATTCGGTGATGAAGGTGTGGCAGGGCACCGGCTCGAAGGGCGCGCAGGTGCCGTCGGCCTCCAGCTTGTAGTCGCCGGACACTACCCAGACCTCGCCGCGGTGCTCGACGCGCACCTGCGCCGAGCCGAGCACGTGGCCCGCGGGGTGGAGCGAAAGCGCCACGCCGCCGAGGACCAGGCGTTCGCCATACTTCAGCGTGCTGAGCGCGATGTCCGCCCCCAGCCGTAGGCGCAGCGCGCCGGCGCTGTCGGTATGCGCCAGGTAGGCCTTGCAGCCAGCGCGCGCGTGGTCCGCGTGCGCGTGCGTGACGACGCAGCGTTCGACCGGCCGCCAGGCGTCGATGTGGAAGCCACCGGCGGGGCAGTAGAGGCCTTCGGGGCGCAGGACGATGAGATCGGCGGACATGGCAGGCTGTCGGGGCGGGACCCGCCGACCCATGGTATGCAAGCGCCCCGCGGACGGTGTAGTCGCCGGCGCACAGCCTCTGTAGGCTGAAAGATGCAGGGAAATCGGGTCTTGGCGCTTGTTGCACAAGACCTGAAAGCTATCAAATTAGTAGCTTATCGCGCCGTCTTCCCGGCTGTTCAAGGGAGAACCTTGGGGGTGCGCGGCCGCCCAGTCGCGCGTCCATTGCGGCAACTCGGCGGCCGGCATGGGCCGGGCAATGCCGTAGCCCTGCGCCAGTTCGCAGCCGAGGCCCAGCAGCACCTCGCCGTGCGCCATGGTTTCCACGCCTTCGGCGATCACCTCGCGGCGGAAGGCCGTCGCCAGGCCGATCACGCCCTGCACGATGGACAGGTCGTCGGCGTCCGCCAGGATGTCGCGCACGAAGCTCTGGTCG
Source organism: Acidovorax sp. SCN 68-22 (assembly GCA_001724785.1). Classification (GTDB taxonomy): domain Bacteria; phylum Pseudomonadota; class Gammaproteobacteria; order Burkholderiales; family Burkholderiaceae_C; genus Simplicispira. The sequence continues at coordinate 3,259 of MEDL01000085.1, read as the reverse complement.
ATCTTGATGACCTGTGCCGGCAGGCGGCGCATGTAGGTGAGCGAGGAAAAGCCGGTGCCGAAGTCGTCGAGCGCAAATCGCACGCCCAGCGCCTGGCAGTGGCGCATGAGGTGCGAGATCTGCGCCATGTCGGCCAGGGCGCTGCTTTCCAGGATTTCCAGCTCCAGGAACTCGGGCGGGACGTCGGGCTGGGCGCGCAGCAGCTGCTCCAGGCGCTGAGCGAAGCTGCCGTCGAGCAGCTGGTAGGCGCCGACGTTGACGCTCACCTTGATCATCAGCCCCTCGGCGTGCCAGCGCGACATCTGCGCCAGCGCCGTGGCGATCACCCATTCGCCGACGAAGGTGCTCAGCACGTGGTCGTCGATCGCCGGCAGGAACAGGCCGGGCGCCAGCAGGCCGCGCGTGGGATGCTGCCAGCGGATGAGCGCTTCGGCGCCGACCACTTCGCCGGTGCGCAGGTTGACCTTGGGCTGGTAGTACAGGGCGAACTCGCTGCGCTCGAGCGCACTGCGGATTTCCTGATGGACTTCGCGCAGGTTGGCCTGCGCGGCGTCCTGTGCGACGTCGAACACCGCCATGCGGTTCTTGCCGGCCTGCTTGGCCTGGTACATGGCGTGGTCGGCGTGGCGCAGAAGCTGCTCGGCATCCACCGCGTCGCGCGGGTACAGCGTGATGCCGATGCTGGCCGAAAGCTGCAGGGTCTCCAGGCCGAGCGCCACCGGCTCGCTGGCCGCCATGAGCAGGCGCTGCACCAGCGGCTCGAAGTGCTGCGGGCCGTCCAGGTCGGCCATGACGACGACGAATTCGTCGCCGCCGACGCGCGCCAGGGTGTCGCCTTCGCGCAGCGCATCGCCCATGCGGCGCGCCAGGGCGATCAGCATCTGGTCGCCCAGGGCGTGGCCGTAGCGGTCGTTCACTTCCTTGAAACCGTCGAGGTCGAGGAAGGCCACCGCCAGGCTGGACGCGCGCCGCTGGCACTGCGCCATGCACTGGCGCAGCCGGTCGAACAGGAGCACGCGGTTGGGCAGGCCGGTGAGAACGTCGAAATGCGCGATGTTCTCCAGGCGCAGCTCGGTCTCGCGCGCCTGCGTGACGTCGCTGAACACCGCCACGTAGTGCCGCAGCAGGCCGGCCTCGTCGCGCACCGCGCTGATGGTGACGACTTCCAGGAACAGCGAGCCGTCCTTGCGCCGGTTCCACATCTCGCCCGACCAGTGGCCCTGCTGGATGATGGCCTTCCACATGGCGGCGTAGAACTCGGGCGACTGGCGGCCGGACTGGAGCACGCGCGGATTCTTGCCGATGATCTCCTCGCGCGCGTAACCGGTGATGCGCGAGAACGCATGGTTCACGTCGATGATGGTGCCCTGCGGGTCGGTGATGCTGATGCCCTCGCGCGCATGCGTGAAGACGGTCGCGGCGACCTGCAGGTCCTCGTGGCGGTGCGGGTCGGAACAGCATTCCTGGTAGGAGCCGACGAGCCGACGCGCCAGCCCCTGGGGCGAGCGCTCCTGCACCACCGCGCGGAAGGTGCATTCCAGCCAGCTGCCATCGCGCCGGCGCAGGCGGTGCTCGATCTCGTAGCGCTCGCGCCCGCCGCGCAGGCATTGTTCAAGCAGGTCGCGCTGGCGTGCCGCGTCGTCCGGGTGCACCAGGCCTGCCCAGGCCGGAAGCGCCAGCGCCAGGCTGCCATCCGCCTCGGTGCCCAGCAGCTGCGGGAGCAGCGCGTCGAACGCGACCTCGCTGCGCTCGAAATCGACCTGCCACACGCCCAGGTGCGCCGGCACCAGCACCGGCGCCAGGCGGCGCACGAGCTCCCGCATTTCCGGCATGTCGAGGGACGAGGGGGGCGCGCTCATGGGGCGAGGAGGAGAATGAGACGCATGCTTGCATAGCTTGCCACGGCTGTAAAGCATGCCGCCTGCGGCCGGTGAAATGCGGCACACTCGCGCCACAGCGCACGCAGCAGGAGCCGATTTCCATGACCTATCACAACGCCGGTATCCACAGGGACGCGCCATGGATCTGAAACCCCTGGTGACGCTGCTGGCCATCGTCAACCCCCTGGCCATCGTGCCGTTCTTCATCCACTACACCCAGGGCTTCTCGGAGGCCCAGCGCAAGCGCACCATACGCACCGCCGCGCTGAGCGCCTTCCTGGTGATTGCCGCCTGCGCCCTGCTGGGCCTGCAGATCCTGGAGTTCTTCAACATCTCGCTGCCGAGCTTCCAGGTCGGTGGCGGCATGCTGCTCCTGATCAGCGCCATGAACATGCTCAACGCGCAGCCGGCCGAGGCCAAGCCAGCGACCAACGAGCTCGAGGAAGGCGCCGAGAAGGCCGCCGCCGGCGCCAGCATCGCCGTGGTGCCGCTGACCATCCCGCTGCTCACCGGCCCGGCCTCCATGTCCACGGTGGTGATCTACGCCAACAGCGCCCAGACCTTTCTGCAGCATGCGGCGCTGGTCGGCTACGGTGTGGTCATCGGCCTGGCCACCTGGGTCTGCTTCTCGCTCGCCGACCCGATCGCCCGCGTTCTGGGCAAGACCGGCATCAACGTCATGACGCGGCTGATGGGCCTGATCCTGGCGGCGCTCGCCGTCGAGGTGATGGCCGAGGGGCTGGGCAAATTGTTCCCCCTGCTGGCGACGCGCTGAGGACGGATGGGGTGTCGCGGCGTTTCCCCGCCGACCCGGTGGGTGAATGGCTGCTTCCCAGCGCGCAGCGACCAAATTTTGAATGAAATAAGCCTCTAGCGCTTATGGGTAAAGCGTTTGTAGCTATCAATAAGATGGCTTTTCAATGCCCATGGCGATGCGGCACCGCCAACTGGCCGATGAGCGTGGCATCGATGTCGCCATAGCCCAGCACCGCGCCGCCGCGCTGCGCGGCGAAACGGCGCGCCGCCTGCGCGGAGGCGAAGGCCGGCAGGTTGCCGGCGCGCATGGGGCCGCGCGCCGTGGAGCCGTGCACATAGTAGGCGCTTGCCGCGTCGGTCCAGGCCTTGCCGGGAATGTCGGTGACGTAGCTCGCCACGATGTCGCCCCGGCTGCGCCCGGGGCTGTAGCGGCCCACGTCGGCGAGGTACATGAACAGGCTGAGCGGCGAATCGAAGAACTGTGCGTCGCCGTTGGCGAAGATCACCTGCGCCGCCCAGTCGGGCGCGCGTGCCGGGAACATGCCGCAGACCGGGCAGCGCGCATCGGCCGGCACGGGACGCGCCGCCGTGGGCGCGAGGCCCGAGGCCGGGTCGTAGGGCGA
>MEDL01000084.1 GCA_001724785.1 Acidovorax sp. SCN 68-22 | reverse complement strand
CTGCTAGCGCTGCTGTGGCCCGCGCTGCGCACCGTGGCCGGGCGGCGCCACCGCGCCTTTGGCTGGGCGCTGGCGGGCCTGTTCGTGCTGGTGGCGGGCTTCTATGCCGACGCGCTGCGCGGCCAGTACCCCATGCGCTGGCTGCTGGCCCTGCTGGGCCTGGTGATGGTGCTCATCATCGTGGCCATGAGCCGCATCTCCATGCGCATCGTCAACAACGCGATTGACGAAACGGGCGAGGGCCACGAGCCCTACCTGGCCCGCCCGCCCCGACGCAACCTGGCCATTCTGTGCATTGCACTGTTCACCCTGGCCGAGTTTGTGCAGCCCGGCGGCGCTACCTCCGGCTGGCTGGCCTGCGCCGCCGCCGCCGCGCTGGCCAACCTGATGGGCGACTGGCACGTAGGCCGCCCCCTGCTGCGGCGGCTGCCGTTCATGCTCTACGCCGTGTATGCCTGCATGGCGTTGGGCTATGCCTTCATCGGCACGGCGCTGCTCGCAGGCGGGCCGGGCGCCAGCGCCGGGCGCCACCTGCTCACCGTGGGCGCCATCGGGCTGTCGATCTATGCCGTGATCTGTATCGCCGGGCGCGCGCACTGCGGCCACCCGTCGGACGAGCGGCCCTGGGTGGCGCAGGGCGCGCTGCTCCTCTTCGCCGGGGCCTTGCTGCGTGCGGGCGCGCCGTTTGTGCCGGACGCAGCTTTGGCGCTGTTGGGCCTGGCCGGGCTGTGCTGGGTGGCGGCGTTTGGGCTGCTGTGCTGGCGCATTGCACCGGTGCTCTGGCGCGTGCGGCCGGATGGGTTGTGGGGATGCCAGGGGTAGGGGGGCTTGCGGAATATTCCTCGATGAGTGCTTGCTGCACGACGTGGTCGCGGGGAATTCGTCCCGGGTACTCCGAACAACCGTTACATCTCCATTCGCTCATACCGCACAAAACTCAACCCCGTCCCATCGGCCGCCCGCACGCGCTCGCGCCGGGTTTCCTGCCATTCCGGGCCGAGTTCCGGGGCGTAAGCGTCGCCGGCGTAGCTGCGCTCGATTTCGGTCACCTCCAGCGCGCTGGCCAGCGGCAGGGCGAGGGCGTAGATTTGTGCGCCGCCAATGACCCAGACGGTGTCCGATTGCTCGCAAAGTTCTAGCGCACTTCCCAAGCTGGATGCGCGCTGTGCCCCATTTTCATGCCAATTTTCCTGCCGGGTGATGACGATGTTCCTGCGGCCGGGCAGCGGGCGAAAGCGTGCCGGCAGCGACTCCCAGGTCTTGCGGCCCATGACGACCGGGCTGGTGCCGGTCAGGCGCTTGAAATGCGCCAGGTCTTCGGGCAGGTGCCAGGGCATTTGCCCGTCCTTGCCGATCACGCCGTTGGCGGCGCGGGCATAGATCAGCTTGACTTGCATGGCATGCCTTACACCGCCACCGGCGCCTTGATGGCCGGGTGGTGCTGGTAGTTCTGAATTTCGAAGTCTTCGAATGCGTAGTCGAACAGCGTCGCGGGCCGGCGCCGGAGGTGCAATTGCGGGTAGGGGTAGGGCGTGCGCGCCAGTTGCGTGCGCACCTGCTCGTCGTGGTTGTCGTAGATGTGGCAGTCGCCGCCGGTCCAGACGAAGTCGCCCACGTCCAGATCGCACTGCTGGGCCACCATGTGCGTGAGCAGGGCGTAGCTGGCGATGTTGAAAGGCACGCCCAGGAAGAGGTCGGCGCTGCGCTGGTAGAGCTGGCACGACAGGCGCGCGCGCTCGCCCGCCTGCGCGGGCGCCACGTAGAACTGGAACAGCGCGTGGCAGGGCATCAGCGCCATGCGGTCGAGCTCGGCCACGTTCCAGGCGCTCACCAGGATGCGGCGCGAATCGGGGTTGCTGCGCAGCTGCTCCAGCACTTGCGCGATCTGGTCGATGTGGCCGCCACCGGGTGTCGGCCAGCTGCGCCACTGCACGCCGTACACCGGGCCGAGGTCGCCGTCTTCGCGCGCCCATTCGTCCCAGATGGTCACGCCGCGCTCCTGGAGCCAGCGCGCATTGCCGTCGCCGCGCAGAAACCACAGCAGTTCCAGCGCGATGCTCTTGAAGTGCACCTTCTTGGTGGTGATGAGCGGGAAGCCGGCGCGCAGGTCGAAGCGCATCTGGTGGCCGAACACGCTCTTCGTGCCGGTGCCGGTGCGGTCGCCCTTGGCCACGCCGTGGGCGAGCACGTGGCGCAGCAGATCTTCGTACGGGGTGGCGGGGGTCTGTGGCATGGCGTAGGGTTGTCAGGCGGCGGGGCCGAGCACGCGGCCGGGGTTCATGAGGTTCTGCGGGTCGAGCGCCTGCTTGATGCTGCGCATCATCGCCAGCGCCACGGGCGACTGGTACTGGCTGAGCGTCTCGACCTTCAGCGCGCCGACGCCGTGCTCGGCCGAGAACGAGCCGCCAAAGCGCGCCACGGCGGCGTACACCAGGTCGTTCACGTCGCCCTCGCGTTCGCGCAGGAAGGCCGCGGCATCGGCGGCTTCGGGCGCCTGCACGTTGTAGTGCAGGTTGCCGTCGCCCAGGTGCCCGAAGTTCACCAGGCGCACGCCTGGGATTTCGCGCGCCAGCAGGGCGTCGGTCTCCAGCACGAAGGCCGGGATGCGCGAGATCGGCACGGAGATGTCGTGCTTGATGTTCAGGCCTTCCTGCGCTTGCGCCAGGGGGATGCTCTCGCGGATGTGCCACAGCTGCCCGGCCTGCCCGAGGTTTTCCGCCACCACGGCGTCGGCCACGCAGCCCGATTCGAACGCGGCTTCGAGCAGCGCCTCGAAGCGTGCGCGGGCATGGTCCTCGGATTCGCTGTCGGAGTTTTCCAGCAACACGCCGTACTCGGCGCCTTCCTGGTCCACGAAAGGCACGCGCAGCTGCGGCATGTGCTTGGCCACCAGCGAGAGCGCGAAGCGGCCCATCACCTCGAAGCCCGTGAGGTCCGCGCCGAGGCGGCGCTGGGCCAGCGCCAGCAGGGCCACGGCCTGCTCCATCGACGCCACCGCGGCCCAGGCCGTGAGGCGTGCGGCCGGGCGCGGAAAGAGCTTGAGCGTGGCGGCGGTGATGATGCCCAGCGTGCCTTCGCTGCCGATCATCAGGTTGCGCAGGTCGTAGCCGGTGTTGTCCTTGCGCAGGCCCGTGAGGCCGTTCCAGACCTCGCCCTGCGGCGTGACGACTTCCAGCCCCAGGCACAGGTCGCGCGTGTTGCCGTAGCGCAGCACCTGGGTGCCGCCCGCGTTGGTGCCCAGGTTGCCGCCGATGGTGCAGCTGCCTTCGGCGGCGAGCGAGAGGGGGAACAGCAGGCCGGCGCTTTCCGCCGCCGCCTGCACGCTTTGCAGGATGCAGCCGGCCTCCACCGTCATGGTGAGGTTGGCCAGGTCGGTGGCGCGCACGGCGTTCATGCGCGTGAGGCTCAGCACCAGTTCGCGCCCCGATGCGTCGGGCGTCGAGCCGACGGAGAGGCTGGTGTTGCCGCCTTGCGGCACGATGGGCACGCCGAAGGCCGCGCAGGCGCGTACCACCTGCGCTACGTCCTCGGTGCTGCCCGGGCGCACCACGGCCAGCGCCTTGCCCTGGCGGCGGCCGCGCCAGTCGCGCTCCCAGGCACTGAGGTCGCCCTCGGTCAGTACGTGCGCCTCGCCGACAAGGTTGCGCAGGGTGGCGATGAATTCGGACATGGTTCCGGGCCCCAGGGGCGGGAGGTTGCAGGTTTACGAAGCAGCGGCGCTGGCGGCCGGCGCGGCCGGTGCCTTGCGCAGCCGCAGGCGGATGTGCGCGGTGCAGGCGGTGAACAGCACCAGGCAGAGCGCGATCTCCGCCATGGCCAGCCAGTTGCTGGGCGGGCGGTCGCTCCAGGCGCGCACCACGCCTTCGGTGAAATACAGCCAGACCAGCAGGCTGACCCAGCGGTAGGTGTACATGCGGTTCTTCAGAAAGCCCGCCAGCGGCAGGCACAGCGGCAGCGCCTTGAGCGCCAGCCACGAGCCGCCCGGCCGCAGCGGCGCCAGCCAGAGCTCCCAGGCCAGGCACAGGCCGATGAGCGCCAGCAGGCTCCACACCGCCGCATGGCGCGCGCGCCGCACGGCGGGCGGTGCGGTGGGGGTGGGCTGGGGCGAGGGGAAGGTCGGGCCGGGGGTGGCGCGTTCGGAGGCGGGCATCGCGGTGGCATCATACCGGCATGGATTTCCCACCCGGCCGGCTGGTGCAACGCGCCGAGGCACTGCTGCACGAACTCTCCGTCTTCCCGTGGAAGACCACCGCGCAGACGCTGCGCGAGCGCTTCCGCGAAGACCGCCTGGGCCTGACGGCCAGCAGCCTGACCTTCACCACGCTGCTGGCGCTGGTGCCGTTCTTCACCGTGGCGCTGGCGGTGTTCAGTGCCTTTCCCATGTTCGGCCGCGTGCAGGAAGTCCTGCAGCGCTGGCTGCTGCACAGCCTGGTGCCCGATTCGATCTCGCGCCCGGTGCTGGGCTACCTCAGCCAGTTCGCCGCCAAGGCCAGCCAGCTCGGGCTGGTGGGCTTCAGCCTGCTCATCGTCACCGCGTTGGCGCTGATGCTGACCGTGGACCGCACCTTCAACAACATCTGGCGCGTGCGCCGGTTGCGGCCGCTCAGCCAGCGCGTGCTGATCTACTGGGCCGCCATCACCTTCATGCCGCTGCTGCTCGGCGTGAGCCTGGCGCTCACGTCGTACGCGGTTTCCGCCTCCAGCGGCCTGGTGCGCGCGCTGCCCAACGGGGTCGAGCTGCTCATCAACGCGCTGCAGTTCGTGGTGCTGGCAGGCGGCATGGCGGCGCTCTACCACTCGGTGCCCAACACCCCGGTGCGCTGGCGCCATGCGTGGGCGGGCGGGGTGTTCGTGTCGGTGGGCATCGAGCTGGCGAAGAAGGGGCTGGCCTTGTACCTGGCCGGCATGCCGACCTATTCGGCGGTGTACGGCACCTTTGCCACGCTGCCGATTTTGCTCATCTGGATCTACATCGCCTGGGTGATCGCGCTGCTGGGCGCCGTGGTCGCGGCCTACCTGCCCAGCCTGATGAGCGGCGTGGCGCGGCGCTCGGGGCACCAGGGCTGGTCGTTCGAGCTGGCGGTGGAAATCTTGCAGCACTTGCACCGCACGCGTGCCAGCCACGGCCATGGCCTGCGCGCCACGGTGCTGGCGCGGCGCATGCGGGTGGATGTGCTGCAGCTCGAACCCGCGCTGGCGGCGCTGCTCGCACTCGACTGGATCGCGCGCATCGAAGAAACCAGCGACGCCCGGCTCGCCGAACCGCGGCTCGTCCTGCTGGCGGTCGATTCGACACCCCTCGCGCCGCTGGTGCAACTGCTGCTGCTTGAGCGCGGTGCGCATGTGGAGGCGCTGTGGGCCGCTGCGCGCTTTGACCAACTGGTGCTGGCCGATCTGCTGGACCCGACGACCAGCGGCGCCGAAGTGCCCGACGGGAGCGCGCCACGCGCACGCCACCCGGTCGGGTTCCATTTCAAATGAAAACAGCCGCTAGCGCCCACCGGTAAAGGCGTTATAGCTATTTATTCAGAAGCTACAGGCTTCAACGGGTGGGCGGGCGGGCGCAGCAGCCGTGCCGCCTGGAGAGGAAACGCGGCGCGCACACCGTGCCACGCGCCGTCGCAACCACACGCAGCGCTGATGGGCCCCGGGCGGAGCAGGATGCGCGGCGTCTTGCGCAGCGCTGCGCCGCCGTGCTGGGCGTGCAGACTGGTGCGGCACCCGATGGTGCGGCACCCGGTGGTGCGGCACCCGGTGGTGCAGGGGCCGCTCAAGCTGCTTGCTGTTGCCGCGTGGACAACTTGTGTGCGCCACGGTGCGTCGCCCCGTGGGGCTTGCGCGGAGCTTTGGCGGGCGCCTCTGTCTCGGGCGGGCCGTGCAGAAACGCCTCCAGCGAGTCGTCCATCGCCTCCATCCACGGGGTGTGGTGCGGCGGCGCCAGGGTGCCGGTCAGCGTCGAGCGGTAGCTTTTGTTGCGGTAGCCAAGGATGTCGGCCTGCTTGTCGCGCTTCCATTCCTTGAACAGTTCGCCCATGCCTTCGATGTCGAAGGCTGGGTAGTCCGTGGGGCCGACGAGGTCGCGGACGTAGGCGGCCTGGAAATCGATGTGCTGGTAGGGCGTCTTGGCGGTTTTCTCGCGCGCCACCCACTGCCTTGAATCGGCCTCCATCGCGTCCTTGCCGGGCAGGCGGATGCGTCCCAGGATCACGTCGCGGGCGTACCACGCCTGGGCGTCGAACATGTTGAAGGTGTAGTACTGGTCTTGCATCCCCAGATAGATGAGCTTGGGGTTGTCGATGAAGAACACGCCCTTGTACAGATGCTCGGGGTAAAGCCGGTTGTGCGTGCGCAGCGTCAGATCGTCTGGCAGGAAGGGGAAATGGTGCTGGTAGCCGGTGCACAGGATGATGGCGTCGACCTCCTTTCGGCTGCCGTCCACGAAATGGGCGGTGCGGTCGTCGAGGCGCGCCAGCAAGGGCTTTTCCTGGAAAGCGTCCGGCCATTGGTAGCCCATGGGCGCGCTGCGGTAGCTGAAGGTGACCGACTTGGCGCCGTACTTGTGGCACTGCGTGCCGATGTCTTCGGCCGAGTAGCTGCTGCCGACCAGCAGCAGGTCCTTGCCGGCGAATTCACAGGCGTCGCGGAAGTCGTGGGCATGCAGAACCCGGCCGGGGAACTGCTCCAAGCCTTCGAAGTGCGGCGTGTTGGGGGTGGAGAAGTGGCCGGTGGCCACCACCACATAATCGAATGTTTCGGTCGACAACTCGTCTGCCTTCACATCGCGCACGGTCACCGAGAACTGCGCGCTGGCTTCGTCGTACGACACCCACTGCACCGCGGTGTTGAAACGAATGCAGCGGCGCAGGTCGCTTTTCTCCATGCGCCCCATGATGTAGTCGCGCAGCACGGCGCGCGGCGGGTACGAGGCGATGGGCCTGCCGAAATGCTCTTCAAAACTGTAGTCGGCAAACTCCAGGCACTCTTTGGGGCCGTTGGACCACAGGTAGCGGTACATGCTGCCGTGCACCGGCTCGCCGTGCGCGTCCAGCCCGGTGCGCCATGTGTAGTTCCACATGCCGCCCAGGTCGCTCTGCTTCTCGTAACAGACGATTTCCGGCACCTCTGCGCCGGCCTTGGCGGCCGCTTCAAAGGCGCGCAGCTGGGCCAGGCCACTTGGCCCGGCGCCGAGGATGGCGATGCGTTGTTTCTTCATGGGGACTCCTTCCTGTGTGGCGGTCGCATCCAAACGACCGCAATCCTTGGACCCGGACGCTGCGCGGCGCCCGGGGTGGGCGGTGGTGGGCAGGGTCGGGGTGGCGAGGCGGCAGCGTGCAGCTGCCATGCCACCAAGGCGGTGGCAATGCAGATCCTTGAAGGTCTGCGAATGGTTGTGTCGGCCTGCATCGGCAGGGCGCCGGTGCTTCGCGGGCCGACGGAGGCAGGGAAAACGCAGCATTGCGCCCTTGCCCACAGCGAACTAAATAACAACTAAAAAGTTGTTAATAACGAAAAAAAGGAAGAAATTGTATCATAAATTTCGCCTAATCGATACTCGTGTGGCCTCCGACTTCGCCGTCGCACACGGCCAGGCCCGCGGCCGTGCCACTTCGCACGGCGCCTTCCAGCGTGGCGGGGTAGGGTCCGGCAACAAAGTCCCCGCAGGCCCACAGGCCGGGGGCCACATGGGCGCCAGGGCGCTCCAGCGCGGGCGTGCAGGCGAAGGTGGCGCGTTTCTCGACCACGGTCTGGACGATTTCCAGGCCTTCCAGACCCAGTTCGGCGTGGGCCTGGGCCAGAATTTCCTGTTCAAGCCGAACGCGGTCGCCGCCGCTGGTGCTCACCACAAAGGCCAGCAGGCCCGCCGGACCGCCGAGCTGCCCACGGTCAAAAACGAACTGGGCCGGCCGGCCGTCGCCGCTGCGAAGCGCCAGCATGGGTGCGCTGAGCAGCTTGCCGGTGGCGGAGGTGGCGGCCAGGGCGTACACCGTGGTGATGGCCTGAAAGCGCAGCGCCTGGGCAGCGCCGGCCCAATCGCACAGCGGCACCGTCAGGTCGAAAGGCGCGGTCTGCGCGATGCGCGACACCAGGCGAGCCGCTTCGGCGCTGGCCGTGGCGAGCACCACGCCGTCAAAAGGCAGGCCATTTGCTGTCCAACCCGCCCCCCCGGCTTGGGCCTGCAGTTCGTGCACCCGCGTCCCGGTGCACACGATGGCGCCGCGCGTGCGCAACCAGCGCGCCGCCGCTTCCGGAAAAACCGCCCCCAGCTCGGTGCGCGGCAGCAGCAGGTTGGAGCCGCCCGGGCCGCTGAAGAGGCTGTCTTGCAGCACGCGCAGGAACACCTGTCCGCTGGCCTCGTGGGCCGGGGTGTTGAGCGCTGCGACGCACAGCGGCTCGATGAATTCGGAGAAAAGTCGCCTCGGCAATCCCTTGCACAGTTCGGCGACCGTGGCCTCGGGCGGGCAGGCAAAGCGCTGGCGCTGCCAGCGCTTTGCCGTGCGCAGCAGGGCCAGCCGCTCGCGCCAAGTCCAGCCGCGTGCGCGGGCGATGCCCAGCACGGCGTCGAGCGGCGGTGGCAGGTCTGGCCATTGCAGGCCGCTGCCATCGGCAAAGCGCAGCGTGAGGGGCAAGCGCAGGAGCGCGGCGTCCGGGTCGACCCCGCAGGTGCGCATCAGCCGCAGCGATTCGCTGTAGGCGCCAATCAGGATGTGCTGGCCATTGTCCAACGCGAGCGCAGTGCCGTCGGCCTGCGCCGCCAGCACCGTGCGCGCCCGCCCGCCGACGGTGCGTGCCGCCTCGAATACGGTGACGTTGTGTCCGCGCTCCACCGCCGCTATGGCGGCCGCCATGCCGGCCCAGCCGGCGCCCACGACGGCCACTCTCATGCGCCTGCGGCCCGGGTGTACAGGGGCATTTCCTTCACATCCGCCCCAGCGCCTGCATCTTCCAGGCGAGCCAGAACTTGCGCAGCGGCGTGAGCTCGACGCGCTGGTGCAGCACCTGGAAGTTGTCGCGCTCGATCTCGCGCAGCAGGGTGCGGTAGATGCTGGCCATCATCAGGCCGGGCTTCTGCGCCCGCCGGTCGGCGGCCGGCAGCTGCGCCAGGGCCTCGTCGTACAGGCGGTGCGCGCGTTCGGCCTGGTAGCGCATCAGCGCGGTGAAGCGCTCGGAGTATTCGCGCTCCAGGATCTCGTTGGCCTTCACGCCGAACTGCTGCAACTCGTTCACCGGCAGGTAGATGCGCCCGCGCATCGCGTCCTCGCCGACGTCGCGCAGGATGTTGGTCAGCTGCAGCGCCTGGCCGAGCAGGTGGGCGTAGCGCGTGGTCGCCGCCTCGGTCTGGCCGAAGATGCGCGCCGCGACCTCGCCGACCACGCCGGCCACCAGGTGGCAATAGCGCTGCAGGCCGGCATAGTCGAGGTAGCGCGTCTGGTTCAGGTCCATCTCGCAGCCGTCGATGACGGACAGGAGCGGCGCGGCCTCGATGCCGAAAGCCTTGGTGTGCGGCATCAGCGCCTGGGTCACCGGGTGCGAAGGCTGGCCGGCAAACGCCTGGGCGAGCTCGCTGCGCCACCAGGCGAGCTTGGCGTGGGCGACGCTGGCGTCGCTGACTTCGTCGACAACGTCGTCGATTTCGCGGCAAAAGGCGTAAAAAGCAGTGATCGCGTGGCGCCGTTGCTCGGGCAGGAACAAAAAGGCGTAATAGAAACTGCTGCCCGACGCCGCGGCTTTTTCTTGTACGTACTGCTGCGGATTCATAAGCCCGGCATTCTCCCATGGCCCCGCCGGCCTACACTCGGCAGCTCCGCCATGCAAGCCAGCTCCCCCCCGCTCCTCGTCCTCGGCATCGAATCGTCCTGCGACGAAACCGGTGTGGCGCTGGTGCGCACGCAGGGAAGCGCCGTGCCCACGCTGCTGGCGCACGCGCTGCACAGCCAGATCGAGATGCATCAGGCTTACGGCGGCGTGGTGCCCGAACTGGCGAGCCGCGACCACATCCGCCGCGTGCTGCCGCTCACCGAGTGTGTCTTGCGCGATGCCGGCCGCACGCTCGCCGAGGTGGACGTGGTGGCCTTCACGCGCGGGCCGGGCCTGGCCGGTGCGCTGCTGGTGGGTGCTGGCGTGGCGTGCGCGCTGGGCGCCGCGCTCGATGTGCCGGTGCTGGGCGTGCACCACCTGGAGGGGCACCTGCTCTCGCCCTTCCTCAGCAGCGATCCGCCGGCGTTCCCGTTTGTCGCGCTGCTCGTCTCCGGCGGCCACACCCAGCTGATGCGCGTGGACGGCGTGGGCCGCTACGTGCTGCTGGGCGAGACCATCGACGACGCCGCCGGCGAAGCCTTCGACAAATCGGCCAAGCTCCTGGGCCTGGGCTACCCCGGCGGCCCGGCGCTCTCGCGCCTGGCCGAGCAGGGCGATGCCGCGGCCTTCAAGCTGCCGCGCCCGCTGCTGCACAGCGGCAACCTCGATTTTTCCTTCGCCGGGCTGAAGACGGCGGTGATGACGCAGGCGAAGAAGCTCGGCGAAGCGCTGCCCGCGCGCACGGCCGACCTGGCGGCCAGCACCGAGGCGGCGATCGTCGAGGTGCTGGTGAAGAAATCCCTCGCCGCGCTCGCGCAGACCGGCTTGCAGCGCCTGGTGGTGGCCGGCGGCGTAGGCGCCAACCGCCATTTGCGCCAGCAATTGAACGCCGCCTGCGCCGCGCGCGGCGTGCGCGTGCACTACCCCGAGCTGCACCTGTGCACCGACAACGGCGCCATGATCGCGCTGGCCGGTGCCATGCGCGTGCAGGCGGGGTGCGAGGCGCCGCAGCGCCACTACGCGTTCGACGTCAAGCCGCGCTGGCCATTGGACCAATTGGCCGCCGGCTAGCTTTACCTGAGCTTTGCCGGCGCGTGGTGGGCATGTGCGCGAAGGGCACCGAAAGGGTGCGCACGCTTCCCCACGACCATGCGTCCATTTTCTTCACCGCTGCGCCTGCCTGGCATCGCGCTCGCCACCGTCGCTGTTACCTTGGCGGGATGCGCGGCGCCTGCCCGAAGGGCGGCCGATGCGCCCACGACGGAGATGCCCGCGCAATGGGCCGCTGCGCAGGCGCAAGGCAGCGCCACGCCACTGGGCCAGTGGTGGGGGCAATTCAATGACCCCCTACTCAGCGCGCTGGTGCAGCGGTCGCTCGCGCACAACACCAGCCTGCGCCAGGCCCAGGCATCGCTGCGCCAGGCACGGGCCGTGAGCGATGTGCAGGCCGCGGGCTTGCTGCCGCGGGTGGACGCCTCTGGCTCCGCGCAACGCAGCCGCGCAGGCGGGAGCACGGGCAATCGTTTTGCCGCCGGCTTCGACGCCAGCTGGGAGCCGGACCTGTTCGGCGCAGAGCGCAGCGCCGTCTCGGCCAGCCAGGCCGACGTGGCCGTTGCGCTGGCCAGCCTGGGCGATGCCCAGGTGTCGCTGGCAGCGGAGGTGGCGGCCAACTACATCGCCCTGCGGGGTGTGCAGGAGCGCCTGGCGATTGCGCGCAGCAACCTGGCGAGCCAGCAGGAAACCCTGCAGATCAGTGAATGGCGTTTGCAGGCCGGGCTGACCACTTCGCTCGTCACCGAGCAGGCGCGTGCGGCGGTGGAGCAAACGGCGGCGCAGATTCCCGCGCTCGAGAGCAGTCTGGCGCAGACGCGCCATGCGCTCGCCGTGCTCACTGGCCAGCCGCCCGCGGCGCTGGATGCCGCGCTGGCGCCCGCCCGCCCCGTGCCGCAAGCACCGGCCGAGCTGGCGCTGGCGATTCCCGCACAGACGCTGCGCCAGCGCGCCGACGTGCGCGCCGCGGAGCAGCGCATCGTTGCCGCGCTCGCGCGTGTGTCGCAGGCCGATGCGGCGCGCTACCCCAGCCTGCGCATCAGCGGCAATCTGGGCTTGGGCGCCGCGACGCTCGGGGCGCTGACGAACGGCGCCAGTGTGGCGAGTGCGCTGCTGGGCAGCATTTCGGTGCCGCTGTTCGATGGGGGCGCCGCGCGCGCCCAGGTCCGGGTGCAGGAAGCCGCGCTGGAGCAGGCACGCATCGGCTACGAAGCGGTGGTCCTCGGTGCGCTGCAGGACGTGGAGGATGCGCTGGTGGCGCTGCAGGGCGACCGGGAGCGCCTGGCGCGCCTGCGCGCTGCCGCCGAGGCCGCTGCCAACGCCGATCTGCTCGCGCGCCAGCGTTTCCAAAGCGGGCTGATCGATTTCCCCACCGTGCTCGACACCCAGCGCACCGTACTGGCCGCCCAGGACGGCGTGGCCGCTGCGCAGACCAGCCTTGCCACCGACCATGTGCGCCTCTACAAGGCGCTCGGGGGTGGCTGGGTGGCCGATGCCGACAGCATGTCCAGGCCTTGAGACCGCACCTGGCCGAATCAAAAAATACCAGTCTCCACGCCCATGACCACTGCCCCATCGCCTGCTTCACCGCCCGCCAATCTGCACACCCTGCTCGGCGACGACCATCCGCCGCGCTGGTGGCGGCGCGGTTCCTTGTGGTTCGGCCTGGCCGCACTGGCGCTGGCCGCTGGAGGGCTGTATTTCTGGCAGGGGCAGAAACAGGCGAAGGCCGCGCCCGCCTACGTCACCACGCCGCTCGCCAAAGGCGACATCACCCTGACCGTGTCGGCCAACGGCACCCTCCAGCCGACGCGTTCGGTGAACATCGGCAGTGAGCTGTCGGGCACGATCCAACGCGTGCTGGTGGACGTGAACGACCGGGTGAAGGCCGGGCAGGTGCTCGTCCAGCTCGATGCCTCCAAGTTCAGCGACCAGGTGACGCGCTCGCGCGCCGCTCTGGCGGCCGCGCAAGCCGCCCTGGCGCAGAGCGCGGCCACCACCAAGGAGGCGCGGGCGGCCCTCGCGCGCCTGGAGGAAGTGCACAAGCTCTCGGGCGGCAAGGTGCCCTCGGCCAGCGAGCTCGACAGCGCGCGCGCCACGCTGGACCGTGCGGTGGCGGCCGAGAGCAGCGCCCAGGCCAATGTGGCGGTGGGGCGTGCCACGCTGTCCACGGACGAAACCAATTTGTCCAAGGCCTCGATCCGCTCGCCGATCGACGGCGTGGTGCTCAGCCGTTCGGTGGAGCCCGGCAATGCCGTGGCGGCCTCGCTGCAGGCCGTCACGCTGTTCTCGGTGGCCGAGAACCTGGCGCAGCTCGAACTCAATGCCAGCGTGGACGAGGCCGACGTGGGCGCGGTGGCGGTGGGCCAGAAGGCGAGTTTCACCGTCAGTGCCTATCCCACACGGCGCTTTCCGGCCACCATCCAGCGCGTGGCCTTTGGCGCGACCACCACCAACAACGTCGTGACGTACGCCACCACGCTTTCCGTGGACAACGCAGACCTTGCCCTGCGCCCCGGCATGACGGCGGTGGCCACCATCGTCGCCACCGAGCGCAAGGATGTGCTGCTGGTGCCCAACACCGCGCTGCGTTTTGTCCCCGGGGGTGATGCAGGCACAAAAGGCGCTGGGGCGCAGAGCGGCGGCATCCTCTCCAAAATGATGCCGCGCCCGCCCCGCAGCGGCACCAAGACAGCGCGCACGGACAACACGATCCCGTCGACGCGCCAGATCTGGCTGCTCAAGGACGGGCAGCCGCAGGCCGCACAAGTCACCACGGGGATCAGCGACGGCCGCATGACCGAGGTGAGCGGCGAGGGGCTGGCACCCGGGCTGCCCGTCATCACCGACCAGCGCAGCAGCGGGGCCGGCGCGTGAGTGCATCCCCTCCGCCGCTGATTCGTTTGCGCGGCATCACCAAGGTCTACGGTGAGGGCGCGACCGCCTTCCAGGCGCTCAAAGGCGTGGATCTGGACATAGCGCGCGGCGATTTCGTCGCCATCATGGGCCCGAGCGGCTCGGGGAAATCCACGGCCATGAACATCGTGGGATGCCTCGACACCCCGACCAAGGGCATCTACGAATTTCAGGGCGTGCAGGTGCAGTCGCTCAGCCGCGACGAGCGCGCCCGGCTGCGGCGGCGCTACCTGGGGTTTGTGTTCCAGGGCTTCAACTTGCTGGCGCGCACTTCGGCCCAGGAAAACGTCGAGCTGCCGCTGATCTACCGCGGCGAACCGGTTGCCAAGCGCCATGCGATGGCGGCGCGCGCGCTCGAGGCCGTGGGGCTCAAGGGCTGGGAGCACCACACGCCGGGCGAGCTCTCGGGCGGGCAGCAGCAGCGCGTGGCGATCGCGCGGGCCATCGTCACCGAGCCCGAACTGCTGCTGGCCGATGAGCCCACCGGCAACCTGGACACCGCGCGCAGCCGGGAAATCATGGAATTCCTCTGGCACCTGAACGCCGACCTGGGCATCACCGTGATCATGGTGACGCACGAGCACGACATGGCTGCCTACGCGCGGCGCATCGTGCGCTTTGTCGACGGCGTGGTGGCCAGCGATGAGCGCAACCCGGCGCCGCTCGGGTTGCAAGCGGCCGCCCCCGCGCCCACGGAGGCCGCGCATGTGGCTTAGCACCGTGCTGCTGGCGCTGCGCTCCATCCGGCGCAACCTGATGCGCTCCTTCCTGACGGTGCTGGGCATCGTGATCGGCGTGAGCGCCGTCATCACCATGGTGACCGTGGGCAACGGCGCCACCCTGGCGGTGCAGAGCCAGATTTCCGGCCTGGGGACCAACCTGCTGCAAGTGCGGCCCGGCCAGCGCATGGGGCCGGGCAGCGGCGGGGCGAGCGCGCCCGCGTTCAAGGACACCGACGCCGAAGCCATTGCCAGCCAGATTGGCGGCGTGGCCGCTGCCGCGCCCGAGGCGCGTTCCAGCGGGACGCTGGTGGCCAATGGCCGCAACTGGACAAGCGGCATCACCGGCAGCACCAACGACTGGCTTGCCATCGGCAACTGGACATTGGCCAGCGGCCGTGTCTTCACCGATGCGGAATTGCGCGCCGGCGCCGCCGTGTGCCTGATCGGCGAGACCGTGCGGCGCGAGCTCTTTGGCAACGGCTCGGCCCTGGGCGAGCAACTGCGCGTCAAGCAGATCAGCTGCGAAGTGGTGGGCGTGCTCGCTTCCAAAGGGCAGGGCGCCTTCGGCAACGACCAGGACGACACGGTGTTCATGCCCATCAAGACCCTGCAGCGGCGCATCACCGGCAACACGCAGGTCAACACGCTGCTGGTCTCCATGGCCGAGGGCAGCGACGCTGCGCGGGTGAAAGCAAGCCTGACGCAGCTGCTGCGCGAGCGCCGCAAGCTGGCCGACAGCGACGAAGACAACTTCAACGTGCTCGACACCAAGCAGCTGGCGGACACGCTTTCGGGCACCACCCGCATCATGACCACGCTGCTCGGCGCGGTGGCCGCCGTGAGCCTGCTGGTGGGCGGCATCGGCATCATGAACATCATGCTGGTGAGCGTGACCGAGCGCACGCGCGAGAT
>MEDL01000083.1 GCA_001724785.1 Acidovorax sp. SCN 68-22 | reverse complement strand
GGCTGCTGGCGTGGCCCGTGCTTGTTTCACCGATTGCGGGCGGGTACAGCCGCAACAGGAAAACTGACCGGAGACGGATATGTACGCATTCACCTACGAAGCCCCCACCACCTTGGACGCCGCCGCCCGGCAGGCGGCTTCGGGCGCGCGCCCCATCGCCGGCGGGCAAAGCCTGCTGCCGGCGCTGCGCCTGCGCCTGGCCGACCCCGGCCAGCTGGTCGACCTGGGCCGCATCCCCGAACTGGCCGGCATCCGCCGCCAGGGCGACGCCCTCGCCATCGGCGCCATGGCGCGCCACCAGCAGGTGGCGGACAGCGCCGAGGTGCGCGCCGCCATCCCGGCGCTGGCCGACCTGGCGGGCCACATCGGCGACCGCCAGGTGCGCGCGCGCGGCACGCTGGGCGGCTCGCTGGCCAACAACGACCCGGCGGCCGACTACCCGGCAGCCGCCCTGGCGCTGGGCGCGACCATCGTCACCGACCAGCGCGAGATCGCAGCCGCTGATTTCTTCGTCGGCATGTACACCACCGCGCTGAACGAGGGCGAACTGATCCGCGAAGTGCGCTTTCCCGTTCCGCGCCGCGCGGCCTACCAGAAGTTCCGCCAGGGGGCTTCGCGCTTTGCGCTGGTCGGAGTGTTCGTTGCCGAGGCGCCGGACGGCGTGCGCGTGGCCGTCACCGGCGCGGCCAGCAGCGTGTTCCGCCACGCCGCGCTGGAAGCGGCGCTGGGGCGCGAATTCAGCGCTGCCTCGGCGGCCGGCGTGCGCATCGACCCGACCGACCTGGGCAGCGACCTGCACGCCAGCCCCGGCTACCGCGCGCAGCTCATCAGCGTGCTCGCGCAGCGTGCGGTGCAGGCCCTGGTGGCCGCCTGAAGCGCCGGCCCATGGCGAAGCCGCGCGCGCCGGGGGAACGGCGCGGCGCGTGCAATATTTGTACAAAATCGGCCTCTAGCGCTTGTCCCATAAGGGGTTGCAGCTATTGAAAAAATAGTAATGACCGTGTCCTCACCAGCCCCGGCGCTCTCCGCACCGCTGCCCTCCATCGACGCCTTGGTGCAGGCCCTGCAGGGCGTGGGCTATTTCGCCGACCGGCGCCTGGCCACGGCGGCGTGGCTGGCGCTCAAGCTCGAGCGCCCGCTGCTCCTCGAAGGCGAGCCCGGCGTCGGCAAGACGGCCCTGGCCCAGGCCCTGGCGCGCGCCCTCGGGCGCCCGCTGATCCGCCTGCAGTGCTACGACGGGCTGGAGCAGCGCGAGGCGCTCTACGAATGGAACTACAGCGCGCAGTTGCTGCACATGCGCGCGGCTGAACTGTCGGCCCCCACGCTCCCCGCTGCGCGTGGTTCGCTGGCCTTGCAGGCCGCGCAGTCGTCGGAGCCGACTGCTCTTCGGACTGTCCCGGACGGCGCAGGCCGTCCGGGAGACGCAGCCCTCAGCCCCGAGGGGGCGCTCGCCGCCTTGGGGCGGCCCGGCGGCGGCTCGGCGGCCCCCACGCTCCCCGCTGCGCGCGACGTGGAAGCGGAGATCTACCAGGAACGCTACCTCATCAACCGCCCGCTGCTGCAGGCGCTGCGCACACCGGCGCCGGGCGCGCTGCTGCTGGTCGACGAGATCGACCGCGCCGACGAGCCCTTCGAGGCCTTCCTGCTCGAATACCTGGGCGAGTACCAGGTGAGCATCCCGGAACTGGGCACCGTGCGCGCGGCCGTGCCGCCCGTGACGGTGCTCACCAGCAACCGAACGCGCGACCTGCACGACGCCGTCAAGCGCCGCTGCCTGTACCACTGGCTCGACTACCCGGAGCGCGAGCGCGAACTGGCCATCGTGCGCGCCCAGGTGCCGGGCGCGGGCAGCGCCCTGTCCGAGCAGGTCGCCGATTTCGTCGCCCGCCTGCGCAGCCAGCCCTTTGCCAACGCCTTCCAGCGCGCGCCCGGCATCGCCGAGGCCGTGGAATGGGCCAAGGCCCTGGTGGCGCTCGACACCCTGGTGCTCGATCCGGAAGTGGTGCAGGACACCGCTGGCATCCTCTTCAAGCAGCGCGAGGACGTCGCCGCGCTGACGCAGGACATGGCAGCCCAACTTCTCGCACCCGCCGAGGCGGATGGCTGACATGCGGGCAGCAGAAGCGCCGTCCCTGGCTGTGTCGCAAGGAGTCCACCAGCTCGGCGACGCCCGGCGCGGCAAGTTCGCCGACAACCTCACGGGCTTCGGCCGCGCGCTGCGCCGCGCCGGCGTGCCGGTGGATGCGGCGCGCATGGCGCTGGCGCAGGAGGCGGCCATGCTGGTGGGCCTGGCGCGCGCCGACCTCGCCGCCGCGCTGGAGGCGGTGCTGGTCGCGCGCGAGCAGGACCGGCTGGTGTTCCGCGAGCTCTTCGACGCCTACTTCCGCAACCCCGAACTGGCGCAGAAGCTGCTGGCCCAGATGCTGCCGAGCACCGAAAGCCGCGCCGAACCGGCGCCGCGCCGCCCGCGCGTGGCCGAGGCGCTGGCCCCGGTGCGCGCCGCAAGTGCGCCGGCGGAGCGCGCGGAGGACACGGTCGAATTCGACGCCGCCATGACGGCGAGCGCGCGCGAACGCCTCAGGACGGCCGATTTCAACCAGCTCTCGGCGAGCGAATACCTGCTGGTGCAGCGCCTGGCGCAGCGCGTGCCGCTGCCGTTGCCGCGCTACAAGGCGCGCCGTACCCGCCCCGGCCCGCACGGCGGCCGGGCCGACTGGCCGCTGGCCCTGCGGCGCGCGATGCAAAGCGGCGGCGAGCTGCTGGAGCTGCCGCGCCGCCAGCGCCTGCGCCAGCCGCTGCCGCTTCTGGTGCTGCTCGATGTTTCCGGCTCGATGGAGCGCTACGTGCGCCTGCTGCTGGCCTTCCTGCACGCCGCCACGGCGCCGGGCAGCGGGGCGGGCAGCGGGGCCGGCCGGCGCGACGTGTTCGCCTTCGGCACGGCACTCACTGACCTGACGCCGGCATTCGCCTCCCAGGACCCGGACGCCATGCTGGCACGCGCCGGCGCCGCCATCGCCGACTACGCCGGCGGCACGCGGCTGGCCGCTTCGCTGGCCCAGCTGCGCACCCAGCACGCCCGGCGCCTGGTGGGCCGGCGCACGCTCGTCCTGCTGGTCAGCGACGGCCTGGCGACCGACGAACCGGCCGCGCTGGCGCAGGAACTCGCCTGGCTGCGGCGCCACTCGGCGCGCCTGCTGTGGCTCAACCCCCTGCTGCGCTTTGCCGCCTACGCCCCGGTGGCGCGCGGCGCGGCCGAACTGCACCGCGCCGCCGACGCCATGCTGGCGGTGCACAACCTGCAAAGCCTGCAGCAGCTTGCCGCCAGCCTGGCCGAAGTGCTGCGCGCGCCGCCGCGCCAACGATGAGGAGAACACGACCATGGAAATGAACGCGCACCGCGCCCTGGCCGCCAGCCAGCAGCAGGCCTGGGACGCACTCAACGACCCGGAGATGCTCAAGCTGTGCATCCCCGGCTGCGACGCACTGGAGGCGACCGGTGAGCACCAGTACGCCGTTGGCATGGCGCTCAAGATCGGCCCGGTGGCGGCCAAGTTCAAAGGCAATCTGCAGGTGAGCGAGCAGGTGCCGCCCGAGAGCTACCGCATCGCCTTCGACGGCCAGGGCGGCGTGGCCGGCTTCGGCAAGGGCCAGGCGCAGGTGCGGCTCGTGCCGCTGCCCGACGACGCGCTCGGCCAACCCTGCTGCGAGTTGCACTACGAGGTGCAGGCCAGCGTCGGCGGCAAGATCGCCCAGCTGGGCCAGCGTTTGATCGACGGCGCCGCCAAGGGCCTGGCGGAGGATTTCTTCCGCCGCTTCGACGAGCAGCTGCGCCGGCGCCACGGGCGCGCCGAGTTGCCCGCGCCGGACGATGGCACCGCAGACGCTGCGCTCACCGAGCGCGAGGGCGCGCGCACCGTGCAGCTCGATACCCGGCCCGCCGCACCGGGCGGCGAGCGGGCGGCAGTGCCCCAACCAGGCGCGGGCATTCCGGTCTGGGTGTGGGGCGCCGTGGCGGCGCTGCTCGTCGCCGTCGCCATGTACCTGAGTTGACGCTGCGGAGCCCGGTCCATGGACAACCTCGACGTCACCGTCTTGCGCGCGCTGCACGGCTGGCGCGGCGCCGGCCAGCGCGCGCTGCTGGCCACCGTGGTGCGCACCTGGGGCTCGTCGCCCCGGCCCGAAGGTTCGATCATGGCGCTGTGCGAGAGCGGCGCCGTGGTCGGCTCGGTCTCGGGCGGCTGCATCGAGGACGACCTGATCGCGCGCTTCACGCGCGCCTGGGCGGGTGAGGGGGAGGACGCCGCGCGCGTCGGTGGCCCGCCGGTGTTCGCCAAGTACGGCGTCACGGCCGACGAGGCGCACCGCTTCGGCCTGCCCTGCGGTGGCACGCTGGAGCTGCTGATCGAGTTCGATCCGGACGCCGGGGCCCTGGCCGAGCTGCTCGCCGCGCTCGAATCCGGGCAGCTGGTGCAGCGCAGCGTGCGCCTGCGCGATGGCGCCGTGGTGCAGCGGCCCGCGGCCACGCCGGCCACGCTGCAGGCGGGTGCGCAGGAGGTCGTCAACACCTTCGGCCCCGAGTACCGCATGCTCATCATCGGCGCCGGGCAGATGTCGGAGTACCTGGCCACCATGGCGCTGTTCTGCGGCTTTGCCGTCACCGTCTGCGACCCGCGCGTGGAGTACCGCGCCAGCTGGAGCGTGCCGGGCGCGCGCGTGGTGAGCGACATGCCCGACGACGTCGTCACCGCGCTGCAGTGCGACCGGCGCACCTGCGTGGTGGCGCTCACGCACGACCCCAAGCTGGACGACCTGGCGCTCTTGCAGGCGCTTGAGACACCGGCGTTCTACGTCGGCGGCATCGGTTCGCGGCGCAACAACGCGGCGCGGCGCGCGCGCCTGAAGGAGCATTTTGGCCAGACCGACGCGGGCCTGGCGCGCCTGCGCGGACCGATCGGCATCTACATCGGCAGCAAGACCCCGCCGGAGATCGCGGTCAGCGTCATGGCCGAAGTGCTGGCCGTGAAGAACGGCGTCGCCCTGCCGCAGGGGGCGGCGGTGGAGCAGGCCAAGCAAGCGCTCGAACGCATGTAGGCGCGCCTTTAGGCGCAACTCCCTATCCGAGGGTCTTTACCCACCTCAAGCCCCTGCAGGGGCTCCTACACTGGGGCGACAACCATTTTCCGGGAGACCCCATGACGACCGTAATCGCCCCCGAGCTGCTCGCACTGCAGCGCCTCTATGCCTGGGAAAGCGAGGCGCCGACGCGCGTGGCACTGACCCAACCCATGGGCGACGGGAGCGTGCGCGATTTCACCTGGGGCGAACTGGCGGGCGAAGTGCGGCGCATGGCGGCGCATTTGCAGTCCATGGGCATCGGGCCCGGCGACAAGGTCGCCATCCTCTCGAAGAACTGCGCCTGGTGGCTGATGAGCGACCTGGCGATCTGGATGGCCGGCGGCGTTTCGGTGCCGCTGTACCCGACGCTGGCGCACGAAACCATCGCCCACATCCTGAAGCACAGCGAGGCGCGCGCCTGTTTCATCGGCAAGCTCGACGGCTGGGAGGCCATGGCGCCCGGCGTGCCGGCCGGCCTGCCGTGCATCAGCTACCCGCTGTCGCCCGAATCGGCGCGCAAGGCCTACCCGCTGTGGGACGCGTTGTGCAAGGCGGCCCAGCCCGTCGCCGGCCAGCCGGTGCGCGCCGGCGACGACCTGGCGACGCTGATCTACACCTCGGGAACGACCGGCATGCCCAAGGGCGTGATGCACACCTTCAACAGCTTCGCCTGGGCGCTGGACGCCGGCATCCGCCGCCTGCCCATGGGCCCGGACGACCGCATGCTATCCTACCTGCCGCTGGCGCACGTGGTCGAGCGCGTACTGGTCGAGCACGGCTGGCTGCGCACCGGCATGCACGTGTTCTTCGCCGATTCGCTCGACACCTTCACGAGCGACATGCAGCGCGCCCGGCCGACCATCTTCTTCTCGGTGCCGCGCCTGTGGGTGAAGTTCCAGCAGGCCATCCAGCACAAGATGCCCGAACCCAAGCTGCAGCGCCTGCTGGGCCTGCCCATCATCGGCGGCCTGGTGCGGCGCAAGATCCAGAAGACGCTGGGGCTGGACCAGGCGCGCATCTGCGCCGGCGGCGCCGCGCCCATGCCGCTGGCGCTGCTGCAGTGGTACAGCAAGCTGGGCCTGGCGATCAACGAAGGCTACGGCATGACGGAGAACCTCGCCGTATCGCACATCACCGTGCCGGGCAAGAACCAGCAGGGCAGCGTGGGCCCGACCTACGAGGGCGTGCAGCACCGCATCGACCCCGAGACCGGCGAAATCCAGATGAAGAGCCCGGCGCTGATGCTGGGCTACTACAAGGCGCCCGAACAGACGCAGGAGGCCTTCACGCCCGACGGGTGGCTGCACACCGGCGACAAGGGCCACATCGACGCGCAGGGGTGCCTGCACATCACCGGCCGCGTGAAGGACTTGTTCAAGACCGGCAAGGGCAAGTACGTCGCCCCCGCGCCGATCGAGGACAAGCTCGGCGGCCATCCCGACATCGAGGCCTGCGTGGTCACCGGCGCCAACCTCGGCCAGCCCCTGGGCATCCTGATGCTCAACGCCGATGCCGTCGCGCGCGCCGCGGCGCCCGAGGGGCGCAAGGCGCTGGAGCAGTCGCTCGCCCAGCACCTGGCCCAGGTCAACGCCACGCTGGACCCGCACGAGCAGCTGCAGTGCCTGGTGGTCAGCCGCACGCCCTGGACGGTGGAGAACGACATCATCACGCCCACCTTCAAGGTCAAGCGCAACCGCATCGAGGACCTGTACGCGGCCAAATTCCCCGAGTGGGAGGCGTCGCGCAAGAAGGTGCTCTGGGCCTGAGTTCCGCACGGGATTTAGAGCAAAATTGGCCTCCAGCGCTTATACAGCAAGCGTTGGTAGCTCCACTTTTCATAGTATTTGCTGCCGCCGGTGGCCGCGCTGCTGGCACGGTGGCGGCCTGGGCCGTGCGTGAACCGCGGGTAAAGGGCCGGTAAAAGCGCGCTTCCCTACGGCGGGGAGGCCGCGGGCTGACTACCATGGCAAGCGACCCTCCGTTTTGCGTCGCACCTGCCCATGCCCACCTCACAGCGCCCTATCCCCCCTTCGTTCCGGATGCGCGGCCGCATGCGCTGGGGCCTGTTGCTGGGTCTCTTGCTGCTGGCCGCGCTGGTCGTGGGGGGCGGCTGGTGGTGGCAGCAGCGCAGCGGAGACCAAAGCGCCGAAGCGTCGCGGCCGGCCGGCCGTGGCGGTCGCTTTGCCGGGGCGGCGGTACAGCCGGTTTCGGTAGGCCAGGTGCGCCGCGAAAACCTGCGCGTGCGCGTCAGCGCCATCGGCACCATGAACGCGCGCGCCACGGCGGCGGTGCGGGCCAAGGTGGCGGGGGAGCTCACCGAGCTGCATTTCAAGGAGGGCGACGACGTCCAGGCCGGCGCGCTGCTGGCGCGCATCGACCCGCGCAGCTACCAGGCGACGCTGGGCCAGGCGGAAGGCAGCCTGAAGCGCGACGAAGCGCTGCTGGCCAACGCACGCATCGACCTCAAGCGCTACCAGGAGCTGCAGCAGCAGAACTCGATTGCCAGCCAGCAGGTCGATACGCAGGCGGCGCTGGTGCGCCAGATGGAGGGCACGGTCGCCGCCAGCCGCGCGGCGCGCGATGCGGCGCAGCTCCAGCTGTCCTATACCCGCATCACGGCGCCGATTTCCGGGCGCCTGGGTCTGCGCCAGGCCGACCGCGGCAACGTCGTCGCGCCGGGCGACGCGGCCGGCATCGTCACCATCACCCAGGTGCGGCCGATCGACGCCGTGTTCTCCGTGCCCGAGGCGCTGCTGCCGCAGATCACCCCGCGCCTGGCGGCCAAGGAGCCGCTGCCGGTCGAGCTCTGGGACCGCGAGATGCGCCGGCGCCTGGCCACGGGCGCGGTCAGCGCGCTGGACAACGCCATCGACAGCAGCACCGGCAGCATCCGCGTGAAGGCGGCGTTCCCCAACCAGGACGGCGCGCTGTTCCCGAACCAGTTCGTCAACGTCACGCTGGAGCTCGACACCCTGGAAAACACGCTCACCGTGCCGGCGACGGCGCTGCAGAACGGCCACGTCTACCTGGTGAAAGACGACGGCACGGTCGCCTGGACCACCGTGCGCGTGGGGCCGCAGGACGGCGGGCGCGTCAGCGTGCAGGGCGAACTGCCGGTGGGCGCCCAGGTGGTGACCGACGGCCTGGACCGGCTGCGCGACGGCGCCAAGGTGAAGGTCATTGAAGCAACCACCGCCGCCGCCGCGCCGGTGGCCCGGGCGCGGCGCTTCGATCCGGCCACCCTGCCTGCCGCGGAGCGCGAGAAGTTCGCCAAGATGTCGCCCGAGGAGCGGCGCGCCTTCGTCGCCGCGCGCCGGGCCAAGGCCGCTGCAGACGCGCCCGCGGCAGGCGCCAGCGCACCGCGTACGCCCGCCAGCACGGCCCGGCCCTGAACCCACAGGGCGGCCCTCGCTTCGCGCATGAACCTCTCGCGCCCCTTCATCCTGCGGCCGGTGGCGACTTCGCTGCTGATGCTGGCGCTGCTGCTCAGCGGCCTGCTGGCGCTGCGCCTGTTGCCGGTGTCGGCGCTTCCGGAGGTCGACTACCCGACCATCCAGGTGACCACGCTCTACCCCGGCGCCAGCCCGGACGTGATGACCGCCACCGTCACCGCGCCGCTGGAGCGCCAGTTCGGGCAGATGCAGGGGCTGACGCAGATGTCGTCCACCAGCTCGGGCGGGGCCTCGGTGATCACGCTGCGCTTTTCGCTCGACGTGGCCATGGACGTGGCCGAGCAGGAGGTGCAGGCCGCCATCAACGCCGGCAGCAACCTGCTGCCCGGCGATCTGCCGATGCCGCCGCTCTACAACAAGGTGAACCCCGCGGACGCGCCCATCATGACGCTGGCGATCACCTCGCCCTCGCTGCCGGTGATCCGCGTCAACGACCTGGTGGAAAACCGCCTGGCGCCGCGCATTTCGCAGGTGGCGGGGGTGGGGCTGGTCGCGGTGGCGGGCGGGCGCCGGCCGGCGGTGCGCATCCAGGCCAACCCGGCCGCGCTGGCCGGCCTGGGTTTGAGCCTGGAAGACGTGCGCAGCGCCATTGCCGCGGCCAACGTGCGCCAGGCCAAGGGCGGCTTCGACGGGCCGGAGCGGGCGTCGGGCATCGACGCCAACGACCAGTTGCAGTCGGCCGCCGAATACCGCAACCTGATCCTGGCGTTCAAGGACGGCGCGCCGATCCGCCTCTCGGACATCGCCGAGACCGTGGACGACGCCGAGAACACGCGCCTGGCCGCCTGGGCCGGGACGGCGCAGACCGGCAGCCGCGCCGGCGTGGTCCTCAACATCCAGCGCCAGCCGGGCGCCAACGTCATCGACACCGTGGACCGCATCCAGGCGCTGCTGCCGCAACTGCGCAGCACGCTGCCGGCCTCGCTCGACGTGCAGGTGCTGAGCGACCGCACCGTGACCATCCGCGCCTCGGTGCGCGACATGCAGTACGAGCTGCTGCTGGCCATCGCCATGGTGGTGGCGGTGATCTTCGTCTTCCTGCGCAGCGCCACGGCGACCTTCATTCCCGCCGTGGCGGTTCCGCTCTCGCTCATCGGCACGCTTGGCGTGATGTACCTGGCGGGCTTTTCCATCAACAACCTGACGCTGATGGCGCTGACCATTTCCACCGGTTTCGTGGTGGACGATGCCATCGTGATGATTGAAAACATTGCCCGGCATCTCGAGATGCCGGGCAATGTTTCGGCGCAGGCTCATGCGGCCGAAGGCCACGTGAAGGACGCGCCAGCGTCCGGCCGTAGCCAAAACATCCATCATCTTGAGATACCGGGCGCCGAGCCCATGACGCCGCTGCAGGCGGCGCTCGAAGGCGCGCGCCAGATCGGGTTCACCATCGTCTCGCTCACCGTCTCGCTGATCGCGGTGCTGATCCCGCTGCTCTTCATGGGCGACGTGGTCGGGCGCCTGTTCCACGAGTTCGCCGTCACCATGGCCGTGGCCATCGTGATTTCCGCCGTGGTCTCGCTCTCGCTCACGCCCATGCTGAGCGCCCGCCTGCTGCGCGCGCCCGCGCCGGAAAAGCACGGCCGCATCTTCCACGCCACCGGGCGCTTCTTCGACCGCACCATCGCCGCCTACGGCCGCGCGCTGGAGGTGGTGCTGAACCACGGCCTGGCGACCTGGCTGGTGTTCCTGGCGACACTGGCGCTCACCGCGCTGCTCTACTTCTGGGTGCCCAAGGGCTTCTTCCCGACGCAAGACACCGGCCTGCTGCAGGCCACCACGGAGGCGGACCAGTCGATTTCCTTCGCCGGCATGGCCGAGCGCCAGCAGGCCGTGGCCGAGCGGCTGCTGCAGGATGCGGCGGTGCGCAGCGTCTCCTCGTTCATTGGCGTCGATGGGCAGAACACCACGCTCAACACCGGGCGCCTGCTGATCGACCTGCAGCCGCACGGCACGCGCGCGTCGGCCGCGGTGGTGCAGCAGCGCCTGGTCGAGGCCGCGAGCGAGCTCCCCGGCATACGCCTGTTCGTGCAGCCGGTGCAGGACCTGACCATCGAAGACCGCGTGGCGCGCACGCAGTACCAGCTCTTGCTGTCCTCGCCCGATGCGGCGGCGCTGCAGGCGGCGGCGCAAACGCTGCAGCAGCGCCTGCGCGAGCGGCCCGAGCTGGCCGAAGTGGCCAGCGACCTGCAGGACCAGGGCCTGCAGGCCTATGTGGCCATCGACCGCGCCGAGGCGAGCCGGCGCGGCGTCACCGTGGCCGCCATCGACACCGCGCTCTACAACGCCTTCGGCCAGCGCCTGATCTCCACCATCTTCACGCAGTCCAACCAGTACCGTGTGGTGCTGGAGGTGGCGCCGCGTTTCGCCCTGGGGCCGCAGGCGCTGGCCGGCATCTACGTGCCCGTGGCCGGCGCGGCGGGCGCTCCGCCGGTGCCGCTGTCGGCGCTCGCGCGCATCGAGGAGCGGCGCATGCC
>MEDL01000082.1 GCA_001724785.1 Acidovorax sp. SCN 68-22 | reverse complement strand
TGCCGCCTGGTCCGCCAAAGCGGTGGGTTTGGTCTTGCGTGGCATTCATGCTCCTTGTCGACATGCTATGCCTCACACACAAAATTTCTGACAAGCTCGGTGTTCAAGTTCAGCTGCCAATTCTTGAAGCCGTGTGTTTAGCTGATTCATCTCCAGTTCCGCTCTGTCACTGCGGCGTACAAGTCTGCGCGTTTCACGCAGTAGTCTCTCATATGCAAGGATCAGGTCGCCGAAGGCTTGTCGGCATTGAGTTGGTTCAGCCTCTACGAAAGCGGCATGGGCTGCTCGGGCGACCAAAAGCGATTGATTCTCTGCCTCGAACAAGTCTGCCGGAGAGCCAGTGGCCGGACTGTCCATTTAAGCGGCTCCCACTGGATGTATAACAAATTCGATTGCCGGAAAATCCTCGCTCAGCTCTTGCCCTAACTCGAGGATCGTGTCGTCTTCCTCATCGTGATACCAATTGAGCACCACGCGATTGCCAGCTTCAGCGGCGTTGTTAAGCGCTTCAATCAGATTGAACAACATCTTTGTGCTGGAACTGTTGAAGTATGCGAGTGCAATGTTCACTTCGAGCGCCGTCTCCGTCTGCGCGGATAGGTAGTCTTTGAGACGCGCCAGGATGTCTCCATAGAAAGCAGCAGCATTCTCAGGATACGACTCTCCGCGCAGGCTCATTGTGTTCGTATCAAACTTGAAATCCACCTCGGGTGAACTGGGCGTCGGGGCTAGGTAGAGGTTTTCCATTGGTGGTCTCGATTTGTTGGTGGACTAGTTGTGGCTAGATTGCCGCCTTCAGATACAAGACAGGCGAACCACCAGACTCGGTGTCGAAATCAAACTCCAAAGGCTCTTTGGCGTCGCGGGCGACGGTTAAGAATCCCAAGCCCGCACCCTTACTTCCTTCCGGGGGGCCCCCACGCAGCGTCTGACGATAGGCTTGCTTAATTTCTTCGAGTGTCATGTTGCGCAGCGCACTCAGTTTCACCCTCAGGTCTTCGACCATCAGTGAGTCGATCGGGTTTGCGCACAGCAACATAAAGCTGCCGTCTGTTTCTCGTCGAATGCAGACCGAACCGTGACGCAGTTCCCCGTTGTCCTGGCTTGGAGGAGTAAGGGAGTCAGCCGAATAGTGAATGATGTTTTGCGCCATCTCCACGAATGACGAAAACAATTTTCGCCGCGTAGGAGCAGCCACATCGGCCACTTCAAGTTGGAGTTTTACCGCGTCGGCCATTGCCGCAACGATGTGCTGCGAAAAGTACCCCACGTAGTAAAAAATGACTTGGTGTTGCCGCGCCGAGTTAAAGAAGGGGCCGTACTTTTCGGCGATCATGAGGGAAGGCATAAGTGAGGTTTGAATCTAGGTGCGAAAGCAGAAGAAAGTTAGGTCATCGCGGCGGTGATGTTCACCCTGCCAAATCCGGAGAGCATCAAGCATCGCCGAATTGATCTTTGACGGCGAATTTTCACGGTGTTCAAGAAGCAGATCGCGCACGCGGCGCTTGCCAAAAGCGATGCCCCGTGAGCCGCCAATTTGATCGATCAGCCCATCGGTGCTGACGAAGACCAACGTCCCCGTTGGCAAACTCACTTCTTGATTTTTCCAAGTGAAGTCGAACTCACTATCGACATATCCGACCCCCTTGCGCTGGCCATCTAACACCTCCACGGCACCGCCTTCAGACCGCAGCAGGAACATTGAGAGTTGTGCACCTGCGAAGATCAAACGGCCATTTCCAGGTTCGAACCAGAAGCAGGCCGCATCCATGCCGTCATCAGAACCGGGTGTTTCATCCTGGCCGTCAACTTGACCGAGCATCTGCTTGATGCTGCGATTGACATGCCCCAACAATTTCGCGGGGTCCCGAGCGCCGTTCTGCTCTATCGCCTGGTTCAAACTCGTTGAGGCAATCAACGTCATGAAGGCGCCGGGTACTCCATGCCCCGTGCAGTCAGCCACTGTTGCAAACCAACCGTCTGAGTCAGTGCTGAACTGGTAGAAGTCGCCTCCAACAATGTCTCTTGGCTCCCACACCAAGTTGGCGTCGGGGCAGGCTCGAGCCAAGGCATCCAGCGAGCTACGAAGCGTCGACCGTTGAATCACGCTGGCGTACTCAATGCTGTGCATGACTTGACGATTGCGGGAGGCCTGTATGTCTGCCACAACCCGCATAAGCTGCAACCCGTTGCCTACGCCGGCGAACGCACCCTCGCGGGTGACGATGAAACCATCGGTAAGAGCCTTCTCACCAAACTCCACCGTTTTGAAAGTCAGCGCCTCGATGTCCAAACCCGCGTCCACAATCAGCGGCTCCTTGTCCATGAAGGCTATACAACTCTTTCGTCCGTAGAGCTCCATGCGGAACGGCTTACTCATCTGAGACAGGAAGATGTTCCTGTTGATAAGACCGATGGGTTGGCTCCCCTCAACAACCGGAAGACTAACGAGGTCACGATGTCGCGTGAACACCTCCATGACTTTCTCGTTTGTTTCATTGGCGGTCAGACATGGCACCTCTACGCACAGATCGGCAGCGCTTGATTGGCGAAAGCGGGGCCGGAAGTCGCTCAAGTACTCAGTGATTTCGGGCATGAGACATCGCCAAGGGAATGATTGTGTCTAGATGTTACTTCTGCCTTGTGTCAGTTTCGTTGCGGAATTGTTGCAGACGCAGTGGCCTCATCCATCTCGCGACGGCTATCACGACGATGCGCGTGGATAAGTGAGCCACTTTGGCTCATATGCCTACGACCCCGTGAGCCACACAAGAGGCTCTCTCACCCGCACACCTGTTGGGCGAGGGTGCTGAGCAAATGGCGCAGTCGAAGGTCGGCGCGGGGGGCTCACTCCGATCTCGGCGGCAACATCCGGCAATGCGTTGCCTCTGTGAGACAGATTTCAGCGCTTTCACGGCCACTCATGCCGTCCCTGGCGTCGGATTGCGACTCACCCTACGACCCCAAGGCATTGAGTTAACTCCCAGCGCGCGTAGCCCATCCTCTGAATAGCGCCTGCAGCGTTGCGTTTCGAGTTTTCTCAGCGCATGTGGCGGTCAGGCGACGTGTTGGAAAACATAAGTGTTACGTCCGAATGAATATCCCAAGAGGACGTTGTTCGAGTCAGGGAATACACCAATTTACGCATTCTGGTTTTTTAATCGACCTGCTTCACAAGTTGCGAAGCACCGAGAGCCCGGGCTGCCGCAGCCCAATGCGTCGCGGTGAACTGAGACCCTTCAACGGAACTGAATCATGAAAAAACAAACCCTCGTGGCCATTGCGGCCCTGACCGCCGCCGCTGGTGCCATGGCCCAATCGAGCGTGACCCTCTTCGGCGTGGTGGATGCCTCCGTCGCCCGCGTTTCCGCTGGCAGTGTTGATGTCACCGGCCTGTCTAGTGGCGGCCTTTCCAGCAGTCGCCTCGGGTTTCGGGGTGTTGAAGATCTGGGTGGTGGACTGGCCGCTGGTTTTTGGCTGGAGGGTGGGCTGGCTGTGGACAACGGCACTGGTGGGGGCTTCAAGTTTGACCGCCGCTCTACCGTGAGCGTGTCGAGCAAGAGCTTTGGTGAACTGCGTCTGGGCCGCGATAAATCGCCTGCCTACCTGAACGTAGAAACCTTTGACCCCTTTGGTGACATCGGCGTGGGTGGCATCAATGGCGCCAATCTGGTTGGCAGCGCCAGTTCGGCTGCAGGCACCGCTGAAGGCAGTGCACCCAAGCGTTACAGCAACAGTGTCGGCTACATCCTGCCCAAGATGGGTGACTTCTCAGGTCAGGTGGCCTACTCGTTCGGCGAGAAGACCTCTGCCATCGCCAACGACAGCATGGGCAGCGGCATTGCACTGCGTGGCAGCTACACGGCTGGCCCTCTGAACGTAGCCCTGGGTTGGGGCAAATCGCGTGGTGGCACCGATGCCGTGGGCGTGGACTACAAGTCCACCAACTTTGGCGCGTCGTACAACTTCGGCGTCGTGAAGCCCATGGCGCTGTTCGCCACCGAAAAGGGCGGCAACAAGCGCGTCGACCTGTTTGGCTTTGGTGTCACCATACCTCTGGGCGCCGGGGAGCTGCGCGCGTCGTACGCCATGTTCAAGGACAAGAATGCCTCCAACGCTGACTCAAAGAAGCTGGCCCTGGGTTATGGCTACAACCTGTCCAAGCGCACGCAGGTGTACGGCACTATTGCGCGCATGACGAACGATGACGGTGCGAAACGCGGCCTGGCAATGTCCTCTTCATCACTGGCCAGCCCTTCGGTTGCCAACGGAGCAAACGTGACGGGTTACGAGTTCGGCGTGCGTCACTCGTTCTAAAACCAGTGATTTGATCGATTGCGAGGGTGCAGCCCTGGACTCATCTGAACCGCGGAGGCGGTCCTGTGGTGGGGAAGGAGAGGGGTTGGGGCTGCGGCCTGTGCATTCGGTCCAACAAGGGCATCTGAGTTTTCGGATGCCTTTTTTTTCGGGCGGTCGATACCGCGGCCATCAGCCGCAGCTTGCAATGCCACCGGCTGCGGGAGGCTCATGCTGCGGCCCGGTGGGATTGGGATATCGTCGCGCAGGCCCGCACCACGCCCCGTTGTGATGTCAACACGGCAATCTATTGGAAAAGGCCCCGCGGGCAAGGCGCTCCTCAGAAAGCCTTGCGCCGCGGGCCGCGTGAACTGCCCTGAACACGGGGAGAGGCAGGCTGACTCCAACTTCGTGCTTTACCCTGACGAAAGCTATCTTTCTGTCTCCAGCGTTGTTTGATCGGGTGCAGACGGGAGGGATGATGCGCCAGGGCATGTGGGCCGGTTCTCGACCTAGCTATGGGAGACATATGACGATCTGTTGGACCCGAAGAACGCTGCTTCAGACCATGCTGCGCTATGGGTAGATCTGAATCTCTAAGAAATTGCGGCTACTGCGCGGTGTCCGCAGATGGCGTTCAATGACACATGTCGTGTGATGGGGTCGATGGGGTCGATGGGGTCGCGCAGGAGCTTGACCGGTGATCTCGGAGTGATGCTATCTACTGCCAACTGATGGAGCCAGCTCCGGCAAATCAGCTCCCTGCCAGAGGACTGCGGAGTTCGCCTATGTGATGATCAATCCATGCACCCACTGCTGCAGCTAATGCAGTCCGGTCGGTGGTGTTTTCTTTCGCGCTTGCCAGTTGCTCTCTCAATTCAGTTCTGATGAGTTCAGCCCGCCTCCTGTGCTCATACAAAGCGGCACTGCCATCGACCGCCAGAACTTGCTCTTCAAGCTCACCATGGCTTTCATAGCACTGGGCAATGTCTCTGAGCAGGGCGTAAATCGCCTCATCGTTGCGTGGCCTGTCTGCAAGGATGCGCAGCATTTCCCGGCTCAATTCCAGCAGTGTGATGTGCTGCGCATCCAGCATTGCATTGCCGACACTCAGGTGTGGGGTCCAGGTCGGTAAAAAAGGCATCGTCTCTACCTTGTGATCAAGATTTGCTTGGCTTTCGGAGTTTTGGCAGCACCCCAATTTTCGACAGCGCCTTCTCGCAGTTAGACAGCGTCAACTTCTCCCGTGCCGCTAGCCAACCCACGGCAAACCATGCCCTGGGGTCTGTCAGCGCGATCTCTCGATATAGAGAACCTGCCACACGCTCGTCATTGAGACGCCCCAATGCCGCAAGCGCTGGTTTCAGGCTATCGAGGAAGCGTGCGCCCTGAGTATCCAAGGCTGGTGTAACGAACTCCGTGAGATAGCGCAAGCGCTTGAGACGTTTGCGGAGACGATGCTGCTCATCGACAGACAGCTTAGAAAACTTACGCGCAGCTTTATTCACCTGCGCGTAAAGGCGTCGCAATCTCTTTTGAAGAAGGCGGCGGGTATCCGCGACATCTTGCGCGTCCTCGTCGCGCATAGAATTTGCATGACCTTGTACGGTGAAGGCCATGAGTTCGATCAGCGCTGCCTGGAACGCTACGGTTTTCACGATGGCAGCGGCGGAAGTATTAACGTCATCTTCGGCCGACGCCGCCAATTTGAAAGCAGGTGCACCTGCTTTATGAAGTTCAGACGAAAGGATCGTCAGGGCCTCACCGCGGTCACGCAGAACGCCCAAGCGCTGGAACACATCCACCAGGACAGGTTCCCAAGTTGATTGAAAGCGTTCAGGGGCCAGAGTTTCAAGCTCACGCAATGCAGTGCGCAAGCGGCGGATTCCGATGCGCAACTGATGCACGTGCTCTTCATCGGAAGACCCCTCCACGATCTCGCTGACATTCCCCAAGATCTGCTGAAGGCAGTTAGCGAAAACAGCCCGCTGCAGGGCTTCCCCCGTCAAGCTGAGCAGCGCTGTGCCGTCTGTACGCATCGCGTTCGCCCTTGTGGCCGGTTTCACGGCTTGCCCAGCCATCAATCGCTCGCCACGCTCGGCTTTGGAGACCGTACTCAGGAAGAGTCCATGCCGAGCCGTCCACCGCTTGGCGATGTTCTCCAGGCCGGACACAGGCCCCTCCTTGAGTTCGAACTCCAGTTCGCAGATGCGCGCTTCGCATTGTTGAGGCGCCCCCCGATGGGCGACAACTTTTCCCAAATCGAAGGCCAATTCGACCAGACCACCTCGGAAGCTGATATCCCGGGTCAGCCGATCCATCTCCGTGCTGTAGGTTTCAACGAGCGGTGTCTTGTCTGCCGTCAAGGTTTCAAGGAGCTGCGTGCCTGCCACTGTACCTGCGTGTAGTTCAGGATTTGGCCAAGGCGGGTGGGCCGATTCATCAACACGCCCCACGGTCGCGTTGTGCTCTTCCCGGTCCAACGGCCCCTCACCCATTGCTTTAACGGTTTGGACCCACTCGTCGCCCTCCCGGCGCAGCCGAAACGCAATACCTCGGCTCGCCAGCGCTCCTTTGGGCGTGTCGAAATAGTGGGCCTCCATGCGGATCAGGGAAAATTTGCCCCTTCGCACAGCGATCAAAACAGCTGCCAGGCGTTCTGGCGGGATGCAGAACTTGAACTCGATTTCCATGGTGGGCCTATTCCATACGGATGACTGCGAGTCTATTGGAAAATGCAATCAGCATGGTTTTGAAATTATCATTTCAATGATGAAGAGCCAAAAAAATTTGTGATAATTATTGCCTCTGGGCCTCTGATGATATTAAGCTTAATCCTAAAGGAGTTCCTGATTTGTCTCGAATAGTAGTAATGGCGCGAAAAGCAGTGGCCTGAACGCGATCTGGCAAGCGTACAAAGTTATTTTCTTGTACCAATGTATCCCCATTCAGGAATGACCAGATGATGAACTTAAGTGCTGAAGTCGTTTTCTGCGGATCCTGGGGTACTTTTGGGAAAACCACAAAAGTGCCCATTGTGATGGGCCAAACGCTCTTCCCTGGTTTCTGGGTAAGGGTGCTCTGGAACGTCCCGGTGGAGGCCCATTCACTGTTCGCCAGCGCAGAGCGGAAAGCATCAATGGAGGGGCGAATGAAAACTCCGTCTGCGTTTCGCACCTGTACAGACGCGAGTTCGTACTCTGCTACGTAGCCAAAATCTACGTAGCCGATTGCGCCCACCGTATCGCGAACGCCTTTGGCGACGCCATCGCTGCCTTTGAACGCAAGGAACCCTTCGGGCCATTTGATGCTGGTTTTGGCACCGTAGCGAGCCCGCCATTTCGGGTCCACTTTGCCAAGGTAGTCAGCGAAGTTGTAAGTCGTCCCCGAGCCGTCTGACCGCACAACGACCTTGATGGGAATATCTGGGAGCACCAAGTCCGGGTTCAGTGAAGCTATCTCAGCTGAGTTCCAGCGATTGATTTCGCCCATAAAGATTTGGCTCAGTACCTCTCCCGTCAATCGCAGTTGCGCACTCTTGACCTTGGGGAGGTTGACCACCGGGCTGATGCCGGTGATGGCCACAGGTAGAGCAATCAATCCGTTGTCGATGAGGTCTTTTTCCGAGGGATATACATCGGTAGCACCGAACCCCACTGCCTGCTGCTGGATCTTCTTCATACCCGCGCTGGAGCCGACTGGCTCGTATTCAACGATAGAGCCTGTGGCCTTTGTGTAGGCCACAGCCCAGCTGCGGTAGATAGGCGCGGCAGCCGATGAGCCCGCCCCGGTGACCAGCTGCGCGGTTGCAGCTCCTTGATGTGCCAGCAACGTAGCCAACACAAATGATACGCAGATATATTTCATATCTTTTTATAGTTCCAATCTAGAGGAGGCAGATATTTAGTTGGCACACAAAAATTTCATGTCGATCCGAATCTAATTACTATTTTATCAATTTGCTCCTGTTTCACTAGAAGCAGTTTTAGAGCCATGGACTTACTCTTAGTCACGCCCCTGTCATTTGAAACAATTAGTATCTTTTGACGTTTCGCGGTCGCTAAAGGCGTCTCTAAAGAGAGTTTCAAATGCTTCAAAAGATGAAAATTGGTACCAGGCTGGCCCTGGCGTTTGCGTTGCTGTTGCTTCTGATCTCGGCATTGGCCACCGGCGGGATCAGCGGCGCGAAGCGCCTGACGGAGCGAAGTGCAGCACTCTACGAGGATCGGACAGTGCCCATGGGAGTGCTTGCGGAGATCAGTCACCTGACCCAACGCAACCGTGTACTGGTCATGGATATGCTGATGGACCCAGGCACCAGCAATCTCCAATCCAGCCATGCTGCGCTCATCGCCAACGTGGAGCGCATCCGTGCTTTGTGGAAGGCCTACACCGCCCATCCGCTCGGTCATGAAGAGCAAGCACTGGCCAAGGCCTTTGCCGATGTCAATGCAACCTATCTAGACAGTGGACTGATTCCAGCGGCCGGGGCGCTGATAGGGGGCAAGTACGACGATGGCTCCGAGCTCTATATCAACCAGATCCGGCCCAACGCCGCCAAGGTCCAGGACGCCATTGAGAAGCTGGTC
This sequence comes from Acidovorax sp. SCN 68-22, assembly GCA_001724785.1. Lineage (GTDB taxonomy): Bacteria > Pseudomonadota > Gammaproteobacteria > Burkholderiales > Burkholderiaceae_C > Simplicispira. The sequence goes on along the minus strand of MEDL01000082.1, from coordinate 2,300 downwards.
GCATTGCAGATCAATGTGGCTGCCGCTGAGTTTGGCGCGGCCCGGCAACTCAGCGAATCTATCCATGTCTGGATGCTGGCAGCCACCGCGTTGGCCTTGATCGTCGGCGCTGCGATGGCGTGGGTGATCACCCGCTCCATCTCACGGCCTCTGCGTCAAGCTGTGGACTTGGCCCGCCGAGTGGCTGGTGGCGATCTGGGTGCGCAGTTCGAGGTTCGTGGGACCGACGAAACAGCAGACTTGCTAAAAGCTCTTCGTGAAATGAACCAGCAGCTCGTACGGGTGATCACAGAGGTCCGCGAAAGTACCGAGACGGTGGCAAGGGAAGCTGTGCAGATTGCAGTCGGGACAGAGGATTTGGCCCGCCGTACTGAAGTGCAGGCGGCTAATCTTCAAGAAACTGCCGCTTCAATGGAGCAGCTCACCATTACGGTGCAGCACAACACGGACAACGCAGGTCGCGCGACCCAGCTTGCTCACGAGGCTAGCAAAGTGGCAAACGACGGCGGAAGTGTGATGCGAGAAGTGATTGCGACCATGGAGGAGATCAACCTCCAGTCGCGCAAGATATCCGACATCATCAAGGTGATCGATGACATCGCGTTCCAGACCAATTTGCTAGCCCTCAATGCCGCGGTAGAGGCGGCGCGAGCGGGTGAACAAGGGCGCGGCTTCGCCGTTGTAGCCGGTGAAGTGCGAGGGCTTTCACAGCGCAGCAGTACAGCCGCTCGGGAAATTCGAGGCCTGATATCAGCTAGTGTGCGCGGTGTCGAGCGTGGCTCGACATTGGTGGTGCAGGCTGGAGAACGTGTCGCGAACACTGTATTGCACGTGAATCAGGTCGTGGCCCTCATCAGCGAAATCAAAGACGCTGGCCAAGAACAGGCCCGTGGCATTGCCCAAATCGGCGAAGCCGTGCGGCAATTGGACACCGCCACGCAGCAGAACGCTGCCTTGGTGGATGACAGCTCATCGGCCTCGACGGGTATGAAAAATCAGGTGAAACGGCTTTTGGAGGTGATCCACCATTTCAAGCTGGCTCCCGATGACCAGGGCTCCGAAGACCTACAAAAGTTGCCGCAGGCCACTGGATCGCCGGTCCTGGTAGCTCTCGCAGGGGGGCCGCGCAAGCAGCTAACCCTCGACATGCAGTAGACGAAACGAAGCATCACCTCTTGCAGACGATACAGCCGCTATGAACCGCACCGATGTCCTGATCGCAATTGCAGAATTGGCACGAACTGGAGGCGGGGCGGAACCCGAAGATGCGATATCCCAGCTCGCCATCATTATTGACGGCCTGGAGTTGTCAAACAGCGGTTCAGAGCATGTGATGGAAATGCTCCTGCGCATTGCGGCCTGCCTGTGGAACCTGCAGCAAGAGCGTATGCGGCTATGAGTGCGCCCTCAACTAGCTAAAAACGGCTCTGCTACTTCCACCAGGGCGAGGGATGCTACGCGCCCGAAATGATCACATGTACGCCAGGTCCCGCAGATCGCTCCTGAGCTCGCTGCGATGCTTCACCTTCGCATGCAAGCTCACCAAGAGTTCAATGCGCCTTTGCAAGGAGAGAAGAACCTGCTCGGCACGCCGTTCTCTGTTCGTTATAGGTGTCAACGTCCAAAGAAGTGGCGGGTAACTCCAGAGTGCCAACTCGGGCTGTGACGCCCAGGCTGGGTGCTCGCTGGCTGTTTCCGCATCCAGCGAGATGACAAAGTCCATCCGAGTCGGTCCAGATACGCGAAACAAATCCCAGCTTTTAGGACTCAGTCGCGCAATGGGCATCCCTGCCCGATGCAAGACTTCCAGGGCAACCGGACTGACTGTAGGAGCGACGCGTCCAGGCATACCACAGGAAAACGCGTTGAAGCGCCCTTTACTCACGTGGCGAAGACAAGCCTCGGCGAGCTGGCTGCGCAACGCATTTTCTACGGATACAAACAGGACATTGGGCACCGGGCTCATACGTAAACGTTAAAAAGGAAATCGTGCGTGGAGGTTTGGCAGCATCACTTAGGCATGCGTTCTGCATTCAGTTTTGCACATCCCGCATTTCGCTGCTGGCCACAAGGACAAGCAACCCTTGTGCCTAGGGGCGACGACCAGAAACAAGCTCACGGATGGACAGGTAGTCAGCATCCGTCACAGAGACGAAGCGCTTACCGCCCAACTCGTCGAACATTGGTTTGAAGGCCGGGTAGGGGGTCTCCTCGTTTTCAGTGCAATAAGTGACGGTACGAAAAGCTAGCACTGGCGCGGAGGTGGTGTTGGTAGATCGTTGATTTCATTGACTTTCCTG
>MEDL01000081.1 GCA_001724785.1 Acidovorax sp. SCN 68-22 | reverse complement strand
TGAACAGGTTGAGGCGGTAGTGGCTCATAGCTCGATTCCGTCGTTGGGGTCGAGGGAAGCCAGCCGGGCCGTGCGCTGCATGGCTGGATCAAGCTGGCGCGGAAGGGGAAGCGGCAGGTCGTCGTCGTCGAGCAACCCAAGGTCGGCCGCGGGAGTGGCCAGCTCGGGGTCGTAGGCGACGGTTTCGGAGAGTTCGGGCTGACGGCGCGGGCCGCCGTCGTCGGCGGCGTTGCCCAGGCCATCAGCGGACGCAGTGGTCGGAGCGACAGGCACGGTGGGAATCGCCAGCCCGCTCCAGTCGTCGGGCCGCGATGGCGGCACATCGGCGTACTGACCGCCTGCGAGCACAGGCGGCGGCAATACGCGGCGCTTGAAATTGCTGTCCGCGTAATAGCGCAGCTTTTTGGCCTTGATCGGCGCCACGCTGGACACCATCACCACGGCTTCATCGGGCGGTAGCTGCATCACTTCGCCCGGCGTCAGCAGTGGGCGCGCGGTCTCCTGGCGCGACACCATGAGATGCCCCAACCACGGGGCGAGCCGGTGGCCCGCGTAGTTGCGCTGCGCGCGCAGTTCGGTGGCGGTGCCCAGCGTCTCGGAGATCCTTTTGGCGGTACGCTCGTCGTTGGTGGCGAACGTCACGCGTACATGGCAGTTGTCCAGAATCGAATGGTTCTGCCCATACGCCTTGTCGATCTGGTTGAGCGACTGCGCGATGAGGAAGCTGCGAATGCCGTAGCCCGCCATGAAGGCCAGCGCCGTCTCGAAGAAGTCGAGCCGCCCGAGTGCGGGAAACTCATCGAGCATCAGCAGCAGCTTGTGGCGGCGGGCAATGCCATCGCTGCCATCCAGCGATTCCGTGAGCCGCCGCCCGATCTGGTTGAGGATCAAACGGATCAGCGGCTTCGTGCGGCTGATGTCCGATGGCGGAACCACCAGATACAGCGACACCGGATGTTCGGCCGCGATCAGGTCGGCGATGCGCCAGTCGCAGCGCGAGGTGACTTCGGCTACCGTGGGATCACGGTACAGGCCGAGGAACGACATGGCCGTGCTCAACACGCCCGAGCGTTCGTTGTCGCTCTTGTTGAGGACTTCGCGTGCGGCGGATGCCACCACCGGATGCGGGCCACCCCCTTCCTCGTTCACGAGGTGCGGCGTGGTCATCATCCGGTGCAGGGTCAGCTCGAACGGACAGGCCGGGTCGCTGAGGAAGTTCGCCACGCCGCGCAGCGTCTTGTCCTCGCCCGCGTAGAGCACATGCAGGATGGCCCCGACCAGCAGCGCGTGCGAAGTCTTCTCCCAGTGGTTGCGGCGTTCGAGTGCACCTTCGGGATCGACCAGGATGTCTGCGATGTTCTGCACGTCGCGCACCTCGTGCGCGCCACGCCGGACTTCGAGCAGCGGGTTGTAGGCGGCTGACTTCGCATCGGTCGGGTTGAACAGCAGGCAGTGCGAGAAGCGCGAGCGCCAGCCGGCGGTGATGCTCCAGTTCTCGCCCTTGATGTCGTGGATGACGGCGGACGCAGGCCAGCTCAACAAGGTCGGCACCACCAGACCCACGCCTTTGCCCGAGCGGGTGGGCGCGAAGGTCAGAACGTGTTCCGGGCCTTCATGCCGCAGGTACTGGCGTTCGTGCTGGCCGAGGAACACACCGGCAGGCTGCGTGAGTCCTGCTTTGCGAATGTCATCCGCGTTCGCCCAGCGTGCCGATCCGTAGGTCGTGACCAGGCGCGATTGCCGCGAGCGCCAGATCGACATGCCGATGGCGACCAGCACGGCCACCAGGCCGCTGCCGCCCGCGATGGCACCGCCGATGTCAAAGACGCGCGGCGCGTAGGCATCGAAGAAGAACCACCACTCGAACAGCCGCCAAGGGTGATAGATGGGCGTGTCGAAGAAGTCGAACCAGGGCAAGCCAAGGCGTAGCTGATAGCCCAGGGCGGCGGCTGTCCATTGTGTGGCTGCCCACACGCCGGTGATCACGATGCCGAACACCACGGCGATCTGACCGAACAGCACGTTCGTCCCTTGCATGATCCATCCTCCGATCACGGCACACGGAGGTGCCGCAGCACCGAGGATCAAGGTGTACGCGCAGGCCGGTCAAAGGCCGTTATGGCGGGGATTCAGGCCGAAAAAGTCAGATTTCTTGCAGGGGAGAAACCAATACAAACGCTGCAGGCACGAGCGCGTTGCGGCGTGATGAGGTAACAGGGTGAATTTTGTCGCTGCTAAGCGACTGCAACGAGGCTACTTGGATTTCTGCTCCGGCCGATCACCGAAGAAGCGCCGCTTGGCGGCCTCGGCGGCACGCACGCAAAGTTCGTCGCCGACCTTCGCGCGATCTTCCTTGCATTGCCGTTGAATCTCCTTGATGCGCTCGGGATTCGCCACCAGCATGTCCACGGTTTCCGAAGGTTGAGAGGGGCCGCATGCGGTCAGCGTAGCGGCCAGCATCAGCAGCATTACCTTGTTCATGGTTCCAGTCCTTTCATCGGATGGGTCAAGAATCATCGGCGGCCCCAAGATCATCTACCGAATCAATGAAGGCCACTCGTTCAATAAACCGGGCCAGCATCTCGGATGGCTCCGCATCGTGGCGCAGCAGATAGGTCGTGAGCATTGGCGGTTTGCCCGCCAAGCGCCGGGCCACGACGCCTGGCTCGCGGCAGGAAGCGATGTGCGCCTCGCCCGCCAGACCCAAGGCCAAGCCGGCGGAAACCAGGGTCATCATCACGTCGAAGGTCGCCACGCGCTGCGCGATCAGGGGCTCCTGTTCGAGCTTGCGGAGAAAGCGATCGACTTGGCGTGCGTGGCCCTCGCAGATTGCCGGGTCGCCCAGTACCAACGGATAGCGCAGCACTTCCTTCAGCGGAACCTGCTTGAAGGCGAGCAAAGGATGGCGGGCCGGCACCGCCACCATCAATTCATCTTCCCATGCGGGAGTGACCACAATGCCATCGCCTGCGTCTTCGGCCATCGAGAAGCCAGCGTCATACAGGTCGCCATGAAGTCCCTTGATCTGCTGATCCAAGGGCACCTCAAACAGTCGAATTTCCACCTCGGGATCTTCTTCGCGGCTGCGTGCCAGCAGAGACGGCAGGCGGGACGGCGTGATTCCGTCGGACAAGGCGATGCGCAACTGGCCATGAAAACCGTTGGCAGCGGACTTGACGCTATCGCGGGCTTGATCCAGTGCTGCGAAGACACGCGGCACGTGCTCCAGGAACAGTCGCCCCGCACGGGTCAGTTGCGTGCTGCGAGTGGTGCGGACGAATAGACGGGCACCGAGTTCTTCCTCCAACTCCTTGATGGTGCGGGACAACGGTGACTGGTCGATGTGCAAGCGCTCGGCCGCACGGGCGAAGTGGAGTTCTTCGGCCACGGCCAGGAAGCAGCGGAGATGACGCAATTCCATGAGTCAATGCCCCCCCTGTGAAAGCCAATTTCGCGCATTGATCACACTGAAATCCTCATTGGTATCCGGGGTCCTGTGCAGCAAGCTTGCCTTGGTGCACGGCGGCTGCAAGCAAGCAGACCGCGCCAAGGGAGATTGCGACGTCAGCCAAATTGAAAGCTGGCCAATGCGCTCCCTGCCAATGGAAATCGAGGAAATCGACTACAGCCCCTCGCAACAGGCGGTCAACTGCGTTACCCAGCGCGCCCCCCAAGATCAGGCAATAACCAACGCCTTCCCATTTCGAGACTCCTTGACGCAACAGGCGGATCAGCCAGAGCGAGATTCCCAGCGCAAGCGCGGCAAAACCGAAGCGCGCCCAGCCGCCGGCACCAGCCAGTAGGCTGAAAGCTGCGCCGTTGTTCCTGAAATGGACGAGATTGAAGAAGGGGGTTACAGCGACTTGATCGCCATAATCGAAAAGAAGCGAGACGACAGCCTTTGCGACTTGATCGCCAAGGAGCACTGCGGCAGCCAAGCCGTACCAGATGCCGGTTGTGCGCAGCCCCGTCAGCCTCTCTGCACCCTGCAGCGTCGTCAACAGCGAGCCAGCAAACACGAGGCTGCCGGAGGCGATCCCCCAGCCGGCCAGCACGTCGGCTGGAAAGTGCATGCCTGCAGCAATGCGCGACCAGCCGACCAGAAGGACGTAGGCAACTAACGCCAGTCGCTGGCGAACACCGGCCAGCGGTCACAACGCCCCGGCAACGAGTGCGGCGTAGGTGGAATGACCGCTCGGCAGGCTATAGTGCTCCTCCACCGTGCCAAGCACGTGATCCAACTGGCCAAATACCGCCGCCGGTCGCGGAAAATCGAGCCAGAGCTTCAAGATGGAGGTGATCGCAAACGCGATGCCGAAGCCGATCACGAATTGAAGAAGCTGCCGCCGAATCGCCAAGGCACGCCCGACCGCCGCCGTTGATCTCGACCATGCCCACAGCCCGAGCATGACCAGCGGCGCCGTCCAGTAGTTGCCCAGGACGTTGCTGAAGAGCCAGGCCAGCGGCATCAAAATCGGCGGCGTGGCCTCGTTGACGAACTGAAACAGGGCGCCATTCAATCCGCCCCAATCGTAGAGAACGGCCTCCCAACTCATCGGCGCAACAGCCTCAAACCGTTGGCGACCACCAGCAGGCTGGCCCCCATGTCGGCAAACACCGCCATCCACATCGTGGCCTGCCCGGTGAAAGTCAGGATCAGGAACACCGCCTTGATCCCCAGCGCGAGGGCGATGTTCTGCTTCAAGATGCTGGCTGTTGCACGGGACAGCCGCACAAACGTTGGCAGCTTGCGTAGGTCGTCATCCATCAGCGCAACGTCGGCGGTTTCGATGGCGGTATCGGTTCCCGCCGCCCCCATTGCAAAGCCGATGTCCGCACGCGCGAGCGCCGGCGCATCGTTGATGCCGTCACCCACCATGCCGGTTTTCCCGTCTGCCGACAGTTGCTCCACCTCGCGCAGCTTGTCTTCGGGCAGCAGGTTGCCCCGGCTGCGGTCAATGCCGACCTGGCTGGCGATGGCGGTGGCGGTGTGCGGGTTATCACCGGTCAGCATGATGGCTTTGATCCCCAGGCTGTGCAGTTCGGCAATGGCTTGGCGGCTGCTGTCCTTCACGGTGTCAGCCACTGCGAACAGAGCCCGCACCCCATCCTGACCGATTAGCGCCACCACGGTCTTGCCTTCGGCTTCAAGCGCGGACACCCGCAATTCCAGCGCAGGCGAACACATGTCCAGTTCCTCGACCAGGCGGTGGTTGCCTAGGTGATAGATCTGCCCGTCGATGCGGCCACGAACCCCGCGCCCAGGCAGCGCCGCGAAATCGGCTACATCGCGCGGCGTCAATCCATCGTTGACTGCGGCACGTGCCACCGCTAGGGACACCGGGTGATCTGAACGGGCGGCGAGGCTGGCGGCCAGCAATCTGGACGCATCAGGATCAGCGTTGCTCCATGCCGCGAAATCAGTCTGCGCTGGCTTGCCGTGCGTGATGGTGCCAGTTTTGTCCAAGGCCAGCCATTTGAGCTTGTGTCCCTCTTCCAGATAGACACCACCCTTGATCAGGATGCCGCGCCGTGCGGCAGCGGCCAGACCGCTGACAATGCTCACCGGCGTGGAGATCACCAAAGCACACGGACAGGCGATGACCAGCAGAACCAGCGCCTTGTAGATCCAGTCCAGCCACGGCCCGCCGAACACCAGCGGAGGCACAAGCGCTACGGCGAGGGCCACCGCAAATACGATAGGCGTGTACAGCCGCGCAAACTGATCGACGAAGCGTTGCGTCGGTGCGCGGCTTCCCTGAGCCGCTTCAACGGCGTGGATGATGCGAGCCAATGTCGATGCGCTGGCTGCGGCGGTGACGCGGAATTCGAACGAACCCTCCCCATTGATCGTGCCTGCGAACACGGAATCGCCTTCAGCCTTGTCAACCGGAAGGCTCTCTCCAGTGATCGGTGCCTGATTGACGGTGGAGCGGCCCTCAACGACCAGGCCATCGAGGGCAATGCGCTCACCAGGTTTAACGCGCACACGGCTGCCCACGGGTACAGCCTTGGCGTCCACCGCAGCCCAACCGCCGTCCGCTTGTTGAACCAATGCTGTATCCGGCGCGAGATCCATCAAACCACGGATGGCGTTGCGAGCCCGATCCAGGGACTTGGCCTCGATCACTTCGGCCAGTGCAAACAGCACCATCACCATGGCCGCCTCAGGCCAATGGCCTATGAGCATGGCGCCGGTGACCGCAATGGACATCAACGCATTCATGTTCAGGTTGCGGTTCCTGAGCGCAATCCAGCCCTTCTTATACGTAGTGAGGCCGCCAGTGAGGATGGCCACCAAGGCCAGCGCGACCACAGCCCAGTGGTTGCCGCCGTTGAGCCAGTACACGACCTCGGCCAGCGTTGCGGCTACGCCTGACACCACAAGCGGCCACCAGTTTGTGCGCGCAGGCGCTTGTGCCTCGGCCGCCGAAGGGGCTGAGGCCGTGCGTATCTCGGCATCGAAGCCGAGTGATTTCAGGGCCGCAAGCACATGGGGGAGTGCGTCGGGTGTGTGCCCGACTTGCAGGCTTCGCTGGACGAGGTTGAACTCAAGATTCGCAACGCCTGGCACGCCGGCGAGCTTGCCGCGAATCAATGCCTCCTCGGTGGGGCAGTCCATTTGCTGGATGGACAACACGGTACTTTGCTGCGCTGCCTTCTCGTCCATCCGAACCGCTCGCATGCCGATGGCCGATAGCGCCTCTTCGATGGGGCGGAGCGAGGCGGGCTGATAGCTAATGCCCAGCGTTCTCTGCACCAGATTGAATTCGAGGCCGCCCACGCCCGGCACTTTCCCGAGCTTGTCGCGAATCAGCGCTTCCTCGGTCGGGCAATCCATGTTCTCGATGCGGTAGCGCACCTGTCGCAACGCTGCATCGACCGTGTTCGGTTTCGGGCTGGGCATCGCAACGGCAGAGCAGCCACATCCCTTGGAACCACATTCACTCATGGCAACTCCTCTTGTGTAAATCTGAGGTTGATGATTTAACACTCTATAGTTACTATAGAGTCAAGTCATTTATCCCAATCCGCACCATGAACCTCCAGATCGGAGAACTTGCCAAGCGCGCTGCCTGTCCGGTGGTGACGATCCGCTACTACGAGCGAGAGGGGCTGCTGCCGCAGGCTCGCCGCAGCCAGGGGAACTTCCGCTTGTACGGAGAGGCGCATGTGGAACGCTTGCAGTTCATACTTCGCTGCCGCTCGCTCGACATGCCATTGAGCGACGTGCGGACTTTGTTGAGCTACCGGGACCGACCTGCGCAGGATTGCGGTGAGGTCAACCTGCTTCTGGATGAGCGCATCCGGGAGGTGAAATCACGGATCGATGCGCTGCGCGAACTGGAACACCAGTTGGCCGACTTGCGCGATGCGTGCTCCGGCGCCAGACCTGTCGAAGCGTGCGGAATTCTGCAAGGACTATCGGGATGCGCGTGTGATGCGCGGGGAGCCATCGCTCCCGTCGAGTGACAAATGGGTGGGCTGATCAAGCCATGACAGACCCCCTCCAGCCCCTGATGCTCTTCCGGTTGTGGTGCCGCGCATAGATAATGAATTATAATCATTCGCATTTATAAGCGAATTCTCCGCCGGTAAGGCCCCCATGCAAGCCCTGCGCATACTCTTAGCCGTTCTGTTCTCTTGGCTCGTGGCCGTCTCCGGCGCGCATGCTGATCCCTTGGCTACGCAAGACAAGGCCAAGCAAACCTGGCAATTGCTGGACTACCTTGCGGTCGATTACGGCGGCGCTGTGCGGGATGGCAAGGTTCAAAGTGCCAGCGAATATGAAGAAATGAAGGAGTTTGCTGCGACGGCAGTGCAGCAACTTGCTGCACTGCCGAGCACGCCGGCACTCCCTGAACTGAAACGCCAAGCCACGGCACTTAGCGAACTCATCGCAGCCAAGGCCGACGCGAAGGCCGTGGCCGACAGTGCCCATTCACTGGCGGCGGCGCTGGTCAAGGCGTACCCGTTCCCGCTTTCGCCCTCCACGCCGCCGGATCTCGCGCGCGCCAAGGTGCTTTTTGAAGCCAACTGCGCGGCATGCCACGGGGCGACTGGCCGGGGCGATGGCCCGCTCGGCGCAAAGCTGACCCCACCGCCGATCGCATTCACCGATCGCGACCGGGCACGCTCGCGCAGCGTGCTCGCGCTCTATCAGGTCATCTCTCAAGGCGTTGCTGGCACGTCGATGCCCAGTTTCGCCACGCTCTCCGACGAAGATCGGTGGGCGTTGGCATTTTTCGCCGGAACGCTGTCGCACGACGACGCCATGCGCGCGCGCGGTGAACAATCCTGGGGCCGAGATGCCACCGCCAAAGCCGTCTTTCCCGACTTGGCGGCCGCTGCCACATTGACCGAGGCCGCCTTGTCCGAACGGATGCCGCCAGACACGGCACGCGATCTGACCGCCTACGTCCGCAGCCATCCAGAAGTGACCATCACCGCCAACGGCACGGGCGGGGTGGGCTTGGCCCGCGCACGGCTTCAGGAGAGCCTTGCCGCAGCGCGCGCAGGCGACCAGGCCAACGCGACGCGCTTGGCTTTGTCCGCCTATCTGGATGGCTTTGAGCCACTGGAGCCGGCATTGCGCGCACGCAACCAGGCGCTGCTCACCGAAGTGGAAAATTCCATGCTGGCCTACCGCGGCGCACTTGCCAGCGGCAAGCTGGAGCAAGCGGACGCTACAGCGCAGAAGCTGGACTACCTTTTTGCCCAAGTCGATACCGAATTGGGGGCGAATAAAGCCGAGCCGCTGACCACCTTCATTGCCTCGATCACCATCTTGCTGCGCGAAGGCGTGGAAGCGCTGTTGATCGTCGTCGGCATGCTCGCTTTCCTGAAGAAGGCCGAACGGCGCGATGTTCTGGCCTACGTCCACGGCGGTTGGATCGTGGCGCTCGCCTGCGGCGGCTTGACTTGGGCCGTGGCAACCTACTTCGTTAGCATCAGCGGTGCCAGCCGGGAGGTGACCGAAGGGGTGTCGTCGCTCTTTGCGGCCATTGTTCTGTTGAGTGTCGGCCTCTGGATGCACCAGAAGAGCACCGCCGGCAAATGGCAGGCATATCTGAAGGAAAAACTCTCCGCAGCCATGACGCGCCGCTCGGCATGGGCATTATTCGCGCTGTCGTTCATCGCCGTCTACCGCGAGGTTTTCGAGACGGTGCTCTTCTACTCGGCCTTGGCCGGTGACGGCAACAACGGTGCATTGCTCGGTGGACTGCTGAGCGGGATGGCCGCCCTCGCCATCCTCGCATGGCTCATGCTGCGCACCAGCGCCCGCATGCCGATTGGCAAGTTCTTCAGCCTCAGCTCGATTCTGGTGGCTGTCCTCGCGGTCGTGCTCGCGGGCAAGGGAGTCGCGGGTCTTCAAGAAGCCGGTTGGCTGAGCGCCAGTCCGATCCATTGGCCACGCATCGAAGTGCTTGGGATCTATCCGTCGGCAGAGACCACCGTAGCGCAAGCCGTGATCCTCATCATTGCATTAGCCGGTTTTGCGCTGAATGCCCAGACTGCTCGCCGGTCGCAGACGGCGTGATGCTCGGTGCTCCTGAATCGTTGGGCTCGAAACCATCGCACTGATTACCCCAAGGATGCTCCGCGTTGACGCCCAACTTCCCATGACGCAATTCCACTACGCACCGTCACGGCGAGCTGCTGCCCCAGCCGCTGCTCGATCGCCGGCTTCCACGGAACCAGACTGAATCCCATGCCGTCATCGAGCATCGCGTAACGGCCGCTGGCGAGCATGACGCTGCGCCGGTAGATGCCAGCTACGCGCTGCCCATCGGCCACCGGCCGATGCTCCAGCCCGGATTCGGCGGCAATGTTCTTGGCAGCCTGGGCCAGATCCCGGCTGCGCAACGTGCCCAGCAGGTTGCGCGCCAGGATCACGCGCTGCCCGCGCCGCTCGGCCAGCCCCTGTTCGGCCAGGAAGTCGGCGCGTTGCTGCATTGCCTGCTTGGCCTCGACGCCAAAGCCCAGGTCGCCCAGCCCCGAGCCGCCGCCGATCAACTGCTGATCGAGCCAAGTGGCACCGATCACGCGCGCCTGCCGCTCAATGGACAGGTGCGATTTCAGCTCCACCGCCACGCCGCCCAGGCGCTGCGCGTCGTATTGGCGGCCTTGCTCGGGCAGGTCGGCCGGCACCTTCCATAGCCCCTCGGCCACGCGCTCCACGATACCCGCACGACGCAAGGCTTCGAGGCGGCGAACGTGAGTCGCTACCACCTCTTGCGGATCGCGACCGGGCACGGCCTGACCCTGCGCCACGGCAAGGTGATGGTCGGTGCGATACAGACCACCGCTCGCCAGCGCGGCGATATTGCGGTCAGCGGCGCGCACGTCAGCCGAACCCTTCACCTCCACCACGGCGCCGGTCGAATAGTTCGCCAGCTCGTCGCGGGCATTGAGTGCGACGTAGTGGGCTTTGCCGTCCACGCCGTCGATGACCAGGTAGCCGCGGTCGCGCAGCTCGTCGGCCAGCCCCTTCGCGGCCACGCGGCCGACGATCGTGCGGCTGTCATCACCCGGCTCGAACACCGCCAGCTCGCGCGGTTCGCCGCTCATGGCCCGCTGTAGGGTGCGGATGATGTCGCCGCGCTCGCCCAGGGCGCGCAAGGTCTTCTCGGCGTCGGTATGAATGCCCCAGGTGCCCGGCTGCACTTCGTCGGCCAGGCCCAGGCGCTGCAAATGCTGCAGGCGGCCGATCAACAGCAGGCGCTGGCCCTGCAGCTTCGGTTCGTTGAAGCGCTCGATCCGCACCCGGCCATCGTCGCCGGCCTCGCGCTTGAGCGTGCGATCCAGGCTCGTCCACCGCTCCTGCTCCACCTCGCGCCGCAAGGTCTGCTGTATCTCCAGTTCAGTGCGCGGCCCCAGCCATTCGGTCGCCAGTTCGGACGCGCGATGCCGGAAGCCATCGGCGATGTAGTCGCCCGCGATGATGAGGTCTTTGCCCGTGTCGTCGCGCCCGCGCACGATCAGGTGGGTGTGCGGGTTGTCGGTGTTCCAGTGATCGACCGCCACCCATTCCAGCCGCGTGCCCAGGTCGGCTTCCATGCGGCCCATCAGGTGCCGCGTGTAGGTGCGCAGGTCTTCCAGCTCGGCCCCATCCTCGGGCGAGACGATGAAGCGGAAGTGGTGCCGGTCGTCGGCGCAGCGTTCCTTGAAGGCATCGAGGTCGGCTGCATCGGTCTGCGGCCCGTAGGCCCGGCCCGCTTCACCGTCCCGACCCACACCGTCGCGCTCGACGTAACGCAAGT
>MEDL01000080.1 GCA_001724785.1 Acidovorax sp. SCN 68-22 | reverse complement strand
GATGTGGAGGTGGTGCGCAACGACGAAGTGGGCCTGCCCGAGCTGCAGGCGCGCCTGGACGCCGGCGACATGGAGCGCCTCGTCGTCTCGCCCGGTCCCTGCTCGCCGGCCGAGGCGGGCATTTCGGTGCCGGCCATCGCGCACTTCGCCGGCAAGCTGCCGATACTGGGCGTGTGCCTCGGACACCAGGCGATCGGCGCGGTGTTCGGCGGCCGCATCGTGCGCGCGCAGGAGCTCATGCACGGCAAGACCAGCGTCATCACCACCACGCAGACGGGGGTGTTCGCCGGGCTGCCGCGCCAGTTCACGGTGAACCGCTACCACTCGCTGGCCATCGAGCGGGCGAGCTGCCCCGAGGTGCTGGAAGTGACCGCCTGGACGGACGACGGCGAAATCATGGGCGTGCGCCACAAGGAGCTGGACATCGAGGGCGTGCAATTCCACCCCGAGAGCATCCTCTCCGAACACGGCCACGCGCTGCTGCGCAACTTCCTGGAGCGGCCATGAGCGGCGCCGGCATGCCCCGCGTCGACCTGCGCAGCGACACCGTCACGCAGCCCACCGCTGCCATGCGCGCCGCCATGATGGCGGCGCCCCTGGGCGACGACGTGTTCGGCGACGACCCGTCCGTCAACGCGCTGCAGGAGCGCATCGCCGCCATCACCGGCAAGGAGGCGGCCCTGTTCATGCCCAGCGGCACACAGAGCAACCTGTGCGGCATCCTGGCGCATTGCCAGCGCGGCGACGAATACATCGTCGGCCAGAACGCCCACACCTACCGCTACGAAGGCGGCGGCGCTGCCGTATTCGGCAGCGTGCAGCCGCAGCCGCTCGCGCAGGACGCAGCGGGCCGCATGGCCCTGGCCGACATTGCCGGGGCCATCAAGCCCGACGACCCGCATTTCGCGCGCACGCGCCTGTTGTGCCTGGAAAACACCTGGAACGGCCAGGTCATGCCCGACGACTATGTGCGCGGCGCCACCGACCTGGCCCGCGCGCACGGCCTGGCCACCCACCTCGACGGCGCGCGCGTCTTCAACGCCGCCGTGGCCACGGCGGCGCCCGGCCAGAGCGCGCTCGCACGGGTGCGCGCCATCGCCGACCATTTCGACAGCCTCTCGGTGTGCTTCAGCAAGGGCCTGGGCGCGCCCGTGGGTTCGGCCCTGTGCGGGTCGCGCGAGCTGATCGCGCGCGCCCGGCGCCTGCGCAAGATGGCGGGCGGCGGCCTGCGCCAGGCCGGCTTCCTCGCGGCCGCGGCCACGCATGCGCTGGAGCACCACGTGGACCGGCTGGCCCAGGACCACGCCCTGGCGCAGCAGCTCGCCGCCGGGCTGCAAGGCATCGCCGGTCTCGACGTGCGCTCGGTCAGCACCAACATCGTGTTCGTCGACGTCGCGGACGGGCGCGGCCCGGCCCTGCTCGACTGGCTGGCGCAGCACGGCGTGCTGGCCACGGGCCTCATCGGCGTGCGCTTCGTCACCCACCTGGACGTCGACGCCGCAGGCATCGCGCACGCGCTGGCCTGCGTGCGGCAGTTCTTTGACCTTCCGCCCGCCGCCGGTGCGCCCGGTGCGGGCAGCCCCGCCGTGTATTGACCCCTTCATGCAGAAAGCCGCCATGACCATCACCCCGCAAGAAGCGCTGCAGCGCACGGTGGAGCACCGCGAAATCTTCCACGACGAGATGCTGCACCTGATGCGCATGATCATGAAGGGCGAGATCTCGCCCGTGATGACGGCGGCCATCATCACCGGCCTGCGCGTGAAGAAGGAAACCATCGGCGAGATCACTGCCGCCGCGCAGGTGATGCGCGAGTTCTCCAACAAGGTCCAGGTGGCCGACACCACGCACCTGGTGGACATCGTCGGGACCGGCGGCGACGGCGCGGCCAGCTTCAACATCTCCACCTGCGCCATGTTCGTCGCCGCCGCCGCCGGTGCGCGCACCGCCAAGCACGGCGGGCGCAGCGTGTCGAGCAAGTCCGGCAGCGCCGACGTGATGGAGCAGCTCGGCGTGCGCCTGGACCTGCCCCCCGCCGCCATCGCGCGCAGCATCGCCGAGGTCGGCATCGGCTTCATGTTCGCGCCCAACCACCACCCGGCGATGAAGAACGTGGCGCCGGTGCGCAAGGAGCTCGGCGTGCGCACCATCTTCAACATCCTCGGGCCGCTGACCAACCCGGCCGGTGCGCCCAATATCCTGATGGGCGTGTTCCACCCCGACCTCGTCGGCATCCAGGTGCGCGCCTTGCAGCGCCTGGGCGCCGAGCACGCGCTGGTGGTCTATGGGCGCGACGGCATGGACGAAATCAGCCTGGGCGCGGCGACGCTGGTCGGCGAGCTCAAGGACGGCCAGGTGCGCGAATACGAAATCCACCCGGAGGACTTCGGCCTGGCCATGGCCAGCAACCGGGCCTTCCGCGTCGAGACGCCGCAGGCCTCGCGCGACCTGCTGCTCGGCGTGCTCGGCGGTGCGGGCGGCCCGGCGGCGGACATCGTCTGCCTGAATGCTGGCGCCGCCCTGTACGCCGCCGGCGTGGCCGATTCGATCGCCGACGGCCTGGCGCGCGCGCGCACGGCCCTGGCCAGCGGCGCCGCGCGCCAGCGGCTGGACCAGCTGGTGGCGTTCACGCAGGCGCAGGAGGCCTGAGCCATGTCCGACATCCTGCAAAAAATCGTCGCCACCAAACACGAGGAAGTGGCCGCGGCGAAGAAGCGCGTGCCGCTGGCCACCATCCGCCAGGACGCCGAGAGCCGCGTGCTGACGCGCGACTTCGAGGGCGCGCTGCGCGCCAAGATCGCCAAGGGCCAGGCGGCGGTGATCGCCGAGGTGAAAAAGGCGAGCCCCAGCAAGGGTGTGCTGCGCGCCGGCTTCGAGCCGGCCGACATTGCCCAGAGCTACGCCGAGGGCGACGGCCAGGTGAGCGCGGCCTGCCTGTCCGTATTGACCGACCGCCAGTATTTCCAGGGCAGCGTCGACTACCTCAAGCAGGCGCGCGCCAGCTGCCAGCTGCCGGTGCTGCGCAAGGATTTCCTGGTCGACGAGTGGCAGGTGTACGAGTCGCGCGCCATGGGCGCGGACGCCATCCTGCTCATCGCGGCCTGCCTGGACGATGCGCAGATGGCGGGTTTCGAAGCCATCGCGCGTGCGCTCGACATGGCGGTGCTGGTCGAAGTGCACGACGCGGCCGAGCTGGAACGCGCACTGCGCCTGCGCACCCCGCTGGTGGGCGTCAACAACCGCAACCTGAAGACCTTTGAGGTCGGCCTGCAGACCACGCTCACGCTGCAGAAGGACGTGCCGGCCGGGCGCCTGCTCATCACCGAATCGGGCGTGTCCACGCGCGCCGACGTGCAGCTGCTGCGTGCGGCCGGCGTGCAGGCCTTCCTGGTCGGCGAAGCCTTCATGCGCGCCGAAGAGCCGGGGCTGGCGCTGGCGGAATTGTTCGCCTAATCCGTTGCTATTCGTTAAGTAGCTGTCGGCCTATACGTACTAAGCGCTGGAGCCCTATTTGGCATGAAATCCGACCCCGCGCCCGACCAGCTGCAAAGCGCCGACCCGCGCGACTGGCCCGTGGCGCCGGGCTGGCAGCCGCTGGTCGACGCCTTCTTTCGGTCCGAGCGGGGCGCGCAGTTGCTGGCCTTCCTGCGTGGGCGGCTTGGGGCAGGCGCCAGCATCTTCCCGCCGCAGCCGCTGCAGGCGCTGGCGCTGACGCCGCCCGAGGCGGTGCGTGTCGTCATCCTCGGGCAGGACCCGTACCACGGGCGCGGCCAGGCGCACGGGCTGGCGTTTTCCGTGCGGCCGGGGGTGCGCGTGCCGCCCTCGCTGGCCAATATCTTCAAGGAAATCGAGCGCGACCTGGGCACGCCCCCGCCCGCCTTCCCGGTGCCCGGCGGAAGCCTGGTGGCCTGGGCCGAGCGCGGCGCGCTGCTGCTCAACACCACGCTCACGGTCGAGGAAGGCCAGGCAGGCAGCCATGCGCGGCGCGGCTGGGAGCAGCTCACCGACGCGGTCATTGCGCACGTCGCGGCGCAGGCGCAGCCGGTGGTCTTCATGCTCTGGGGTGCGCATGCGCAGTCCAAGCGCGCCCTCATCAACGCGCCGCAGCACCTGGTGCTGTGCGCCAACCACCCCTCGCCCCTGTCGGCCCTGCGCCCGCCCGTGCCCTTCATCGGCTGCGGGCATTTCGGCCAGGCGCGGGCGTTCCGCCGGGCGCACGGCGGCTAAGTTTTCATCACAAGGGAGAGCACACATGGCACAGCAGTTTCTGGAAATGCCCGACAGCCAGGGCTACTTTGGCGAATACGGCGGGCAGATCCTCCCGCCCGAACTCAAGGCGGTGATGGACGACATCAACACCGCGTACGAACAGGTGCGCCAGACCAAGGCCTTCCAGGACGAGCTCGCCGACCTGTACGCGCACTACGTCGGGCGCCCGAGCCCCATCTTCTACGCCAAGCGCCTGTCCGAGCGCGTCGGCGGCGCACGCATCCACCTGAAGCGCGAAGACCTGAACCACACCGGCGCGCACAAGATCAACCACTGCCTGGGCGAAGCCCTGTTGGCCAAGCACATGGGCAAGACCAAGGTGCTGGCCGAAACGGGCGCCGGCCAGCACGGCGTGGCGCTGGCCTCGGCTTGCGCGCTGGTGGGCATCGAGTGCGAAATCCACATGGGCGAGATCGACATCGCCAAGGAGCACCCGAACGTCACCAAGATGAAGATCCTGGGTGCCCGCCTGGTCCCCGTGACGCGCGGCACGCGCACCCTCAAGGACGCCGTGGACAGCGCCTTCGACGAGTACCTGAAGGACCCGGTGAACTTCTTCTACGCCATTGGTTCGGTGGTCGGGCCGCACCCGTTCCCGAAGATGGTGCGCGACTTCCAGAGCATCGTCGGGCGCGAGGCGCGCGCGCAGTTCCTGGCCGAGCACCAGCGCCTGCCCGATGTGGTGACCGCCTGCGTCGGCGGCGGCTCGAACGCCATGGGCATCTTCACCGAGTTCCTGCCGGACGCCGGGGTGCAACTGGTCGGCGTCGAGCCGGCCGGCCGGGGGCTCGACACGCCCGACCACGCCGCCACGATGACGCTCGGCACCAAGGGCGCCATCCACGGATTCGTCTGCTACAACCTGCAGGATGAGAAGGGCGAACCGCTGCCGGTGTATTCGATTGCCTCGGGCCTGGACTACCCCGGCGTCGGCCCGCAGCACTGCTACCTCAAGGACGTGGGCCGCGTGCGCTACGAGACGGCGACCGACGCCGAGTGCCTGGACGCCTTCATGACGCTCTCGCGCACCGAGGGCATCATCCCCGCGCTGGAGAGCGCCCACGCCGTGGCCTACGCCATGAAGGCCGCCAAGACCATGGCGCCGGAGCAGAACATCCTGGTCAACCTCTCGGGCCGGGGCGACAAGGACGCCGATTTCGTCGCCCAGCACCTGGGGCTGTGAAATTTGGATGAAAAAGGGCACCAGCGCTTATCCCATAAGCGCTGAGAGCTATTTTTTATGTAGCACGTCGCGCGGACTGCGCGCGAGCAGCATGGCGTCGCCGTAGCTGAAGAAGCGGTAGTGCGCCGCCACCGCGTGCCGGTACAGCGCCATCACACGCTCGTAGCCGGCCAGCGCGCTCACCAGCATCATCAGCGTGCTCTTGGGCAGGTGGAAATTGGTCACCAGCAGGTCCACCACCTGGAAGGCAAAGCCGGGCGTGATGAAGATGCGCGTCTCGCCCTCCACCTGGCCGCTCTGCGCCCAGGATTCGAGCGTGCGCACGGTCGTCGTGCCGACGGCGACCACGCGGCCGCCGCGCTGGCGGCAGCGCTCCAGCGCGGCCAGCGTTTCGGGCGGGATGCGGTACCACTCGGCGTGCATCTGGTGCTCGGCCAGGTTTTCCGTCTTCACCGGCTGGAAGGTGCCGGCGCCGACGTGCAGCGTGACGCTGGCGCGTTCGATGCCGCGCGCCTCCAGCGCGGCCAGCACGGCGGCGTCGAAATGCAGCGCGGCGGTGGGCGCGGCCACCGCGCCGGGCGCGCGGGCGAACACCGTCTGGTAGCGCTCCGCGTCCTCGGCCTCGTCCGGGTCGTGCGCGGCGTTCTGCTGGCGCGCGATGTAGGGCGGCAGGGGCAGGTGGCCGCAGCGCTCCATCAGCGCCCAGGCGCTCTCGCCCGCCGGGCCGTGCAGGGCAAAGCGAAACAGCGGGCCCTCGGCGTCGGGCCAGCGGGCGAGCAGCGTGGCGTCGAACCCGCCTGCGGCGAGGCCCCCGGCCAGGTGGATGCGCGCCCCCACGGGCGGCTTCTTGCTCACCTTCATGTGCGCCAACACTTCGCCACCATCGAGCACGCGCTCGATCAGCAGTTCGAGCTTGCCGCCGCTCGCCTTTTCGCCAAAGAGGCGCGCCTTGACCACGCGCGTGTCGTTGAACACCAGCAGGTCGCCGGCGGCGAGCAGCGCCGGCAGTTCGCGGAAGATGTGGTCGCGGGGGGTATCGCCCCGACCGTCCAGCAGGCGCGAGGCGCTGCGCTCGGCGGCGGGGTGTTGGGCGATGCGTTCGGGCGGCAGGTCGAAATCGAAATCGCTCAGCGTGAAGGTGCGTGCGGGGCGTTCTGGCAGGGAGGTCGGCATAGGGCAGGGGCTGGACAGGCCCGCAAAAATCGGCGCAAATCCGCCGCAAAGGCGCGATTGTGGCAGCCACCGGCCCGGTGCGCGTAAGCTTTCGCGGCAACCCTTCATAAGGACAGCGCGGATGGAAACCTTTGTCTGGGACCACAATTTCATCACCGGCGTCGAGGACGTGGACGCGCAGCACCGGGTGCTGGTCGACCTGTTCAACGAGCTGAGCGCCACGTTCAGCAGCGCCGACGGGAACCGCGACGCGGTCCTGACCGAGACCTTCGCACGGCTCCTGGCCTACACCGAGTACCACTTCCGCGACGAAGAAGCGCTGATGCGCGGCGTCGGCGTGGACCCGCGCCATATCGAGCTGCACACGGCCCAGCACGCGCAGTTCGTGGCCCAGATCGCGGCCACCTGGGCGGCGCGCCAGACGCTGCCGAACGCGGCCGAGTCCATCGTCGGCTTTCTGGTGTCGTGGCTCGGGCTGCACATCCTGGGCACGGACCAGGCGCTGGCGCGGCAGATCGTCGCCATGGCGGCCGGCGCCAGTGCCGCCGAGGCCTGGGAGCGCGAGGTCGCCGTCGGGAGCACGAGCAACAGCCAGCAGGCGCTGCTCAAGGTGATCGGCCGGCTCTACCACGTGCTGGCCGGGCAGAACACCGATCTGATGGCCGCCAACCGCCACCTGGAGGAGCGCGTCGCCGAGCGCACCGAGGCGCTGGAGCGCACCAACGACGACCTGCGCCGCGCCAACCTGCAGCTCGAAGCGTTCTCGCGCACCGACAGCCTGCTGGGCATTGCCAACCGCGCTTATTTCCAGGAGCGCCTGGACCTCGCCTGTGCCGCCGCCTTCCGGCGCGAGCAGCCCCTGGCATTGCTCATGATCGACGTCGACCACTTCAAGGAATACAACGATTGGTACGGCCACCCGGCGGGCGACGCCTGCCTGCAGGCCGTCGCGCAGGCGGTGCAGCAGGCCATGGTGCGCAGCACCGACATGGTGGCGCGCTACGGCGGCGAGGAGCTGGTCGCCGTCCTGCCGGACACCGACGTCGCCGGCGCCACGACGGTGGCGGCGCGCGTGGTCGAGCACGTCGCGGCGCTGGGCCTGGCGCATGCGGCGTCCCCGGTGGCGCCGCAGGTCACCGTGAGCGTGGGCGTGGCGGCACAGGTACCGCCTGGCCAGCGCGACAGCGCCAGTCTGGTGCAGGAGGCCGACGCCGCCCTGTACGAGGCCAAGGCCGCCGGCCGCAACCGCTGGGTGTTGGCGCTGTAGGCCGGCGCACGAACCTCAGGGCGGGGCATGGCCGGGCAGGCCGGTCCACATGGCGTGCAGGTCGGGGAAGTTCCATTTCGCCGGGTCTTCGCGCGCGGCGATGCGGTCCTGGCAGGCAGGGGCGCCCAGGTCCAGGGTCTGCGGGGGGATGCGCAGGCCGGAGCGCAGCGAGTAGAAGGCCAGCACCCTGGGCGTGACGAGCGAGCGGCTGCCCTGCTCGGTGACAACCGCCAGGCGCCCCGAGGCCAGGCGCACCAGCGAACCCACCGGATAGATCCCTATGCGCTTGATGAACGCCTGGAACACGCGCGGGTCGAAATGGCTCCCCGTCCATTCGGCCATGCGGCGCAGCGATTCCGACGGGTCCCAGCCGCGCTTGTAGGGCCGGTCCGAGGTGACGGCGTCGTACACGTCGCACACCGCCGCCATGCGTGCGATCAGGCTGATCTGGTCGCCGCCCAGGCGGTCGGGGTAGCCGCTCCCGTCCATCTTCTCGTGGTGGTGCAGGCAGGCGTCGAGCACCGGCGCGCCGACCTGGCCGGCCTCCTTGAGCAGCTCGTAACCCGCCCGGGGGTGCCCGCGCACCACGGCGAATTCGTCGTCCGTCAGCTTGCCGGGCTTGTTCAGCACCTCAATGGGAATGGCCGCCTTGCCCAGGTCGTGCAGCAGGCCCGCAAGCCCTGCGCCGCGCGTGTGCACGTCGGACAGGCCGAGCTGGCGGGCGAGCGCCACCATCAGCGCGCACACCGCCACCGAGTGCAGGTAGGTGTAGTCGTCCGCCGTCTTCAGGCGTGCCAGGCTGATGAGCGCGCCGGGGTTGCGCGTGACCGAGTCGTCGATCTCGCGCACCAAGTCCTGCGCCTGCTCCGCGTCCACCGCGCGCCCCATGCGCGCCTCGTGGAACATCGAGAGCACCGCCGCGCGCCCCTGGCTGCAGATGCTTGCCGCCGCGCGCAGCTCCTCCTGCATGCCGGTGGGGGCGTGGCGGCGCGGGGCGGGAGCGGACGCCGCGGCTGCGGCGGCGGCCGCGCTCTCCATGGCGTGCACTGCGGCCAGGTCGCTGAAGTCGGTGTCGATGCGCGCTTCCACCTCCTCGCGCGTGAGGGTCGCCGTGCCGGCCGGAACGTCCAGGCCGCGCTCGGTGTCGATCCACAGCTCGGTGATGCTGGTGGCGCGGATGCGCGCCAGGTCGGACGCGTCCTTGAGCAGGAACTTCGCGCGCCAGAACGGGTGGTCCATCCACGAACCGCAGAACTCCTGCACGTACATGCCGAGCACGAGGTCGCGGGTGTGGATGCGCTTGAGCATGGGGCGGTGGGTTGTGCGCACCATTCTAGGGCGTGGCCTGGGCGCGGTTGCCCGCCCCGCGGTGCAGTCTATGCTTGCGTTTTCCGCACCCTGGAGCCGCCCCGACCCCATGCCCGCGCCGCGCGCACTCGCCCCCGCCGTCCAGAAGGCCCTGCGCAAGCTGGGGCTGGCGCGCGACATCGACCTGGCGCTGCACCTGCCGCTGCGCTACGAGGACGAAACGCGCATCGTGCCGATCGCCAGCGCGCGCGACGGCGAGCTGGCGCAGATCGAGGCCACCGTGACCGCGAGCGAGGTGCAGCTGCGCCCGCGCCGCCAGCTCGTGGTGCAGGTGCAGGACGCGTCGGGCGAATGCACGCTGCGCTTCTTCAGCTTCTACCCCTCGCAGCAGAAAACACTGGCGGTGGGCGCACGCCTGCGCATTCGCGGCGAAGTGCGCGGCGGCTTCTGGGGCCGGCAGATGCTGCACCCGGTGTTCCGCCAGGCGGGCGGCGAGCTGCCGACCGCGCTCACGCCGGTGTACCCGACCACGGCCGGCCTGCCGCAGCCCCTCCTGCGCCGGCTGGTCGGCAGCGCGCTGGCGCGCGCCCAGCTGCCGGAAACGCTGCCCGAGGGCTGGGCGCCGCCGGCGGCTGATTTTTCAAGCAAAAATGGCACCCAGCGCTTACCCAGTCTGCGTGAAGCGCTCACTTTTTTGCATAGACCGACGGCCGATGTGGCACTCGCCACGCTGATGGACCACAGCCACCCCGCGTGGCAGCGGCTCAAGGCCGAGGAGCTGCTGGCGCAGCAGCTCTCGCAGTACCAGGCGCGGCGTGAGCGCGCGCGCCTGCATGCCCCGGTGCTGCCGGCGGCGCAGGGCGCCAACTCCCTGGGCGCGCGCCTGCAGGCCGCGCTGCCGTTCGCACTCACCGCCGCGCAGCGGCGCGTGGTGGGCGAGATCGGCGCCGACCTGGCGCGCGCCCAGCCCATGCACCGGCTGCTGCAGGGCGATGTCGGGTCGGGCAAGACGGTGGTCGCGGCGCTGGCCGCCGCGCGCGCCATCGACGCCGGCTGGCAATGCGCGCTGATGGCGCCGACCGAAATCCTCGCCGCGCAGCATTTCGCCAAGCTCGTCGGCTGGCTCGAACCCCTGCTCGCCGCCGAGGGCAAGAGCGTCGCCTGGCTGGTCGGCGGGCAAAAGAAGAAGGAGCGGGCGGCGGCGCTCGCGCAGGTGGCCAGCGGCGCGGCGGCGCTGGTGATCGGCACGCACGCCGTGATCCAGGAGCAGGTGCAGTTCAAGCGCCTGGCGCTCGCCATCATCGACGAGCAGCACCGCTTCGGCGTACTGCAACGCCTGGCGCTGCGGCAGAAGCTGGCGGCGCCTTCCGGTGGCGCAGCGCCCGCCCGCGAGCCGCACATGCTGATGATGAGCGCCACCCCCATTCCGCGCACCCTGGCCATGAGCTACTACGCCGACCTGGACGTCTCGGTGATCGACGAACTGCCCCCCGGCCGCACGCCGGTGGTCACCAAGCTGATCGCCGACAGCCGCAAGGACGAGGTCGTCGCGCGCATCGCCGCGCAGGTGGCGGCCGGGCGCCAGGTGTACTGGGTCTGCCCGCTGATCGAGGAGAGCGAGGCGCTCGACCTTTCCAACGCCACCGCCGTGCACGCCGAGCTGTGCGAAGCCCTGCCGGGCGTGGCCGTGGGGCTGCTGCACTCGCGCATGCCGCCGGCGGAAAAGAAGGCGGTGATGGCGCTGTTCACGGCCGGGCATCTGGGCGTGCTGGTCAGCACCACCGTCATCGAGGTGGGGGTGGACGTGCCGAACGCCTCGCTCATGGTGATCGAGCACGCCGAGCGCTTCGGCCTCTCGCAATTGCACCAGCTGCGCGGGCGCGTGGGGCGCGGCGCGGCGGCGTCGGCCTGCGTGCTGCTCTACGCCACCAACGACGGCGGGCGCGTCGGCGACACCGCCAAGGAGCGCCTGCGCGCCATGCAGGAAACCAGCGACGGCTTCGAGATCGCCCGGCGCGACCTGGAGATCCGCGGGCCGGGCGAATTCCTCGGCGCGCGCCAGTCGGGCGACGCGCTCTTGCGCTTCGCCGACCTGGCCACCGACACGCGCCTGCTCGACTGGGC
>MEDL01000079.1 GCA_001724785.1 Acidovorax sp. SCN 68-22 | reverse complement strand
CCAGGGGGAAATGGTCTGGCAGTTCACCCAGCCGGGGCAGTTCCAGTTCGCCTGCCTGTTGCCCGGGCACTTCGAGGCGGGCATGGTCGGAACGGTGGTCGTTGAATGAGCCGCACCTCCCCCGGGCTTTGACGGCGCCCGCGCGACAGCGATGGCGCGCCGTGGGCAGAATGTGCTGGGCCTTTGCCCCATGGCGGGGTCCATGGGCGCACCGTCCTAGAAAGGATCTGCCATGCAAGGACACCTCCCGTCCCGTAGAGAAGACGCAGCCGGCCTGCCGCACCTGGCCGCGCATGCGTCGGGGCCGCATGGGTCCGCTTCCCACTCCCGCCCGGCCATCCGCATCGGCATCGGCGGCTGGACCTACGCGCCCTGGCGCGACAACTTCTACCCCGCCGACCTGACGCACAGCAAGGAGCTGCACTACGCCAGCCGCCGGCTCAGCGCCATCGAAGTCAATGGCACCTACTACAGCAGCTTCCAGCCGGCAACCTTCGCCAGGTGGTACGCGGAAACCCCGGACGGCTTCATGTTCTCGCTCAAGGCCAGCCGCTTCGCGACCAACCGGCGCGTGCTGGCCGAGGCGGGCGACTCGATCCGCCGCTTCGTCGGCAGCGGCATTGCCGAGCTCAAGGACAAGCTCGGACCCATCGTCTGGCAGTTCATGCCGACCAAGGCGTTCGACGCCGAGGATTTCGAGGCCTTCCTCGCGCTGCTGCCCCGCGAGGTGGATGGCCGCGCCTTGCGCCACGCGCTCGACGTGCGGCACGAGAGCTTCGCCACGCCCGAATTCCTGGCCCTGGCGCGCCGCTACGGCTGCGTGCCGGTGTGCACCGATTCGGAGAAATTCCCCGCCATCGCCGACTCCGAGGCGCCCTTCGCCTACCTGCGGCTGATGCGCAGCCAGAGCGCGGTGCCGACCGGTTACCCGCCCGAGGCGATCGCCCGCTGGGCCGAGGGTGCGCGCGCCTGGACCCGTGGCCCGCGGCCGCGCGATGTGTTTGTCTACTTCATCAACGGCGCAAAGGAACGGGCGCCCGCAGGGGCCATGGCCTTGCTGGCGGAACTGGGCGTCAATTCTCAATAAAATTGGCCATCAGCGCTTTATCCATAAGCATTTCAAGCTATCTTTTTAGAAGCGTCGCTGGCGACCCACCGGTTTGGCGGGCGTGACCAGAAGTTCGCCAGGAAAAACGCACTGGCCGCAGGCCACCCCCCCACCGTGCCCCGCGCCGCGGCGTAGGAGGCGGGCGCGTCTTCGCGTAAGACGCGCGCGGTGGGCGCGCCGGCAGTCGTTGGCACGGCTACAGTCGGTTGCGGACCACCCCGCCCCGCAAGGAGCGAATTCCTATGCCAGAAAATACTTTTTTACGTGGTATTTGCGGGGACTTATAGCTATCAACAAAATAGCAAACATCCTTCCCTGACGGCAGGCGGTCTCGCACGGTGCCCTGGTGGCGGGTCATTCCCCGCACGGCCCTCGGCCACAAGCTGTTCGCCATAAGCCTGGCTGCCGACGCCTGGGTCGCGCGGAGATAAGGAATAAAAACAGGACAGTGAGTGCTAGCGCCGCCGGTTTATCTTTGTTTGCATCCCCATTACAGTTGTTTCCTGGCCCGACGCCGACATGCAGGTGCGGCCTTCCTTCTACCGATAGAGAAAGACCATGAATTCCTCCTACACCGCATTCGTTTCGCTGATCGGCCGCATCCTGCTGGCCTACATGTTCATTCCGGCCGGCTACGGCAAGCTGGTCAACATCGAGGGCACGGCCGGCTACATCGCCAGCAGCGGCCTGCCCATGGGCTCGGCGCTGGCCGTGCTGGCGGGCTTGCTCGAACTCCTGGGTGGCCTGGCACTCGTGCTCGGCTGGCAGGTGCGTTGGGCCGGCCTGGCGCTGGCGCTGTTCACCCTCATGGCGAGCTTCTTCTTCCACACCTTCTGGTCGGTGCCCGCCGAGCAGCAGATGGTGCAGCAACTGATGTTCATGAAGAACCTCTCGGTGACGGGCGGCCTGCTGCTGATTTCGGCCCTGGGCGCCGGACCGCTGAGCCTGGACGCGCGCCGCCAGCGCGCCTGAACCCCGGGGCGGCGCGCCCCGCGCAGCGCCGCCCGCCCCCTCTATTTTTTCCTGCTACCGGAGACCACCATGTCCAAAGTTCTCGTTCTCTACTATTCCACCTACGGCCACCTGGAAACCATGGCTTCTGCCGTCGCCGAAGGCGCGCGCGCTGCTGGCGCCACGGTGGACATCAAGCGCGTGCCCGAAACCGTGCCCGAGGAAATCGCCAAGACGGCCTACTTCAAGCTCGACCAGAGCGCACCGGTGGCCAGCATCGCCGACCTGGAGCAGTACGACGCCATCGTCATCGGCGCGCCGACGCGTTTTGGCCGCATGCCGGCGCAGATGGCCAGCTTCCTCGACCAGGCCGGCGGCCTGTGGGCGCGCGGCGCGCTGAACGGCAAGGTGGGCGGGGCCTTCACCTCGACCGCAACGCAGCACGGCGGCCAGGAAATGACGCTGTTTTCCATCATCACCAACCTGCTGCATTTCGGCATGGTCATCGTCGGCCTGCCGTACAGTCACCAGGGCCAGATGACGCTGGACGAAGTGGTCGGCGGCAGCCCCTACGGCGCTTCGACCATTGCCGGCGGCCAGGGCCAGCGCCAGCCGAGCGCCATCGAGCTTGAAGGCGCGCGCCACCAGGGCCGCCTGGTGGCCGAGACGGCCAACAAGCTGTTCGGCGGCTGAGGCCGCACACCACCCGCGCCGCACCCAAGGCGCGGCTGCCCCGCCCCGGCCCCGCAGCTTTGCGGGG
Source organism: Acidovorax sp. SCN 68-22 (assembly GCA_001724785.1). GTDB lineage: Bacteria > Pseudomonadota > Gammaproteobacteria > Burkholderiales > Burkholderiaceae_C > Simplicispira. Next base: position 8,641 of record MEDL01000079.1, on the reverse strand, counting down.
CCAGGGCGTTCCTGCTACTGCACCAAAGGAGTCCCCATGTTGTGCCCTACATGCGCGAACAGCACCCTGGTCATGAGTGAACGCAGCGGCATCGAGATCGACTACTGCCCGCAGTGCCGCGGCGTCTGGCTCGACCGGGGCGAACTCGACAAGCTGATCGAGCGCTCGCTTCCGCCCGCGCCCTCGCAGGAGCAGCGCCCGCCGGCCCGCCCGCAGGGCGAGCGCTACGACCACGACGACCGGCGCTACCGGCACCGCAAGTCCTGGCTGAGCGAGATCTTCGACTAAGTGCGCAGCGCCCGAGAAGGCGCCAAATTTTGATTCAAATCGGCCTCCAGCGCTTATCCGTAAAGCGCTGAAAGCTATCATTAACATAGCGTACGGCTACTGCCCGGCCGGTACCAGCGCGGCGCCGCGGGGCCGCCCGGCGCCTGCGCCTATGAAGGCGAAATCCACCTCCGGCGCCAGCCCGCTGACGATGCGCGCCAGGCTCTTGCCCGAGCCGCAGGCGTGCGTCCAGCCGAGCGTGCCGTGGCCGGTGTTGAGGTACAGGTTGGGCACGCGCGACTGGCCGATGAGCGGCAGGTTCGACGGCGTGGCCGGGCGCAGGCCGCTCCAGAACTGCGCCGCGCTGGTGTCGCCGGCGCCGGGGAAGAGCTCCTCCACGCGGCGCACGATGGCCTCGCAGCGCACCGGGTTCAGGTCGCGGTCGTAGCCGTTGAGCTCGGCCGTGCCGGCGATGCGCAGGCGGTCGCCCCCCTCGGCCGAGGTGTAGCGCGAGAACACCAGCTTGAATTCGTCGTCGGTGAGCGAAACCTGGTGCGCCTTGCTGGCGTCCTTCACCGGCAGGGTCACCGAGTAGCCCTTGGCCGGGTAGATCGGCAGCTTCAGGCCGAGCGGCTTGGCCAGCAGCGGCGAGAAGCTCCCCAGCGCCAGCACGTAGGCGTCGCCCCGGACGCGCTGGTAGCGGCCCTCGGCGTCGGTCACTTCGACGTGGTCGAGGCGCCCACCCACCTGGCGCAGCGCGGTGATGTGCTCGCCCATGCGGAACTGCACGCCGTCGGCCACGCAGCGCGCCGCGAGTTCGCGCGCGAACCGGTTGGCGTCGCCCGATTCGTCCTCGGCGGTGTAGGTCGCGCCGGCCAGCTGCGGGCGGATGTGCGCCAGCGCGGGCTCCAGGCGCACGGCTTCGTCGGCGGAAATGACCTGACGCTCGCAACCGAGCTCGCGCATCTGCCGCGCGGGCGCCTCGGCGGCGTCGAACTCCTTCTGGCTGGTATAGAAGTGCAGGATGCCCTGCGTGCGCTGGTCGTACTCCAGACCCAGGTCGCGCCGCAGCGCCTGCAGCGTGCTGCGGCTGTAGGTGCCCAGGCGCACGATGTGGGCGATGTTGTGGCGCGTGCGCGCCGGCGTGCATTCGCGCAGGAACTGCAGGCCCCACACCCACTGGCGCATGTCGGCGCGCAGGCGAAAGAGCAGCGGGGCGTCCTCGCGCCCCAGCCATTGCAGCAGCTTGGCCGGCGCGCCGGGGTTGGCCCAGGGTTCGGCGTGGCTGACCGACACCTGGCCGCCGTTGGCGAAGCTGGTTTCCGCGCCGGGCGTGGCCTGGCGGTCGATGACGGTGACGTCGTGGCCCTGCTGGCGCAGGAAATAGGCCGAGGTGACGCCGAGCAGGCCGGCGCCCAATACGATGACTCGCATGAGAGAACTCCAGAGAACGGTGATCGCACCCCACTTCGGTGGGCTGCGTGCCGCTCCCTCTGTCCTCGGTACCTGAGAGATTCAACCCGCCGTTCGGCGGGCCTTGCTCCTTCGGTGCGTCACGGGTGCGACGGCTCTCCAGACGGCGTTTGGAACGCGGGCGTTCCACGGTGGGCAGTACGGTACCTGAGCGTTCATGGGAGTTTGCGCCTTCGGTGGCACGCGTGGCGCGTGCGCTCTCCTGCGCCGGCGAGTGTAGCAGCCGCGGCCGCGCGCACAGCCGCTACTTTCGCGCTGTGTGCGGCTTGGTCGCGGCGGTCCCGGGCGCGGGGTCGGCGTCCAGGCCCGTGGGCAGCGTGCGCGGCGTGGGGTTGCGCGCCTCGCGGACACGGCTCTCCTCGTCGAACGCCTCGATGCCGCTCGGGGCCGCGTCCGCCTCCGGCCCGCCGCCGTAGCCGCCGTAGCCGCTGCGGTGGTACGCCGCCTGGTCGGGGCCGCTGCGGGGCGCGCTGGCGTCTTGCTTGCCCTGCGCGGTGGAACCCTCCTGGTCGGCGCCCGTGGTGGAGCGCATGCCGTATTGGGACAAGTGGTCGCCGTCGCCCGGTGCGTCCGGGTCCGGGGCGTGGGCAGCGTGGCTTTTGGGGGCGTATGGGTCGTGGGCCATGGGAGTCTCCAGTCAAGGCGCCGGGTAGGCCGGCACAAGCCCCCATCTTTCCGCCAACGCTCCGCGCGTTGCGTGGGCCGGCATCCCGCATGCCTGTCGGCGCGGTGTGCGCTTGCCCGGCGCCCTGCTGGCCGCGCGGCGGTGTCGGGTGCCGACACGCACAGGTGCCGGGCTCCTACGTGCGCCGCGCGCGCACGGTGCCATGGTGGTGGCCTTGCGGCTTGGCCGCGGCGGGAGGCGACCATGGCGACACGCGTTTTGTGGAAAGGGGCGATTTCCTTCGGGTTGGTGCACATTCCGGTGGGGCTGCACACGGCCACCAGCGAGCAGGGCATCGACTTCGACTGGCTGGACAAGCGCACCATGGACCCGGTGGGCTACAAGCGCGTGAACAAACGCACCGGCAAGGAGATCACGCGCGAGCACATCGTGAAAGGCGTGCAGACAGGCGACGGCGAATACGTCGTGCTGTCCAAGGAAGAAATCGAGGCCGCCTTCCCCAAGACCACGCAGACGATCGAGATCGAGCGCTTCGTCGCCACCGGCGACATTCCGTTTTCCTACCTCGAACGCCCCTACTACCTGGCGCCCATCAACAAGGGCGCCAAGGTCTACGCGCTGCTGCGCGAGACGCTGCGCGAAACCGGCAAGGTCGGCCTGGCGACGGTGGTCATACAGACCAAGCAGCACCTGGCCGCACTCATGCCCTGCGGGCCGGCGCTGGTGCTGAACCTGCTGCGCTGGGGCGACGAGGTCAAGCCCACGGATGGGCTGGACCTGCCGGCCGCATCGGCACAAAAGATCTCCCCGGCCGAGAAGAAGATGGCCGCACAGCTGGTCGAGGAAATGACCGGCCCATGGAACCCGAAAGACTTCAAGGACGAGTTCCGCGAGCAGGTCATGGCCCTGGTGGAACACAAGCGCGAGGCCGGCGACACGCAAACCGTGCTGCAGCCGGAAGAAGCCCCGCCGGAAAGCGCGGAAGTGATCGACCTCACCGCCCTGCTGCAGCGCAGCCTGGGCGGCAAGGAGGGAAAGGGCGCCAAGAGCGGCACCAAGGTCGCTTCCAAACCCCCGGCGAAAAAGGCGCCGGCACGCAAGGCGCCCGCCAAGGGCACCGCCCCGTCGGGCACGGCGGCGCGCAAGCGCAAGGCCGCTTGAAAGCCTGCCCATGGCAACGAACCGCCCCCCACCGGACGACGCGCTTTCGCGCTACCGCCAGAAGCGCAATTTCAACCGGACGCCCGAGCCGCAAGGTGCGGTGGAGCCGGCGGCTGGAGCGCTGCGCTTCGTGATCCACAAGCACTGGGCGACGCGCCTGCACTACGACCTGCGCCTGGAATGCCAAGGCACCATGAAAAGCTGGGCGGTGCCCAAGGGCCCCAGCCTGGATCCGCAGGACAAGCGCATGGCCATGCAGGTGGAGGACCACCCCATCGGCTACAACCAGTTCGAGGGGCAGATTCCCCCCGGCCAGTACGGCGCCGGGCGCGTGATCCTGTGGGAGCGCGGCCACTGGATTCCGCACGGCGACCCGGTCGCGGGGCTGCGGGACGGCCACCTCAAGTTCACGCTGGAGGGCGAAAAACTGCGCGGCAGCTGGGCGCTGGTGCGCATGGGCGGCAAGCGCTTCGACCCCAAGAAGCCGGCCTGGCTGCTCATCAAGGAGCGCGATGGCGAAGCGCGGCCGGCAGCGGAGTACGACGTGACCGAGGCACTGCCAGACAGCGTGAATGCGGGCACTGCGGGGGGCACCGCGGCCGGAACGACGCGTACCAGGAGGGCCGTCAAGGCGCCGCCCGACACAGCGGGGCCAGCGCTCGGGACCGCGCTCAAGAAGCTCCCCGACACGTTGGCGCCCCAGCTCGCCACGCTGGCGAGCGCGCCGCCGTCGGGGCCCGCGCGCTGGCTGTACGAGCTCAAGTTCGACGGCTACCGCATGCTCGCCCGCATCGATGCGCGCGGCAGCGTGCGCCTGTTCACGCGCAGCGGCAACGACTGGACGGAAAAGCTCCCGACCATCGCCCAGGCCGTGAAGGGCCTGGGCCTGCGCTCGACCTGGCTGGATGGCGAAATCACCGCCGACGGCGACAACGGAGCGCCCGACTTCCAGCGCCTGCAGAACGCCTTCGACCGCAGATCGACCACCGAACTGGTGTACACGCTGTTCGACCTGCCGTTCCATGCCGGGCGCGACCTGCGCGCGGTGCCGCTGACCGAGCGCCGCGCCGCGCTGCAGGCGCTGTGGGCGCCGGCCGAAGGCGGCAAGCTGCGCTTCAGCGCCGCGTTCGAGGCGCGCGCCTCGGACCTGGTCGCCTCGGCGTGCAAGATCGGTTTCGAGGGCGTGATCGGCAAGCGCGCCGACGCGCACTACCGCAGCGGGCGCAGCAGCGACTGGATCAAGCTCAAGTGCAGCCAGCGGCAGGAGTTCGTCCTGGGCGGCTTCACCGAACCGCGGGGCAGCCGCAGTGGCCTGGGCGCGCTGCTGCTCGGCGTGCACGACCCCCAGGGCCGGTTGCTCTATGCCGGCAAGGTGGGCACCGGCTTCACCGACGCGGCGCTCCAGCGCCTGCGCAGCCAGCTGGATGCCCACGTGCAAAAAGTCTGCCCGTTTTTCCGGGTACCGCCGGACGCGCGCGGGGCGCATTGGCTGGCCCCGACATTGGTGGCCGAAGTCGCCTTTGCCGAGTGGACCCAGGACGGGCACGTCCGGCACGCAGTCTTCAAGGGCCTGCGCAGCGACAAGCCGGCGAAGGCCATCGTGCGCGAGCGCGCCGAGCCGCCACCGGCGGGCACCGGCCACAAGCCAGGCCGGCCCGACGCCACCGCCGCCGAGTTGCCCCCAGGGCTGCACCTCACCCACGGCGAACGGGTCATCGACCGCGCGAGCGGCAGCACCAAGCTGGACCTCGCCCGCTACTACGCCACCGTCGGGCCGCTGATGCTCGAGCATCTGCGGGACCGGCCGGTGGCGCTGGTGCGCGCACCGGACGGCGTTGGCAAGGAAACGTTCTTCCAGAAACACGGCGACGCCGACCGCCTGCCCGGGATCGCGGCGCTCGACCCCCGGCTTGATCCGGGCCACGGACCGCTGCTGGAAATCCACTCGGCCGAAGGCCTGCTGTCGGCGGCGCAGATGAACGTGATCGAGTTCCACACCTGGAACGCGCGCGCCGACCGCATCGAGCGCCCCGACCGCATCACCTTCGACCTCGACCCCGGTGAAGGCGTGCCCTGGGTGCAGGTGCAGGAGGGCGCCGAGCTGGTGCGCGTGCTGCTGCGCGAACTCGGCCTGCCCGCGTTCCTGAAAACCAGCGGCGGCAAGGGCCTGCACGTGGTCGTGCCCATCAAGCGGCTGCGCGACTGGGACAGCAGCAAGGCGTTTTCGCAGGCCGTCGTGCAGCACCTGGCGCGCACGATTCCGCAGCGCTTCGTCGCCAAGAGCGGGCCGAAGAACCGCGTCGGCAAGATCTTCGTCGACTACCTGAGGAACGGCCGCGGCGCCACCACCGTGGCCGCCTGGTCGGCACGCGCGCGGCCGGGTCTGGGCGTTTCCGTTCCGGTCGCCTGGTCGGAATTGCCCACCATCGCCAGCGGCGCGCACTGGACCGTGACCAACATCGAAGAGCGCCTGCGCGTGGGCAACGCCCCCTGGCGGGGCTACGCGAAGGCGGCGGTGGCACTCGGCGCTGCGGAGCGGGCGCTGGGCGCGAGCGCTCGCGGCTGAGTGGCCCTAGCGTTGGGCAAGCACTTTGGAGGGGCTGCTGCCAGCGCTCGTCATCTGGCTTGCGAGCGCCTTGCCGGCCTGCACTTCGTCCCGGGACAGCTTGCGCGCGAGGCTGCTCAACGCCGACTTCTTTGAATTTCCCAAGGAGGCGTCGCCCTTGTCGGGGAGGCTGTAGAGGGCGTAGGCAGCCACCACGTCCTTCTTCACCCCCGGGCCGCCATACGCATACATCTCGCCCGCGTTGAACTGCGACCGCGCATGGCCCTGATCGGCGGCCTTGAGGAACCATTGCAGCGCCTGTGCCGGATGTTCACGCACGCCAATGCCCCGTGCATACAGTTCCCCCAGATGGAACTGCGCTTCCATGTATCCCTGCTCTGCCGACTTGCGCAGCCACTTCGCCATCTGCACAGCATCGGACGGTAGCCCCTGGCCTTCACGGTGCATCCATCCCAGTTGGAATTGCGCCTGCGGGTTGCCGTCCTCGGCAAGCGGCTGCAACTCCTTGAGTGCGGCCGCATAGTCGCCCTTGCGATAGGCCGCCATGCCGCGTTCCAGGTCGGCCTGGTGGCGCGAACATCCGACCAGAACCAGGGCGGTGGACAAAAACAGGGCGGTGATCAGCGGATGCATGCTGCGTTCTCTCTTCAAGGAGCCGTGCGGACCAGCCGCAGGTAGGCGGGCGTGTGACGCGTTTCATTCCCGAAAGCGTAACCTTTGCCGAAATCGACGGTCCAGGCCGCGCCGGGATTGGTGTCGCTGGGCGAAGCGGACCAGAAAACGCCTGATTCGGTGCCGGGGAAGATGCGCGGGTCGATGGTCTCGTGGTCGGTCCTGCGCCATTCGAGGAGGCTCTTGAGCTCGCCAACCTGGGGCGGACGCCATCCGCCTGCCCCTGCGCGCGTTGCGTCGTGCCAGTTCAGTTTGCGGCCCGCGCCCTCGCAGCCGGCGCCGCGCCATTGTTTTCCTTCCTGGCAGCGTTTCCAGGCCAGCCCGGTCCTGTGGTCGATGACGGTGCCGCCGTGGTCCGCGAGGACGAAGCGCACCCTTGCCGGGAGCGCGATTGCGGCAGGCGCGCCCTGGCGCATGTCCGGCGGTTGCGCGTCGCGCACCAGCCGCACATGACTCTTGTAACTGCGTTTCGCAAAACCAAAGGCAACGCCTTTTTCGAAATCGACGGTCCAGGCGGCGGCCGGATCGTTGTCACTGGGCGAGGCCGACCAGAAGAGGCCCGGATCGGTATCGGGGAAGGCGGCCCCATCGACGGTGGCGCCGTCGCTGTTCGCAGGCCTCGTCAGGGTCTTGAGTTCCTTCGCGGACGGCAGGCGCCACGCGCCGTTCGATGCGCGCCGTGCGTCTTCCCAGCCCAGCTCCTTGCCTATGCCTTTGCAGAAGCGGCCGTCCCATTGCTTGCCTTCCTGGCAGCGCTTCCATACCAGCCCCGTAGTGCGGTCGAGCACTGCATGCCCTCCCTCTGCCAACGCATAGGGGCCCGCAGGCTGGGCCATGGCATCGCATGCCATCAAGGCCAACGCCATCGTCGCGGCGCCTACCACTCTGTTCATCCCGTCTCCCTGGCTCTTCTTTTTCAGGCGCACCATGCTTGAGCGCCCTTGGTCTAGTTTAGTAGGCGCGCAGCGGGGAAATTGCAGAGCGGCGCAGGGCGCTGCTCAAGAGCGTCCGCGTTGCGCACCAAGGAGGTGGAAATATTGGGGAAATCGGGGCCCAGCGCCCGTCCACCTTATGGATACAGCTATTGGTTGAATAGCTATCGGACTCAGCGGTGGTCGGGCTCCACGGGGCCCGGGGTGCCCGGCGGCGCAGGCTCGGGCGGGACCACCGGCTTGCCGACGTTGTGCGCTTCGCGGCCCGCATCGGTATTGACCAGTCCGCGCTCTACGTCGCGGTACGCCTGCTGCACGAGGGGGCTTGGGTTGCCATCCGTCATGCCGACCGACTGGTCGCGTTCGTGCGGCAACTGCGGCGAGTTGGGCGCGCCCGTCTCTTCCTGCCGCTCATGGCCGCGCTGCGCCTGCTCCACCGGCACCGTGGTGTTCACGCTGGGCTGGGGGTGCTCTTGGGGCAGTTCGCGGCTGGGGGGGTCGATGGGGTTCATGGCGCAATCCTTGGCAATGGCCTCGGCAATGGCCTTGGCAAGCGACCATGCTAGGCCGGCCGTGGACGGCGCTCTGTAGGCGGCGGGCGCAAAGGCTCGGCAGCCTCAGCGCTTGCGCGGCGCCTTGATGGCTTGTGCGGCCGAGGACGCGCCGCGCGTCACCGGCGGCAGGCCGTGCGCACCCAGCCGCGGTGGTGTACCTGGGTTTTTTTACAGCATACTTGCGTCCGCCGATCTCACCGAATCCTGCTTTCCCGCCGGAAAAGCCTGCCGTGCCACACTCCTTCCATGTCCGCCGAAGAATGGTCCACCCAGGCCTTGCAGGCCTTTGACGCCGTGGTCCGGGCGGGCGGGGGCCTGCGCGTGCGCGGCGGGCAGCGCGGCATGGCGCAGTGCGTGGCCGAGACCTTTGCCCGGGCCCAGCTCGGCAAGG
>MEDL01000078.1 GCA_001724785.1 Acidovorax sp. SCN 68-22 | reverse complement strand
CGCGCACCTGCTGGCCCGACACGCCCAGGCGTTCGCCCACGGCGTCGTAGGGGCGTGGCACCAGCGGCAGGCCGCCCTGCGTGGCGGCGATCAGGGCGCGGTCGAAATCGTCAAGCGCCATGGGCTTCTCCGCTGGTCAGGGGGAGCTTGAGTTCGACGAAGAACTCGCGCTCTTTCGGGAAGGCCAGCACGGGCAAGCCCGTCTCGGCCTCGATGCGTTCGATGGCGGCGGCGCACTGCGCCGGCGTTTCGGTGCCGAGCACGAACCACATGTTGAGCGCGTGCGCGCGCCGGTAGTTGTGCGCGATCTCGGGGTGGGCGTTGACCTGGGCCGTGACGGCCTCGTAGCGCTCCTCGGGCACGGCCATGGCGGCCAGCACGAACAGGCCGCCCGCACGCTCGATCTGGAACAGCGGGCCGAAGCGCGTGAGCATGCCGCTTTCCAGCAGGGCCGAGAGCCGGCCGATCACGTAGTCCTCGGTCCAGCCGAACTCGGCCGCTACATCGGCGAAGGGCCGTTCGGTCAGCGGCAGTTCGCCATGCAGGCGCTCGAGCAGGCGGGCGTCATCCGGCGACAGCATCAAGCACCTCCGGGGTCGTGACGGTGCCGGACGTGGGCAGGGCGCGGAAGCGCCGCGGCCCGGTCTGCTTGAAGCGGCGGCAGGAGAACAGCACCTCGTGCGGAAAGTTGCCGAGGCCGGCTTCGGCGATGGCGCGTGCGAGCACGTCGCGCACGGCGCTGCGGTCGCGGCCATGCACCATGCAGTACAGGTTGTAGGGCCAGCCCTCGGCGCGCTCGCGCCGGTAGGCCAGCGTCACCCCGGTCACCCGCGCCAGCGCCTCGCCGCAGGCATCCACCTGGGCGTCGGGAATGTTGAACACCGTCATGGCGTTGGCGTCGAAGCCCAGTTCGTGGTGGCGTACGATGGCGCCGATGCGCCGCACCGTGCCCTGGTCCAGCCATTGCTGCAGCGTCTGCAGCACCGATTCGCCGGTGCGGCCCAGCGCCTGGGCCCAGGCGTCGTAGGGGCGCGGCACCAGCGGCAGGCCGTCTTCGAGCAGGGCGGCGAGCGGCTGGTCGGCATCGAGCACCGGCGTGGCCTCGCGCGCCGCCGCCATGGGCGCAGGGGCGGTGTTGCCGCGCAGGTCGAAGCCCAGGTCGATGCGGTAGGCGCGCTGCATGCGCAGTTGCAGCGCGCTCAATCCCGTGGCCTCTTCGAGCGAGCGCATGGCGGCGCGCACGGCGGCATCGTCCTGCCCAGTCATCACGAACCAGAGGTTGTAGTGGTGCTCGCGTTGGTAGTTGTGGTTCACGCCGGGGTGGCTGGAGACCACGGTGGCCACCGCGTCCAGCCGCTCGGGCGGCACGGCCATGGCGGCCAGCAGGGCGGCGCCACCGGCATTGCCCGCGAACACGCCACCGATGCGGCTCAGGGCGCCTTCCTGCTGCAGCCGGGCATAGCCAGCCAGCACCTCCTCGGTGCTCAGGCCCTGGGAACCCGCGATCTGCGCGAAGGGTTCGCGCACCAGCGGAAAGCCGCGCTGCCAGGGGTTGAGCAGGGTCAGGCGCAGGTCGGGTTGGGGGTTCATCTAGAACCCCAACCGCGCGGCGCGGGACGTGAAGAAAATGCCGCTGGGCGAATCCACCGTCATCGTTGCCTGGGTGGCGAAGGTCTGGGTGTCGATCACGCTGACGCGGTGGTCGTCGCGCGAGCTGATCCAGACCGACTCGCCGCGTGGCGTGAATTCCATGTGCAGCACGGCCTTGCCGGGCTCCAGCGTACGCACGATCTTCTGCGTGGTGGTGTCGATGACCTGCACGCGGTGGTAGTCGGGCACGGAAAAGTTGACCCACACCTGGCGGCCGTCGGGCCGGGCCATCACGAACACGGGCTGACCGGCCACCGGGATGCGGCCCACTTCCTGCCAGGTGTCGGTGTCCACCACCAGTACTTCGTGGCGGCCGATGGCGGGCAGGTAGGCGCGGCGCCCGGCCACGGCCCAGCCGCGCAGGTGCGGCATCTTGTAGACCGGCAGCGGCTCTTGGCCGCGGCCGTAGCCGCCGAGGATGCGGCGCACGCGGGGTTGTTCTTCCCACAGGTCCACCATGGCCAGGCCGTCCTCGCCGAACAGGCCGGCGATGTAGTGGCGGCCATTGGGCGTGACGAGCGCGTCGTAGGGCTGGCGGCCGATGTTCGGTAGCTTGGTGGTGACGGGGCGTGCCGGATCGGACAGGTCGGTGATCCAGATGGCGTTGGCGTCGAACAGGCTGTAGGCGAAGCGCCGGCCCGGCAGGTCCACGAGGCCGACCACGCGCGACAGGCGGCCGGGTTCGAACTCGGCGGGCACGTCGGCGACCAGTTCCAGCGTGGCGGTGTCGAAGGCCTTGATGCCGCCGGGTGTGTAGTTTTGCGCCACCACCAGGCTGCCGTCGGCGCTGATGGCGCCGCCGATGGAGTTGCCCGCCTGCATCACGCGGCCGGCGATGCGCTGCGTCAGCAGGTCCACCTTGGTGAGCGCGCCGTCGCGCCCGAACACGTAGGCGTGGCGGCCGTCGCGCGAGAACACCACCGAGGCGTGCGAGAGATCTCCCAGGCCTTTCACCTCGGCCAGCAGCTTGCGTGAACTGGTGTTGACGATGGCCAGCGTGCCCGTGGAGCGCGCCACGACGACGCCCAAGTCGCCGGTTCCGACCAGGGAGGGCGGGGTGCCGGTGCTGGCGCAGCCTGCCAGCAGCAGGGAGGAGGCGCCCAGCAGGGCGAGGCAGTCACGGCGTTTCATCGGGCATCTTTCTGCGGCTCGGGGAATCCGGCCATCAGTTGCTGGGCGATCCACAGGGCGTCGGCTTCGCTGAGCATGGCCTTCCAGGGCGCCATGGGGGTGCCGGGGCGGCCGCCGTAGATGGTGGCGGCCAGGGAGTCGAGGGGTTTGCCCGCCAAGGCCTCGTGGGTGAGTGCCGGGCCCAGGCCGCCTGTCAGGTGCAGACCGTGGCAGGAACCGCAGTCCTGGCGCACCATGCGCACCAGGGCCTGCTGGCGCGTCGCATCAGGGGCTGTCTGCGTCTCGCCCGCAGTGGCAAACCCCGCCATCAAGGCCATGTAGGCGCTGGCCGCCGCGTACCGGCGGCACAGGGAAAGGTCAAGGAAAAACAACATGGCGTGGCGCAAGGGCGAAGACGCACAAATAATCAGGGTTATCCCGTGTCGAGTACTTGACCGACATCAAGAACGCGCACGCTGCCGCTTTTGACAATGACCAGATTGGAATCCAGGAGAAGCGATGAACGATGTTGCCCCGGGCGCTGAAGGCGCTGTACCCCACCCCCAAGCCGCATCTTGGGGCCGGGTTACGCTGGTGGGGGCCGGTCCCGGAGACCCGGAACTCCTGACGCTCAAGGCGGTGCGCGTGCTGGGCAGCGCCGAACTGGTGCTCTACGACCATCTGGTGTCCGAGGCCGTGCTGGCTCACATTGCCCCAGGCGCAGAGCGGATCTACGTGGGTAAGCAAAGCCGCAACCACAGCTTGCCGCAGGAAGGCATCATTGAACTGATGGTGCAACTGGCGCGCCAGGGACGGTGGGTGGTGCGGCTCAAGGGGGGCGACCCCTTCGTCTTTGGACGGGGCGGGGAAGAGGCGGAAGGGCTTGCGGCGGCTGGCATTGCCTGCGACACCATTCCCGGCATCAGCGCCGCCCAAGGGGCTGCGGCGGCAACGGGTATTCCCCTCACCCACCGCGAGACCGCCGGCATGCTGGTTTATGCCACGGGGCACCTGCAAGGTGCACAGGAAGACCGCACGGTGCAACTCGATTGGAGCGCGCTCGCGCGTCCCTGGCAGACGGTGGTGATCTACATGGGCGTGGCCACGCTGCCCGTGGTCTGCGAGCAACTCGTGGCCCACGGCCTGCCGGCCACCACGCCAGCGGCGCTGATCGAGCGCGCCACGCTGCCCGAGCAGCGCTGCATCGTCGGCACGGTGGCCACGCTGCCCGGGCTGGCCGTGCGTTACGGCGTCAAGCCGCCGGCCTTGATCATGATCGGCGAGGCCGTGGGGCGCCAGGTGCTGCCACCCGGCGGTGGTGGCGTGGTGTCAGCGGCCGGCGTGGCCGCCTGAAGGGGCTGCACTGCCCGAGGCGGCCAGGGCGGCCGCCTCGCCCGCGGCGTTCCAGTGGTGCGAAGCCACGTACTCCAGCAGGAAATCCCGGAAGCTTTCCGCCGCCGGCGAGAGCGTGGCGGCGCTGCGCTGGTAGACAAGGAACTTGCGCACCACCTGGGGGTCGTGGAGCGGCGCCATGCGCAACTGGTACAGGTGCACCAGCGAACGCGCGTAGGGCAGGCAGGCGGTGATGCCCAGGCCGGCGCTGGCCATGCTCAGCGCCGTGGTCATGAAGGTGACTTCGTTGCTCGGGTTGAGCGTGATCTCGCGCAGCGCCCCATGCAGGTCGAGCGACAGACGTTCGGCAAACTGGCCCTGCAAGGCGATGAAGGGGTGCGCGACGGCGTCGCTCCAGGCCACGCGCGGCAGATCCTCCAGCGGGTGACCTGGCGGAAACACCACCATGAAGGGCATTTCAAACAGTGTTTCACCGGAAATGCCCGGGCCGGTGCCGCGTTCGGGGCCCACGCCGAAATCTGCCTCGCCGGCCGCCACGCGCGTGAGCACGCCGTCGACCGCGCAATCGGACAGGCGCACCTGCACCCCGGGGTGCTCGCGGCGGTAGGCGGCGATGACTTCCGGCATCAGCGTGCAGGCCATGAGCTGCGGCGCCGCCACGCGGACCACGCCGCGCCGCAGTGCCTTGAGGTCGTCGATGCCGCCGAGCACGCCGTCGAGGTCCTGCAGGATCTTGTCGATCAGCGGCACGAAGCCCCGTCCCGCCTCGGTCAGGCCGATACTGCGCGTGCTGCGCTCGACCAGGCGCACGCCCAGGTTCTGCTCCAGTTCCTTGATCAGGCTGCTCAGCGCCGATTGCGTCACGTGCAGCGATGCGGCGGCCTGGGTGAAGCTCCCGGTGCGCACCAGTGCGATCAGCGCACGCAACTGCCGCAGGCTGACATTCATAGAAATGCCTTGTGAATGCAGAAAAATAAAGCGTTTGAATAATAGATCGGGACGGTCTTTAATTCAATCCATCGCAGCGCCCAGTACACGGCCTGCGACCCGCCCGCAGCATGCCGTGTCCATGCTGCCCCACGGCGGCCTTACGGATGCCGGCACGGCGTACCCGATTGGAGACAAGCGCATGAAGATCAAGAAGTTCCACCATGTGGCCTACCGCTGCATCGACGCCAAGCAAACAGTCGAGTGGTATGGCAAGTACCTGAACATGGATTTCATCCTCGCCATTGCGGAAGACGAGGTGCCTTCCACCAAGGACCCGGACCCGTACATGCACATCTTCCTGGACGCGGGCAACGGCAACATCCTGGCATTCTTCGAGCTGCCCACCAAGCCGCCCATGGACCGCGACCGCAACACCCCCACCTGGACGCAGCACCTGGCCATGGAAGTGGGCAGCATGGAAGAGATGATGGAAGCCAAGGCACGCATGGAGGCCGACGGCATCGAGGTCATCGGCCCGACCGAGCACACCATCTTCAAGTCGATCTACTTCCGCGACCCGAGCGGGCATCGCCTGGAACTGGCCGTGAACACCGGAACGCCCGACATGATGAAGAAGCTCGACGACGTGAAGTGGGACATGCTCAACGAGTGGGCGCGTACCAAGAAGGCCCCGAAGCACGCTGCGTGGATGCACGACGGCAGCTACGTCGCCCAATAAGCACAGAGCGCGGTACCGAAAGGACGACACCATGGGCAACCGCTTGGGGCGCGCCTGCGTGCGCATGCTGGAGATCGCCATCGTCGCCTGCCTGGCGGTGATGGCGGTGCTGGTCTTCGGCAACGTCGTGCTGCGCTATGCGTTCAACTCGGGCATCGCCGTGTCCGAGGAGCTCTCGCGGCTGCTCTTCGTCTGGCTGATCTTCCTCGGCGCCATCCTCGCTTCGGTGCAGCGCGCGCACATCGGTTTCGATGGCCTGGTCGAGCGCCTGCCCATGGCCGGGCGCAAGGTCCTGGTGGTCCTCACCGGCGCGCTGATGCTCTGGGCCTGCGGCATGTTCCTGGTGGGCGGCTGGGCGCAGACCAGGATCAACCTGGAAAACGCCTACCCCGTGCTGGGCATTTCGTACGGCTGGCTGTACGGTGTTGCGCTGGTCTTCGGCGCGGGCATGGCACTGGCCATCGTCTCCAACATATGGCGCACGCTGCGCGGGCCGGAACCGCCCGAGCTGACCAAAAACCTGGGCGACCGCATCCTGGAAAAAATGCCCGATGTCGCTGCGGATGCACCGCATGGCAACCACCAGGGAGACCTGCGGTGAGCGCCCTCCTGTTCCTCTCCGTGCTGCTGGTGCTCATCGCACTCGGCATGCCGATCGCCTTCGCGCTGCTGTTCTCGGGCGTAGGCCTGATGCTGCAGATGGACCAGTTCGACTCGCAGATCGTCGTGCAGAACGCCATCGGCGGGGCCGACAACTTCGTGCTGATGGCGGTGCCGTTCTTCATCCTCGCCGGCGAATTCATGAACGCCGGCGGCCTCTCGCGGCGCATCGTCGAAATGGCTGGTGCCTTCGTCGGCCACCTGCGCGGCGGGCTGGGCTATGTCGCCATCTTCGCTGCCATCCTGCTGGCCAGTTTGTCGGGCTCGGCGGTTGCCGATACGGCGGCGCTGGCGGCCATCCTCGTGCCCATGATGCGCCAGGCGGGTTACGACCCCGAGCGCGCCTGCGGGCTGATGGCCGCGGGCGGCATCATCGCGCCGGTGATTCCGCCGTCCATCGGCTTCCTGCTGTTCGGCGTGGTGGCGAACCTGTCGATCACGCGGCTGTTCCTCGCCGGCATCATGCCCGGCGTCATGATGGGCGGCTCGCTCGTCATCGCCTGGTGGCTGGTCTCGCGCCGCGCCAGTGTGCAGGTCGCGCCGCGCACGCCCTGGCCCGAGCGCCTCGCCCTGCTGGGCAAGGGTTTCTGGGCGCTGATGCTGCCGGTCATCATCATCGGCGGCCTGAAGTTCGGCATCTTCACGCCGACCGAGGCAGCGGTGGTGGCGGCCGCGTACGCGCTCTTCGTCGGCGCGGCGATCTACCGCGAGCTCACCCCGGCGGCGGTGTACCACTGCCTGCTGGTGACGGCGCGCACCACGGCCGTGGTGCTGCTGCTGGCCAGCCTGGCCATGGTGGCCTCCTACATGATCACCATCGCCGACATCCCCGGCCAGGTGGGCGGCTGGCTCAGCGTGCTGGGAGACAGCCCCCTCGCCCTGACCGCGGCCATGATGCTGGTGGTCTTCCTCTCCGGCATGGTGCTGGACTTCATCCCCATCGTGCTGATCTTCACGCCGGTGTTCCTGCCCATCGTCACGGCGGCCGGCATCGACCCGATCTATTTCGGGGTCATCTTCATCATCAACTGCTCGCTCGGCATGATCACGCCGCCCGTTGGCGTGGTGCTCAACGTCGTCGGCTCCATCGGCAAGATCACGCTCGCCCAGGCGGCGCGTGGCGTCATGCCCTTCCTGCTGGCCGAGCTGGCCGTGCTGCTGGCGCTGGTGCTGTTCCCGGCGCTGGTCACCGTGCCTGCGGGCTGGTGGCGCTAACTTCCTTCCCCCTTTTCAACCCAGGAGACAACCCATGAAAGCTCTTTCCCAACTGATGGCGCTGGCGCTTGCCGGCAGCTTCGCGGTCGCCGTCCCCTTGACGGCAGCGGCCCAGGTGACCGCGAAATTCGCCGTCACCCTGCCGGAAAAATCGCACCAGGGCCAGGGCGTGGCCAAGTTCATCGAACTGGTGGACGCGAAGAGCGGCGGCAAGATCAAGATCAAGGGCTTCTATGCAGGCGCTCTCGGCAACGACGTGCAGGTCACGTCGGCGCTGCAGGGCGGCACGATCGAGTTCACCGTGCCGCAGACCACCACGCTCACCGGCATGGTCAAGGAATACGAAATCCTCGACTTCCCCTTCCTGTTCGCCAATGTGCAGCAGGCGGAAAAGGTGCTGGACGGCCCGGTGGGCGACAAGCTCCTGGCCATGCTGCCCGAGAAGGGCCTGGTGGGCCTGGCGTACTGGGAGAACGGCTTCTTCAACGCCACCAACAGCAAGCACCCGATTGCCAAGGCCGAAGATTTCGAAGGCCTGAAGTTCCGCGCCGTCCAGGCCAAGATCTCGCAGGAAACCATCAAGGCGCTGGGCGCCAACCCCGTGCCGCTGGCCGTGCCCGAGCTCTATACCGCGCTTGAGACGCGCACCGTGGACGGCCAGGGAACGCCCACGGCCGTGATCGCCGCGCTCAAGCTCAATGAGGTGCAGAAGTACCTCTCGCTGACGCGCCACAGCTACGGCGCTTTCATTCCGCTGGTGTCCAAGAAGTTCTGGGACAAGCTCAGTGAAGCCGACCGCAAGATCCTGAAGGACGCCGCCGTCGAGGCCCGTGCCTTCCAGCGCGGCGTGGCGCGCGACCAGGAGAAATCGGCCCAGGCCGCCATGGCTGCCAAGGGCCTGGTCGTCAACGAGGTGAGCGACGCCGAGCACGCCCGCATGCGCGAGAAGGTGCAGCCGGTATGGAAGATGTTCATCCCCAGCGTCGGTGAAGGCCTCTACAAGGAAGTCACCGGCCAGCTGGCCGCGAAGTAAGCCTGCGCCCGGACTCCGCGTCCCCGCTTCGACGGCGGGCGCCCTGCACGCCGGCGCTGCGCGCGCCGGCCCCTCCTGCTCATCCCCAAGGTTTGGACCATGAAACTCGCCACCCTGAAATCCGGTGGTCGCGACGGCACGCTGGTTGTCGTGCGGCGCGACCTCTCGCAGTGCATCGCCGTGCCGCAGATCGCAGCCACCCTGCAGTCGGCGCTGGACGCGTGGGAGCGCACGGCGCCCCTGCTGCAGGCGGTCTCGGACAGCCTGAACGCCGGCACGGCGCAGGGCGCGCAGGCGTTCGACGCCGGCGCCTGCCATTCGCCATTGCCGCGCGCCTACCAGTGGGCGGACGGGTCGGCCTACCTCAACCACGTCGAACTCGTGCGCAAGGCGCGCGGGAGCGAGGTGCCGGCTTCGTTCTGGACCGATCCGCTGATGTACCAGGGCGGTTCGGACGCGTTCGTCGGGCCGCGCGACCCCATCGATGCCATCAGCGAAGACTGGGGCATCGACCTCGAAGCCGAGGTGGCCGTGGTGACCGGCGACGTCGCCATGGGTTCCAGCGCGGCACGCTGCGCCGATGCGATCCGGCTGGTGATGCTGGTCAACGACGTGTCGCTGCGCAATCTCATTCCGGCCGAGCTGGCCAAGGGCTTCGGTTTCTTCCAGTCGAAACCGGCAAGCGCCTTCTCGCCGGTGGCCGTGACGCCCGACGAACTCGGCCCCGCCTGGCAAGGCAGCAAACTCAAGGGGCGGCTGCGCGTACACATCAACGGCCAGCCTTTTGGCGAGCCCGATGCGGGCGAAGACATGGCCTTCAGCTTCGCCGAACTCATGGCGCACGCCGCCAAGACGCGCGTGCTGGGCGCGGGCGCCATCATCGGCTCGGGTACGGTGTCGAACAAGCAGGGGAGCCTGCACGGCTCCAGCGTCGCCAACGGCGGCGTGGGCTACTGCTGCCTGGCCGAAGTGCGCATGTACGAAACCATTGAAGGCGGCAAGCCGGCCACGCAATTCCTGCGCTTCGGCGACCGCGTGCGCATCGAGATGCTGGATGCCGCCGGCGCGAGCATCTTCGGCGCCATCGATCAGACGGTGCGCCAGATCTACCCGCCGGCTTGAAGGCTTCCCATGCTCAGGCTCTACACCTATTTCCGCAGCTCCGCGTCCTACCGCCTGCGCATTGCGCTGGCCCTCAAGGGGCTGGGCTACGAATCGGTTCCGGTGCACCTGCTCAAGGACGGCGGCGAGCAGCACAGCCCGGCCTACCGGGCGGTGAACCCGGCGGGCCTGGTGCCGGTGCTGCAGGACGGCGACGCCGTGCTGACGCAGTCGGTCGCCATCATGGAGTACCTGGACGAGGCCTACCCCGAGGCGCCGCTCCTGCCGGCCGACCTGCTCGGCCGCGCCCGGGTGCGCGCGCTCGCTCTCACCATTGCCTGCGACGTGCACCCGCTCGGCAACCTGCGCGTGCTCAACTACGTCGGAGACACCCTGGGGGCGGGCGACGAAGGGCGCAAGGCCTGGGCCAGCCACTGGATCGCGCTCGGCTTCGCGGCGTTCGAAGAGATGCTGACCCGCCCCGGCGCGCCGACGGGGCGCTTCTGCCACGGGGATACACCGGGCATGGCCGACTGCTGCCTGGTGCCGCAGGTGTTCAATGCCCGCCGCTTCGGGCTGGACCTGGCCCCGTACCCCACGCTGGCGCGCATTGCCGCGCACTGCGAAGCGCTGGCGCCGTTTGTCATGGCGCATCCGGCGAACCAGGCCGACGCCTGAGAACCCTCAGCTGCTCTCCCGCGCCATCAGTTCGAAGCCCAGATCCACCGAGTTCTGCGCCGGCGCCTCGCCCTTCATCAGCGCCAGCAGCATGCGCGCGCTGGCCTCGCCGATGGCCGAGCGCGGCGTGCGCACGGTGGTCAAGGGGGGCGGCATCTGGTCGCTGCCGGCCAGGTCGTTGAAGCCGGCGATGGCCACGCGGCCGGGCACGGCAAGTCCCAGGCGCTGCGCCGCCAGCAGGCCGCCCTGGGCCAGGTCGTCGTTGCAGAAGAACACCGCGTCCACTTCGGGCCGTGTGCGCAGCAGCTCCTGCAGCAGTTCCCCGCCCAGGCGGATCGAAGACGGCTCGGGGCTGAGGAGTTCCAGCCGCGGGTCGTACAAGCCCGCGGCGCGCAGGCACCGGCGGTAGCCCTCGGCCCGCTGCATGGTGCGCGGGTCAAGCTGCGCGGCGACAAAGGCCACGCGGCGGCGGCCGCGCTGGAGCAAGTGGGCGGTCATGGCGTGGCCGGCGTCCTGCTGCGAGAAACCGACGCAATACACGCCGGGGGCCGAGGTCATTTCCATCAGGTGCACACAGGGCACGCCGCTGGCCGCGATGAGCTGGCGCGCTGCCTCGGTGCGGTCGAAGCCCGTGACCAGCAGGCCGGCCGGGCGGTGGGCCAGGTAGGTACGCAGCAACTGCTCCTCTTCCACCGGGTCGTAGTGCGTCACGCCGATCAGGGCCTGGTAGCCGTGGGGGAAGAGTGTGCGGTGCACCGCGTCGAGCACGTCGACGAACAACGCGTTGGACAGAAGCGGCACCAGCACCGGCACTTGCACGCTGCGCTGCGAGGCCAGGGCGCGGGCGGCGGGGTCCGGCACGTAACCCAGTTGCTGTGCGGCGTCCTTCACGCGCTGGACCAGGTCCTGCGCCACGCCGCGTTCGCCGCGCAGAGCGCGTGACGCGGTGATCGGGCTCACACCGGCCGCGCGCGCCACGTCGCTCAGGGTGGTGCGGCCGCTGGCGCGGCGGCGTGGGGG
>MEDL01000077.1 GCA_001724785.1 Acidovorax sp. SCN 68-22 | reverse complement strand
CTGGCTGCCCAGGCTGGTCGTGGCGCCGGCCTTCGTGCTCGGTTTCGCCTTCATTTACGGCCTCATGGTCTGGAACGGCGTGCTCAGCCTGAGCACATCGCGCATGCTGCCCAACTACGAATGGGCGGGCCTGGCGCAGTACGAGCGGCTGTGGGAGATGGACCGCTGGTGGGTGGCCCTGAAGAACCTGGGCATCTTCGGCGTGGGCTATGTGGGCGGATCGCTCGCCATTGGCGTCGTTCTGGCCATTCTTCTGGACCAGAAGATCCGCGCCGAAGGTGCACTGCGCACCATCTACCTCTACCCCATGGCGCTGTCCTTTGTCGTGACCGGCACGGCCTGGAAGTGGCTGCTGAACCCCGGCCTGGGCATCGAGAAGATGGTGCGCGACTGGGGTTTCCCCAACTTTGAATTCGGCTGGCTGGTGGACACCGAGATGGCGATCTACTGCGTGGTCATCGCCGGCATCTGGCAGAGCGCGGGCTTTGCCATGGCGCTGTTCCTGGCGGGCCTGCGCGGCGTCGACGACAGCATCATCAAGGCCGCGCAGGTGGATGGCGCCTCGCTGCCGCGCATCTACTGGCGCATCGTGCTGCCGGCGCTGCGCCCGGTGTTCTTCTCCACGCTCATGGTGCTGTCGCACCTGGCGATCAAGAGCTTCGACCTGGTGATGGCACTCACGGCCGGCGGGCCCGGCTTCGCCACCGACGTGCCCGCCACCTTCATGTACACCATGTCGTTCACGCGCGGCCAGATCGGCCTGGGCGCGGCCAGCGCCACCATGATGCTGGCCACCGTCGCGGCGCTGGTGGTGCCCTACCTGTACAGCGAACTGCGGACGAAACCCCATGACCGCTAAGCCCTCCTTGTTTCCCTCCTTCGGCCGCCTCATGGTCTATGGCGTGCTGGCCCTGGCCACGGCGTTTTTCCTGCTCCCGCTGTACGCGATGCTCGTGACCTCGTTCAAGGGTGCCGAGGAAATCCGCTCGTCCGCGCTGCTCGCGCTGCCGCAGGGCCTGGACGGGTCGGCCTGGAGCACCGCCTGGCAGAGCGCCTGCACGGGCGTGGACTGCAACGGCCTGCGTCCCTTCTTCTGGAACTCGGTGGCGATGGCGGTCCCCGCCGTGCTCATCTCCACCGTGTGGGGCGCGCTCAACGGCTACGTGCTCAGCCTGTGGAAGTTCCGGGGCAGCGACGCGCTCTTCGGCCTGCTGCTGTTCGGCGTGTTCATGCCCTTCCAGGTCGTGCTGCTGCCGATGAGCCAGGTGCTCGGCTGGCTGGGGCTGTCGAGCTCCATCGGCGGGCTGGTGCTGGTGCACTGCCTGGCGGGCCTGGCGGGCACGACGCTGTTCTTTCGCAACTACTACGCGGCGATCCCCCAGGAGCTGGTGAACGCGGCGCGCATGGACGGCGCGGGCTTCTGGCAGATCTTCTGGCGCATCGTGCTGCCGCTGTCCACGCCCATCGTGATGGTCGCCCTGATCTGGCAATTCACCAATATCTGGAACGACTTTCTGTTCGGCGTGGTGTTCTCCGGCACCGAGTCCAAGCCCATCACCGTGGGACTGAACAACCTGGCCAACACCAGCAGCAGCGTGAAGGCCTACAACGTGGACATGGCCGCCGCCATCATCGCCGGGCTCCCGACCATGGTGGTCTACGTGCTGGCCGGCAAGTTTTTTGTGCGCGGGCTCACCGCCGGCGCCGTCAAAGGGTAAGAGGGTAAGGAAAGATCATGGCGTCATCACTCGACATCGCAGGCATCAACAAGCGCTTTGGCAAGGGCGACAAGAGCGTGGAGGTGCTGCGCCGCGTGGACATCCAGGTCGCGCCGGGCGAGTTCCTGATCCTGGTCGGCCCCTCGGGCTGCGGCAAGTCGACGCTGCTCGGCATCATCGCCGGGCTGGCCGAGCCGACCGAGGGCGAGATCCGTATCGGCGGCCAGAACGTGGTGGGCATGCCGCCGCGCGACCGCGACATCGCCATGGTGTTCCAGAGCTACGCGCTCTACCCCACCATGAGCGTGGCGGACAACATCGGCTTCGCGCTCGAAATGCGCAAGATGCCCAAGGCCGAGCGTGAAAAACGCATCGCCGAGGTGGCGGCCATGCTGCAGATCGGCCACCTGCTGGACCGCCGGCCCAGCCAGCTCTCGGGCGGCCAGCGCCAGCGCGTGGCCATGGGCCGTGCGCTGGCGCGCCAGCCGAAGCTGTTCCTGTTCGACGAGCCGCTGTCCAACCTGGACGCCAAGCTGCGCGTGGAAATGCGCGCCGAAATCAAGCGCCTGCACCAGGCGAGCGGCACCACCAGCGTGTACGTCACGCACGACCAGGTCGAGGCCATGACGCTGGGTTCGCGCATCGCCGTCATGAAGGGCGGCGTGGTGCAGCAGCTCGGCACGCCCAGCGAGATCTACAACCACCCGGCCAACACCTACGTCGCCACGTTCATCGGCTCGCCGACCATGAACCTGCTGCGCGGCGGCGCGCAGGGCGCGGGGCAATTCGGTATCGAGGGCGCGGCGCTGGCGCTCGCCGCGCCCACCCATGCCACGGAGTTGCTGCTGGGCGTGCGCCCCGAACACCTGGTGCTGCAGGACGACGCGCCCTGGCGCGGGCAGGTCAGCGTGGTCGAGCCGACGGGCCCGGACACCTACGTGGTGGTCGACACGCCGGCCGGCAACGTCACGCTGCGCACCGATGCGCAGGCGCGCGTGCGGCCCGGCGAGCGCGTGGGCCTGGCCGTCTCGCCCGCCCATGCGCACTGGTTCGACGCGCGCACGCAGGAGCGCGTGGCCTGAGACGGTGTGGAGGCACGGCCGCCCGGCGCGCAGCCGGTCTGGCCTTCTGCCAGGATTTCAAGTAAAAATGGGCTCCAGCGCTTGATGTATCTGTGCAGTATGCTACATAATAAATAGCAATATAGGGGCCCGGCCCCTAAGCTGTCCCGCCCCATGCAGACTTCCCGCCTTCTCGCCGACATCGGCGGCACCAACATCCGGCTGGCCTGGCAGGCCGGGCCGGACGGCCCCTTGCAGGACATCCGCGTCCAGCCTTGCGGCGACTACCCCACGCTCACGGACGCCGTGCGCGACTACCTGGCGCAGGTCGCCGTGCCCGAGCCGCGCGAGGGCGCATTCGGCATTGCCAACCCGGTGACCGGCGACGCCATCCACATGACCAACCACAGCTGGAACTTCTCCCAGCGCGCGGTGCGCGAGGCGCTGGGTTTGCAGCGGCTGGTGTTCCTCAACGATTTCACCGCCCTGGCGCTCGCCTTGCCGCGCCTCTCCGCGCAGCACCTGCGCCAGGTGGGGGGCGGCGCGGCGGTGCCGGGCGCCGCCGTGGGGCTGATCGGGCCGGGCACCGGCCTGGGTGTTTCCGGCCTGGTGTTCCCGCCGGGGAGCGCGGACGGCGTGCCGCTCGCCGGCGAAGGCGGGCACGTGACGCTGGCAGCGCAGACGGCGCAGGAAGCGGACGTCATCGCCCTGCTGCGCGAGCGCTACGGCCATGTCTCGGCCGAGCGCGCCGTCTCGGGCGCCGGCCTGGTCGACCTGTACCACGCCCTGCGCCAGCTCGGGCAATGCGGTGGGCGCGAAGTCACCGAAGCCGCGCAGGTGACCGCCCTGGCGCTCGGACAGCACGACGCGCTGGCCCTGCAGGCGCTGGAGTTGTTCTGCGGCTTTCTCGGCAGCGTGGCCGGCGACCTGGCGCTCACCCTGGGCGCCAAGGGCGGCATCTACCTGGGCGGGGGCATCGTGCCGCGCCTGGGCGCCTGGTTCGACGGCTCGGGTTTTCGTGCGCGCTTTGAAGGCAAGGGGCGCTTCCAGGGCTATCTGGCCTCCATTCCCTGCTGGGTGGTCGACCCGGCGGGTGCGCCCGCGCTCTACGGCGCCGCCCGCGCGCTCGACCTCGCCGGCCCGGGGCGCTGACGTGCCGGCCGCTGCGTTGGGGCGCTCACACTTCCTCGCTCCAGCAATGCCCCTCGCGCGCAATCATGGCGCTGGCCGCGCTCGGCCCCCAGCTGCCGGCGGCGTAGGGCCGGGGGCCCTGGGCGTCGTTCTGCCAATGCCGCAATATGGGTTCGACCCAGCGCCAGGCTTCCTCCTGTTCGTCGCTGCGCACGAACAGGTTCAGCCGCCCGGCGATCACATCGAGCAGCAGGCGCTCGTAGGCGCCCACGCGCTCGGCGCCGAAGCGCTGCTCGAAATCCAGGTCCAGGCTGACCTGGGCGAGCGTCGGCTCCGTCTGGTTCTGGCTGGCGCTTTGCGACAGCAGTTGCAGCTCCAGCCCGTCCTTGGGTTGCAGGTTGATCAGCAGCCGGTTGGCCGCGCCCGTGGGCGTGCGGAAAATGGGGTGCGGCACCGGCCGGAAGTTGACGGCGATGTGCGCATCGCGCCCCGCCAGGCGCTTGCCGGTGCGGATGTAGAAGGGCACGCCGGCCCAGCGCCAGTTGGCAATCTCGGTGCGCAGCGCGACGAAGGTTTCGGTGTTGCTGGTGGGGGACACGCCGGCTTCCTCCCGGTAGCCCGGCACGCTTGCCCCCTGCAGGCTGCCGGCGGTGTAGCGCCCGCGCACCACGTGCTGCGCCAGCGTTTCCGGCGTCCACGGCTTGAGCGATTGCAGCACCTTGAGCTTTTCGTCGCGGATGGCGTTCGCGCCGGCGTTGATCGGCGGCTCCATCCCGATGGCGCAGAGCAGCTGCAAGGCGTGGTTCTGCACCATGTCGCGCAGCGCGCCGGTCTGGTCGTAGAAGGCGCCGCGCGTCTCCACGCCCAGCTCCTCGGCGATGGTGATCTGGATGTTGGCGATGGTCTCGCGCCGCCACAGCGGCTCGAACAGGCTGTTGCCAAAGCGCAGGGCGAACAGGTTCTGCACCGAAGGCTTGCCCAGGTAGTGGTCGATGCGGAAGATCTGCTCTTCCTGGAGCACGCTGCGCAGGAGCGCGTTGATGGCGCGGTTGGATTCCAGGTCGTGGCCCAGGGGCTTTTCCAGCACCATGCGCGTCGCCGGGCCGGCCAGGCCGGCCGCGCCAATCTGCTCCGCCACGGCCGTGAAGAGCGCGGGCGCCGTGGCCAGGTACATCACCAGCGAATCGGCCCGGCGTTCCTGCACCATGGCGGCGAGGCGCGCGTAGTCGGCGGGTTGCGACAAATCCATGCGCAGGTAGTGCAGCATGGCGCCGAACGCGGTGAACTCCTCGGCCGTGGGGCGCTTGGCCAGTTCAACCCGGCCGGCGCGCTCGGCCATGAGCTGGCGGTACTGCGCGTCGCTCAAATCGTCGCGCGCCACGCCGATGATGCGGCCACCCGGCGGCAGACTGCCGTGGCGAAAGGCCTGGAACAGTGCCGGCATCAGCTTGCGCCAGGCGAGGTCTCCGGTTCCGCCGAACAAGACCAGGTCAAAACTCATGGGCCAACTCCATCGTGGGATCTAAAAATTGTAATCCAGTTACTTGAATTTGGAAAATGTTTTGCCTGATTGGACAGCAAGTTGTAATTTAGTTACTATTTCTCCCGCCATGAATGTTCCTGAAAACCATCCCAAGGAAACCCGCGTGCCCAGTGTCCACACCCGCGCCGAATGGCAGGAACTGCAGGCGCATTGGCGCGCCCAGGGCAGCCGCTTCGACCTGCGCGCTGCCTTCGCCGGCGACGCGCAGCGCTTCCAGCATTTCAGCCAGCAGGCGCCGGAGGTGTTCGCCGACCTGTCGAAAAACCTCTGGAGCCGGGAAACCGAGGCCTTGCTGCTGCGCCTGGCGGCCGCCTGCGGCGTGGCCGGCCAGCGCGACGCCATGCTGCGCGGCGAGCCCATCAACAGTACCGAGCAGCGGGCGGTGCTGCACACGCTGCTGCGCCGGCCGGCCGGCCTGGCCCTGCCGGGTGACCGGGCCGAGATTCCCGGCCTGCTGGCGCAGGTGCATGCGACGCTGGACGCCATGCTGGCTTTCGCCGAGCAGCTGCGTGCCGACACGCGCATCACCGACGTGGTGAACATCGGCATCGGCGGCTCCGACCTCGGGCCGGCCATGGCGGTGCGCGCACTGGCCGCCTACGGCAGCGCGGGCAAGCGCTTTCATTTCGTCTCCAACGTGGACGGCCACGAGCTCGACGCCGTGCTGCGCGGCCTGCGACCGCAGAGCACGGTGTTCCTGGTGGCATCCAAGACCTTCACCACCGCCGAGACCATGCAGAACGCGCACTCGGCGCTGGCCTGGTTCGCCGCCCAGGGCGGGCAGGGCGTGGACCGGCATTTCATCGGCCTGACGGCCAACGACGCAGCCGCAGCGGCGCTCGGCATCACCACCTGCTTCGGCTTCTGGGACTGGGTCGGTGGGCGCTATTCGCTGTGGTCGGCCATCGGCATGGCGCTCGCCATTGCCGTCGGCGGGGTGCATTTCCGCGCCTTGCTGGACGGCGCGCACGCCATGGACGAGCACTTCCGCACCGCCCCCCCGGAGCACAACCTCCCGCTGCGCCTGGGACTGCTCGACGTCTGGTACCGCAACTTCTGCGGCTTCACGAGCCGCTGCATCGCGCCCTACCACGCCGCCCTGGCGCGGCTGCCGGCCTACCTGCAGCAGTTGGAGATGGAGAGCAATGGCAAGCGCGTGGACCGGCATGGCGCGCCGCTGGCGCTGGCCACGGCGCCGGTGCTCTGGGGCGAGCCGGGCACCAATGGGCAGCACGCGTTCTTCCAGCTGCTGCACCAGGGGACCGACGTCGTACCGCTCGAGATCGTCGCCGTGCGCCAGGCCGCGCACGCCTTGCCAGGGCACCAGGACAAGCTGCTCGCCAACGCGCTCGCCCAGGCGCAGGCGCTGATGCTCGGGCGGGCGAGCGGCGACGGGCACCGCGACTTCCCCGGCAACCGGCCGAGCAGTTTTCTGCTGCTCGATGCGCTCACGCCGCGCGCGCTCGGCGCACTGCTGGCCTTGCAGGAGCACCGCGTGTTCGTCAGCGGCTGCGTGTGGGGCATCAACAGTTTCGACCAGTGGGGCGTGGAACTGGGCAAGCAGCTCGCGACCGACCTGGAGCAGCGCCTGCGCTCGGGCGATGCGACCGGCCTGGACGGCTCCACCGCCGGGCTGCTCGGCCGGCTGCGCGGCGCCGCGCCGTAAGGCAGCCGACCTTCCCCAGGCCTTGGTGCGCAGATACCGCCCTGCGACCAAGGATTTGTATTGTTGTCACAGTCCATGAGCAGGCCCTGATGGGCCCGGCCATGCGCACAAGGAGGTTCCCATGCACCCAGTGGTAGCGCGTGTCACCGCACGCATCGTCGAGCGCAGCGCCGAGACGCGCTCCGCCTACCTCGCCCATGTCCACACCATGATCGCGCGCCAGCCCCCGCAGGACCGCATGGGCTGCGCCAACCTGGCACACGCCTACGCCGCGCTGCCGGGCGCCGAGAAGTTCAAGGTGACGGTCCAGAAGGCGCCCAACATCGGCGTCGTCACGGCCTACAACGACATGCTCTCGGCGCACCACCCCTACGAGCATTTCCCTGCGCTGCTGCGCCAGGAGGCCGCGCGCCACGGCGCCACGGTGCAGGTGGCGGGCGGTGTGCCGGCGATGTGCGACGGCGTGACGCAGGGCACGGCGGGCATGGAGCTCTCGCTGTTTTCGCGCGACACCATTGCGCTGGCCACCGCCATCGCCCTGTCGCACGACGTGTTCGACGGCGCGCTGCTGCTGGGCATCTGCGACAAGATCGTTCCCGGCCTGCTGATCGGCGCGCTGCACTACGGCCACCTGCCGTGCGTCTTCGTGCCCGCCGGTCCCATGGCCACGGGCCTGCCCAACAAGGTGAAGGCCAAGACGCGCGAGGAATACGCCCAGGGCAAGGTCGGCCGGGCCGAGCTGCTCGCCTCCGAGCAGGCCTCGTACCACAGCCCCGGGACCTGTACCTTCTACGGCACGGCCAACAGCAACCAGATGCTGATGGAAGCCATGGGCCTGCACGTGCCCAACGCCGCTTTTGCCCACCCGGCCAGCCCCGAGCGCGAGCAGTTCACACGCGCGGCGGTGGCCACGGTGCTCGACATCGGCAAGCGCGGCACGCGCTTCACGCCGATCGGTTTCCTGGTCGACGAGCGCTGCATCGTCAACGCCATGGCCGCGCTGCTCGCCACCGGCGGCTCGACCAACCACCTGATCCACTGGGTGGCGGTGGCGCGCAGCGCCGGCATCCTCATCGACTGGACCGACTTCGACGAGCTCTCGGCCGTGGTCCCGCTGCTGGCGCGCGTCTACCCGAACGGCGACGCCGATGTGAACCAGTTCCAGGCGGCGGGCGGGCCGCCCTGGATCCTGCGCCAGCTGCTCGACGCCGGCCTCATGCACCCCGACGTGCTGAGCGTGAACGCGGGCGGTATCGGCGCCGGGGCGGAGCCCGCGCCGGCCGCATCGGGCGACGAGAGCGTGCTGCGCAGCACGGCCGCGCCGTTCTCGCCCACCGGCGGGCTGCGCCTGCTCACCGGGCGCCTGGGCCGCGCGGTCATCAAGGTGTCGTCGGTGCCCGACGACCGGCACGTGGTCCAGGCGCCGGCGCGGGTGTTCGATTCGCAGGAAGCCCTGCTCGCCGCGTTCAACGGCGGCGAGCTGACCAGCGACGTGGTCGCCGTGGTGCGCTTCCAGGGGCCGCGCGCCAACGGCATGCCCGAGCTGCACAAACTCACGCCGCCGCTCGCCGTGCTGCAGGGCAAGGGCCTGCGCGTCGCGCTGGTGACGGACGGCCGCATGAGCGGTGCCTCGGGCAAGGTGCCGGCCGCCATCCACGTCACGCCCGAGGCCCTGGGCGGCGGGCCGCTGGCGCGCGTGCGGGACGGCGACGTGATCCGCGTCGACGCCGACGCCGGCACGCTCGACGTGTTGGTGGATGCCGAGGAATGGGACGCCCGCGCGCCGGCCCAGTGCACCGCGCCACCGGCCCAGACCTTCGGGCGCGACCTGTTCCACAACTTCCGCCGCAATGCCGGCGGCGCCGAAGAAGGGGCCTGCACATGGCTTTGAAGACTTCCGACCTGCCCGGCTACGGCCCGGTGGTGCCCGTCATCGTCATCGAACGCGTGGCCGACGCCGTGCCCATGGCGCGCGCGCTGCTCGCCGGCGGGGTGCGCGTGCTGGAAATCACCTTGCGCACCCCCGCAGCGCTGCCCGCCATCGAGGCCATCGCCCGGGAGCTGCCCGAGGCCATCGTCGGCGCCGGCACGCTGCTCGGTGCCGAGGACGCGCGCCGCGCGCATGCCGCCGGAGCGCGGTTCGCCGTCAGCCCCGGCTACACGGCGCAGGTGGGCGCGGCCTGCCGCTCCCTGGGTCTGCCGCTGCTGCCCGGTGTCGCCACCTCGGGCGAAATCATGGCGGCGCTGGAGGACGGGTTCGATTTCCTGAAGCTCTTCCCCGCGCAGGCCGTGGGCGGCCTGGGCCTGCTCAAGGCCTGGGCGAGCCCGTTCGGCCAGGTGGGCTTTTGCCCGACGGGCGGCATCACCGCCGCCAGCGCGCCGGAATTCCTCCAGCTGCCCAACGTGCGCTGCGTGGGCGGCTCCTGGCTCACCCCGGCGGACGCTCTGGCGCAGGGCGACTGGGCGCGCATCACGCAGCTCGCGGCGGCGGCGCAGGCATTGCGAAAAACTGGTTAAAAGTGGCTCTGGCGCTTACAGGGTAAGCATTTGCAGCTATCAAAATAAGTTCGATGACGTACCGGGTCTGCCGTGGCCGGTGCGCCCTATCATGCTGCGCAGAACATTTCATTCCGAGAGAGGGGCATCGCCATGGATTTCGTTACCGCCGTCAAGTCGTGCCTGACCCAGTACGCCAGCTTTTCCGGTCGGGCCACGCGCCCCGAGTTCTGGTGGTTCTTCCTGTTCCAGATCCTGGCGCTGGTCGTCACCAGCATGCTGGGCGACCTGGCCTACAGCATCGCCGCGCTGCTGCTGCTCCTGCCCGCGCTCGCCGTTGGCGCGCGCCGCCTGCACGATGTGGGCCGCTCGGGCTGGTGGCAGCTGCTCACGCTCACCGGCATCGGCTACCTGGTGCTGCTGTACTGGTGGGTGCAGCCGGGCAAGGACGGCGGACAGGCATAAAAAAACCCGCAGGCCGTGGGGCCTGCGGGTTCTGTGCAGCGGAACGGGCCGGGCGAATGCGCCGGCCCCCGGGCCTTACATGCCCATGCCGCCCATGCCCCCCATGCCGCCCATGTCGGGCATGCCACCGGCGGGTGCTTCGTCCTTGGGCGACTCGGCGACCATGCACTCGGTGGTCAGCATCAGCGCGGACACCGAAGCGGCGTTCTGCAGCGCGGTCCGCGTCACCTTGGTCGGGTCCAGGATGCCCATGTCGATCATGTCGCCATAGGTGTCGTTGGCGGCGTTGAAGCCGTAGTTGCCCTTGCCGTTCAGCACGGCGTTGACCACCACGCTCGGCTCGCCACCGGCGTTGGCAACGATTTCGCGCAGGGGCGACTCGATGGCCTTGAGCACCAGCTTGATGCCGGCGTCCTGGTCGGCGTTGTCGCCCTTGATCTCGCCAGCGGCCTGCTTGGCACGCAGCAGCGCCACGCCGCCGCCGGCCACGATGCCTTCTTCCACCGCAGCGCGGGTGGCGTGCAGGGCGTCTTCCACGCGGGCCTTCTTTTCCTTCATCTCGACTTCGGTGGCAGCGCCGACCTTGATCACGGCCACGCCGCCGGCCAGCTTGGCCACGCGCTCTTGCAGCTTCTCGCGGTCGTAGTCGCTGGTGGCTTCCTCGATCTGCACGCGCACTTGCTTGACGCGCGCTTCGATGTCGGCTGCCTGGCCTTCGCCGTCGATGATGATGGTGTTTTCCTTGCCCACTTCCACGCGCTTGGCTTGGCCGAGGTCGGTCAGTTGCACCTTTTCCAGCGTCAGGCCGACTTCCTCGGCGATGACCTTGCCGCCCGTCAGGATGGCGATGTCTTCCAGCATGGCCTTGCGGCGGTCGCCGAAGCCAGGGGCCTTGACGGCCACGACCTTCAGGATGCCGCGGATGGTGTTGACCACCAGCGTGGCCAGGGCTTCGCCTTCGACGTCTTCGGCAATGATGAGCAGCGGACGGCCGGCCTTGGCCACGGCTTCGAGCGTGGGCAGCAGGTCGCGGATGTTGCTGATCTTCTTGTCGAACAGCAGCACGAAGGGGTTTTCCAGGATCGCGGCCTGCTTTTCGGGGTTGTTGATGAAGTAGGGCGAGAGGTAGCCACGGTCGAACTGCATGCCTTCGACGACGTCGAGTTCGTTGTCCAGGCTCTTGCCGTCTTCCACGGTGATCACGCCTTCCTTGCCGACCTTGTCCATCGCGTCGGCAATGATCTTGCCGATGGATTCGTCGGAGTTGGCGGAGATGGAGCCGACCTGGGCGATTTCCTTGCTGGTGGTGGTGGCCTTGGAGGCCTTCTTCAGCTCGGCGACCAGGGCGGTGACGGCCTTGTCGATGCCGCGCTTCAGGTCCATGGGGTTCATGCCGGCGGCCACGTACTTCATGCCTTCGCGCACGATGGCCTGGGCCAGCACGGTGGCGGTGGTGGTGCCGTCACCGGCGTTG
>MEDL01000076.1 GCA_001724785.1 Acidovorax sp. SCN 68-22 | reverse complement strand
GACACCAACCGCCGCTCGCCGCGGAAGATGCCGCCGTCGAACTGCACCGAGCTGTTGCCCACGCGCACGCAGCGCATGCCGATGGTGAGCTGGTCGCCCTCGCGCGCCGAGGCGTGGTATTCGAGCGACGCCTTCTTCAGGTACAGCTC
Source organism: Acidovorax sp. SCN 68-22 (assembly GCA_001724785.1). Lineage (GTDB taxonomy): Bacteria > Pseudomonadota > Gammaproteobacteria > Burkholderiales > Burkholderiaceae_C > Simplicispira. Next base: position 11,631 of record MEDL01000076.1, on the reverse strand, counting down.
GCCGCCGAGCTGGTGCATGGCGTCCTCGTACGGCAGCGCCAGCGCACGCCAGTAGTCCGTCATGGCGGTGTCGAAATAGGTCAGGTAGTGCGCGTTGAAGACGATGCGTTGCATGTCGATCTCGGCCCAGCGCACGCGCAGGCGCGACTGGCAGCGGTAATCGGTCAAGGGCGTGGCCATGGCAGCTCCTCAGGCAAGTTGGAAGGCGGCGCGCAGGGCGGCCGCCGCGTCGGCGTGGGCGGTGCGCGCTTCGGGGATGGCGCGGCCCATCTTGATGAATTCGTGCGCCACGCCGCGGTAGATCTCAAGCTGCACCGGCACACCGGCCAGCCGCAGCTTGTCGGCGTAGTCGATGCCTTCGTCGACCAGCGGGTCGCATTCGGCCAGGCCGATCCACGCGGGGGCCACGCCCTCCACGTCGGGCGCCAGCAAGGGCGCGAAGCGCCAGTCCTCGCGCTCGGCGCGGTCGCTCACGTAATGGTTGAAGAACCAGTCGATGGCGGCGGCGTCCAGGATCGGGCCGTGCGCGAAGCGCGTGTGCGAGGGCGTGTCCTGGTGCGCCGCGCAGCCGGGGTAGAAGAGCACCTGCAGCGCCAGCGGCAGGCCGGCGGCGCGTGCCAGGATGGCGTTGACGGCGGCCAGCGTGCCCCCGGCACTGTCGCCGCCCACCGCCAGGCGCGTCCCGTCCAGGCCCAGCTCGCCCGCGTGCCGGGCCAGCCAGGCCAGTGCGTCCCAGGCGTCGTTCGATGCGGTCGGAAAGCGGTGCTCCGGCGCCAGCCGGTAGTCGAGCGACAGCACGGCGCAGCCGGCCAGGCGCGCCAGCTCGCGGCACAGCGTGTCGTGCGTGGCGCTGCTGCCGATGGTGAAGCCCCCGCCGTGCAGGTACAGCAGCACCGGCAGGCCGGGCGCGGTGTCGGGCGCCACCAGGCGGGCGCCGAGCAGTGCGCCATCGCGCGCCGGAATGGGGAGCTGCTCGGCCCGCGCCAACTCGGCGCGCGGCACCTCCAGGATGCCGGCGCCCAGCTCGTACGCGGCGCGCGCCTCCTGCGGCGAGAGTGTGTGCAAGGGCGGGCGCCCGGCGCGCGCCATGCGCTCGAGCACGCCGCGCATCTGCGGCGTCAGGCGCGTGGCGTGGATGTCGGGGTGGCGCGCGGTCACTCGAATGCCAGGGACACCGGCTGCGCCCCGGGCAGGCCCTGGTAGTTCGCCTGCACCTTCAGCCCCGGCTTGGGCGGCAGCAGCGCGGAAAACGACCCCAGGCTGATCAGGTCGCCCGGCTGCAGGGTGATCTCTTCCTTCTGCAGCGCCTCGGCCAGCCAGACCACGGCGTTGAGCGGGTGCTCCAGCACATCGCTGCCCTTGCCGCCACCGAGCAGGTAGCCGGCGCCGTCGGTCAGCGTGACCTGCATGGCCTGCAGGCCGTTGAGCAGCGCGTAGCGCTCGCCGCGCGTCACCGGCACGGGAATGGGCGTGCCGACGACGCCCAGGCGTGCGCCGACGTTGATGGCCGTGACGCCCGCGCCGTTGAGCTTGGGCGGCGCCTGCACCATCAGGTCGGGCAGCTCGATGAAGGGAATGACCTGGTCCACCGATTCCAGTACCTCGATCGGCGTGCGCGCGTGGTTGATCCTGCGGTCCTTGACGCGCACCAGCAGGTCGGCCTCGTACAGGGGGCGCGCGCCGAAGGCGGCGGGGACGGTGGCGCCGTTCTGCAGCAACATGCCCTCGTAGAGCTTGCCCCAGACGGGCTGGTCGGTGTTGAAGCGCTTTTGCACCGCCGGGTTGGTCAGCCCCGCCTTGTAGCCGATCACCTTGCCCATCTTCTGCGCGAGGAGCGCGTTGAACTTGGCGCGCGTGCAGGCGGCGTCCTGGTCCGACAGGCCTTCGGGGTTGGCCGCGGGCGTGCGCGCCGCGTAGTGCTCGGCCATTTGCGCAACCTGGACGTCGCCCAGGCAGGCGGCGTGGGCGCTTGTCGCAACAGCGACAGCCAGCAGCAGGGGGATGAGGGTTTGCTTCTTTCGCATCAGGGTCTCCGGGTTGTAGAGTGTGCGCGTCTATCGTAGCGGCCCAGGCTGTCCACCACCATGTCCCTGATTTACTACCTCACCCAGATCCAGTTCGAGCACGGCGCCGTGCGTCTGTTGCGCCAGGAGTGCGAACGCGTGGGCATCGCGCGGCCGCTGGTCGTCACCGACCCGGGCGTCAAGGCCGCCGGCGTGCTGCAAAAGGCGCTGGACGCCCTGGGCGACCTGCCCTTCGCCGTGTTCGACCAGACGCCGGCCAACCCGACCGAGGCGGCGGTGCGCGCCGCCGTGCAGGCCTACCGCGCACACGGCTGCGACGGCCTGGTGGCGGTGGGCGGTGGCTCGGCCATCGATTGCGCCAAGGGCATCGCCATCGCCGCGACGCACGAGGGGCCGCTGACGCACTACGCCACCATCGAGGGCGGCTCGCCGCGCATCACGGAACGCGCCGCGCCGCTCATTGCCGTGCCCACCACCAGTGGCACCGGCAGCGAGGTGGCGCGCGGCGCCATCATCATCGTGGACGACCACCGCAAGCTCGGCTTCCATTCCTGGAACCTGCTGCCCAAGGCCGCCATCTGCGATCCGGAACTCACGCTCGGCCTGCCGCCGCTGCTGACCGCCGCCACCGGCATGGATGCCATCGCCCACTGCATGGAAACCTTCATGTCGGCCGCGTTCAACCCGCCGGCCGACGGCATCGCGCTCGACGGCCTGGAGCGCGGCTGGGCCAGCATCGCACCGGCCACGCAGAACGGCAGCGACCGCGAGGCGCGCCTGAACATGATGAGTGCCAGCATGCAGGGCGCCATGGCGTTCCAGAAAGGGCTGGGCGCGGTGCATTCGCTCAGCCACAGCCTGGGTGGCGTGAACCCGCGCCTGCACCACGGCACGCTCAACGCGATGTTCCTGCCGGCCGTGGTGCGCTTCAACGCCGAGGCGCCCTCGGTGCAAAAGGACCGGCGCCTGGAACGCATGGCCGGCGCCATGGGGCTGGCCTCGGCCAGCGACATCCCCGAAGCGATCCGCGACATGAACGCGCGCCTGGGCCTGCCCACGGGGCTGGCCGCCATGGGCGTATCGGAAGACATGTTCGACGCCGTGATCCAGGGCGCCATGGCCGACCACTGCCACAAGACCAACCCGCGCGTGGCCACGGCGGACGAATACCGCGAACTGCTGCGCGCGTCGCTCTAGGGCAATCGCTCAGACGAGGTAGTCGAGCCCCGCGGCCTCGGCTTCCGCGTCGGGTTCCAGCTTGGGCGCGGTCCAGTCGATCGGGTCCTGGCGCAGCACCATGTCGATGTCCAGGCCCAGCGGCAGGCCGACCTGGTCGGGGAAGCTCACCGCCACCTCACGCTCGTCCAGGCCCGCCTCGCGTGCGCGCACCCGCCAGGCGGCCAGGTGCAGGATGCCGGCCAGCGGCTCGTAGGCATTGTTCTCGAAGGGCGCGTCCTGGTAGTTGAGCGCGTCGACCACCGCCTCGGGCAGCTGCCAGCGCCGCGCCAGCGCGCCGCTGACGCGGCCGTAGCTGAAGCCGAAGATGCGCGCTTCCAGCTTCGCGCGGCGCATGTCCAGCGGCGCCACCAGGGTGTTGAGCGATTGCGCGCGCTCCGGGTCGCCCAGGTGGATCACCAGCTCGCCCAGCCCGTGCAGCAGGCCGGCGGTGTACGCGGCGGCCTGGTTGTGGTGCACGTGGCCGGCCAGCGAGCGCGCCAGCTTGGCCGTGTGCAGGCTGTAGCGCCAGAACTGCTGCAGGTTGATGCCCGGCACCGAGCGCGAGGTGGTGCCCAGCGGCGCCGAGGCCACGAGCTGGCGCAGCTGCCCGGTGTCGGCCAGCGCCAGCGCCTCGGGCACGCCGGCAACGCGGCGCGGCGCACCGAACTCGTCCGAATTCGCCAGGCACAGCAGGCGCGCTGCGAGGGCCGGATCGGTGGCGAAAAACTGGTTCACGCGCCGCAAATTGGGCTCGTCCTGGGCCAGCTCGGCCATCAGCAGCGCCACGGCGCGCGGCAGGCTGGGGAAGGCTGGTGGCGAGGCCAGCAGTGCATTCAAATCCATGGGACCGGCGCTGCGTTGGTGGGAACGCGTTGATTATCCATACGCCGGGCGCCCCGCCGCGCAAAACGCCCGCCGTCGGCCCGCCCGGCTCAGCGCCCGCGCAGCTTGGCGAAGGCCGAGGCCATGGCCGAGGGTGCCGGCGCGTCGTTGCCGCGCCGCCCCTGCGGCTGGCCCCGCCCTGCCCCCTCGAAGCGGTTCTCGCGTGGGCCGCCCTGGCGCGCGGGCGCGTCGCCCAGCTTCATCGACAGGCCGATGCGCTTGCGCTCCACGTCCACCTCCATCACCTTGACCTTGACGATGTCGCCGGTCTTGACCACTTCGCGCGCGTCGGCGACGAAGCGGTGCGCGAGCTGGCTCACATGCACCAGGCCGTCCTGGTGCACGCCCAGGTCGATGAAGGCGCCGAACTGCGCGACGTTGCTCACCGTGCCCTCCAGCACCATGCCTTCCTTCAAGTCCCGGATGTCCTCGACGCCTTCGTTGAAGCGCGCCACCTTGAAGTCGGGGCGCGGGTCGCGGCCGGGTTTCTCCAGCTCGCCCAGGATGTCCTTGACCGTGATGACGCCGAACTTCTCGCCCGCAAACAGCTCGGGCTTGAGGGTCTTGAGCATGTCGGCGCGGCCCATGAGCTCGGCGACCGGCTTGCCGGTCTTTTCCATGATCTGCTCGACCACCGGGTAGGTTTCCGGGTGCACGCCGGTCATGTCCAGCGGGTTCTCGCCGCCGCGGATGCGCAAAAAGCCTGCGCTTTGCTCGAAGGTCTTGGCACCCAGGCCGGCCACGTCCATGAGCTGCTTGCGGCTCTTGAACGCGCCGTTGGCCTCGCGCCAGCGCACCACCGCCTTGGCGACGCTGCCCGACAGGCCCGACACGCGGGAGAGCAGCGGCACGCTCGCCGTGTTCAGGTCCACGCCCACGGAGTTCACGCAGTCTTCCACCACCGCCACCAGCGTGCGCGCCAGTTCGCCCTGGTTCACGTCGTGCTGGTACTGGCCGACGCCGATGCTCTTGGGGTCGATCTTCACCAGCTCGGCCAGCGGGTCCTGCAGGCGGCGCGCAATGCTGGCGGCGCCGCGCAGGCTCACGTCCACGTCGGGCATCTCTTGTGAGGCGTATTCGCTCGCGCTGTAGACGGAGGCGCCGGCTTCGCTGACAACTATCTTTTGTATAGCTTCCGGCCCAATCCCATCAAGCGCTGGAGCCGTTTTTGATGCCAATTTTATGAGCTCGGCGGCCAGCTTGTCGGTTTCGCGGCTGGCGGTGCCGTTGCCGATGGCGATGAGCTGCACGCCGTGCTGCTGCACCAGGCGCGCCAGGGTGTGCAGGCTGCCGTCCCAGTCGCGGCGCGGTTCGTGTGGGTAGACGGTGGCGGTTTCGACCAGCTTGCCCGTGGCGTCCACCACCGCCACCTTCACGCCGGTGCGGATGCCGGGGTCCAGCCCCATCACCACGCGCGGGCCGGCAGGCGCGGCCAGCAGCAGGTCGCGCAGGTTGTCGGCAAACACCTTGATGGCCACCTTTTCCGCGTCGTCCCGCAGGCGGGCGAACAGGTCGCGCTCGGTCGAGAGGGACAGCTTCACGCGCCAGGTCCAGGCCACGCACTTGCGGATCAGGTCGTCGCTCTTTCGGCCCTGGTGGCTCCAGCCGAGATGCAGGGCGATCTTGCCTTCGGCGAGGCTCGGTTTGCCGGGCTCCGGTTCGACGGGCAGGACCAATTTCGCTTCAAGGATCTCGAGCCCCCGACCGCGGAACACGGCCAGCGCGCGGTGCGAGGGAACGCGGCCGATCGGCTCGTCGTAGTCGAAGTAGTCGCGGAATTTCGACACCTCGGGGTCGTTCTCGTTCTTGCCCTCCACCTTCTTGCTGCGCAGCAGCCCCTCGGCCCAGAGCCACTCGCGCAGCTGCTGCACCAGCGCGGCGTCCTCGGCCCAGCGCTCCGAGAGGATGTCGCGCACGCCGTCGAGCACGGCCGGAACGGTGGAGAAATCGGCGCCCGGCTTGCCATCGTCCAGCACCTCGGGGGGCTTGGTGAACGCGGCGGCCTCGGCGGCCGGGTCCAGCGTCGGGTCGGCAAACAGCTTGTCGGCCAGCGGCTCGATGCCGAACTCGCGGGCGATTTGCCCCTTGGTGCGGCGTTTCTGCTTGAACGGCAGGTAGATGTCTTCCAGCTCCTGCTTGGTCGGCGCGGCGGCAATGGACGCGCGCAGCGCGTCGGTCAGCTTGCCCTGTTCGTCGATGGCCTTGAGCACGGCCGCGCGGCGGTCTTCGAGCTCGCGCAGGTACGACAGGCGCGCTTCGAGTTCGCGCAGCTGGATATCGTCCAGCCCACCGGTCACTTCCTTGCGGTAGCGGGCGATGAAGGGCACCGTGGCGCCACCGTCCAGCAGCTCGATGGCGGCGGACACCTGGTGGGCGCCAACCTGGATTTCCTGGGCAAGCTGCTGAATGATCTTGTGCATCTTCGGGGGTCGCGTGGCTGAAAAGCGGCGCAGTGTGCCACAGCCCGGCAGGCTCTTAGCGGCCGTGCCGATGCCCCCTGGGCATGTGCGCCACGCGGCGCGAGCTGGTGAACGCCGCGCACACGGCCAGGCAGCCGGCCACCACCAGCGCCACTTTCTCGCCCGTGCCGTTGCTCGGCGGCCAGACGGAAAACAGCGCCGACAGGAGCACCGCACCGCCCGTCTGCCCGGTGAGCCGCGCCGTGCCCAGCATGCCGCTGGCCGCGCCGCTGCGGTGCAAGGGCGCCGAGGTGACGATGGTGTGGTTGTTCGGCGACTGGAACAGCGCGAAACCCGCGCCGCACAGCGCCAGGCGCCAGGCGATGTCCAGGTCGGCGGGCTGCGCCGGCAGCGCGGCCAGCAACCACAGCCCGGCGGCGAACAGCGCCATGCCGACACCGCCGAGCAGGCCGTCCGGGTAGCGACCGATCAGCCGCCCGGCGATGGGCGCTACGGCCGAGATGGCGAGCGGCCAGCAGGTGATGAGCAGCCCGGCGCGCAGCGGGGTGCGGCCGTAGCTCTCGAGCAGCAGGAAGGGTAGGCTCAGGTACGCCAGCATTTGCGCCCCGAAGGCCCCCACCGACGAGGCCATGGACAGCGCGAACACCGGCATGCGCAGCAGGTCCACCGGGAACAGCGGCGTCGCCAGATGCCACTGCCGCCGCAGGTACACCCAGCCCACGGCGCCGCCGGCGGCCAGCAGCGCCAGTCCCGCCCACGGCAGGCCGCTGCCCGCCGGGCCACCGTGCATGCCCAGGCGCTCGCCGCCGAGGAAGATCAGCGTGAACATGACGATGTTGAGCACCACGTCCAGGCCCGCCGGCCGCGGCGCATTGCTGGCGACGCGGTTGTACGGCAACGCCTTGCGCCCCATCCACAGGGTGAGTGCGCCCAGCGGCAGGTTGAGCGCGAACAGCCAGGGCCAGGACGCGACCGACAGGATGCCCGCCGCCACCGACGGCCCCGCCACCGCCGCCAGCGCCACCACCATGGAGTTGATGGCCATGCCGCGCCCGAGCAGCGCGCGCGGGTAGACCAGCCGCACCATGGCGGCGTTGACGGCCATGATGCCGGCGGCGCCCAGGCCCTGCAGCGCGCGCGCGGCGATGAGCGCCGGCAGCGAGTTCGCCACCATGGCGAAGATTGACGAACCGGCGAACAGCGCCATGCCCACCAGGTACACGCGCCGGTAGCCCATGCGGTCGCCGAGCGAGGCGAGCGGCAGCAGCATGACCAGGCTGGCGATCTGGTAGGCGTTGACGACCCAGACGGCGCTGGCCGCGCTGGCGTTGAGTTCGCGCGCAATGCCGGGCAGCGCGAGGTTGACGATGCTGCCGTCCAGCACCGCCAGCGTGATGCCGAGGATGATGACCACCATGGCCTGGCCGCGCGCCGGCTGCGGCAGGCCGTCGGGCTGGGTGTCCGCGGGCACGGCGTTCATCGCCGCGCGGCCCCGGCGGGACGGAGAGAAAAAGGCATGGCGCGATTTTGCGGGTTTACCCGTATTCGTGCTGGCGCACCTGCGGTTCCCCTGCGCGCCGACGGGACTAGAAACCCAGCGCCGCGCCCCCGCCGAGCAGGGTGAACAGCCCCAGCAGGGCAAAAATGGCGGCAGCAATGGCATGCACCAGCCGCATGGGGATCTTGCTCGCCAGCTTGTCGCCGACGAACACCGCCGGCACGTCGGCGATCAGCATGCCCAGCGTGGTCCCGGCCACCACCGCCAGCGGCGCGGCGTAATGCGCGGCCAGGGCCACGGTGGCGATCTGCGTCTTGTCGCCCATTTCGGCCAGGAAGAAGGTCACCAGCGTGGCGCCGAACACGCCCAGCCGGGTGGCGACGCGGGCTTCGTCGTCCTCGATCTTGTCGGGCACCAGCGTCCACACCGCCATGGCGAGGAACGACACGCCCAGCCCCCAGCGCAGCCATACCGGGTCGAGCGCGCTCGTGATCCACGCCCCCAGCGCCCCGGCCAGGCCGTGGTTGACCAGCGTGGCCGCGAGGATGCCGAGCACGATGGGCCAGGGCTTCTTGAAACGCGCCGCCAGCAGGAAGGCGAGCAGCTGGGTCTTGTCGCCGATCTCGGCGAGTGCCACCACGCCGGTGGAAATGAGGAGGGCTTGCATGGAATCGAGACGCGCGCTGAGGAGGCAAACCGGCGATTGTCGCCGCGCGGCGCGCCACGGGCCCGACATTTGCTATCGCAAAGATAGCTAACAACGTATACGGGACAAGCGCCAGAGGCCAATTTTTCTTGAAATTCAGCCCGCGCGCAGCTGCGCCCGCAGTTGCGCGCCCAGCTCGGGTTTGTCGGCGAACGGGTCGGTGGGATTGCGCGCCTGCAGCACGTCTTCCATGCGCGTCTGCACGGAGGCCAGGGCCTTGGGGTGGCTGTAGATGTAGAACTGGCCGCTGGCCACCGCTTCGAACACCTTGTGCGCCACTTCGGCCGCCGTGACCTTTCCGCTGCCGACCGCCTTGTCGCTCATCGCCTGGCCGATGATCTGGCTCTGCGTCGGCTTTTCCGCCACCAGGGTGGCGGGCCGGTTGCGGTGGCTCTGGCTGATGCCCGTGGGCACGAAGAAGGGGCACAACAGGCTGGCGCCGATCTGATCGGTGACGAGCGACAAATCCTGGTACAGGGTTTCGGTCAGCGCCACCACGGCGTGCTTGCTGACGTTGTAGATGCCCATGTTGGGCGGCGCCAGCAGGCCGGCCATGCTGGCGGTATTGACGATGTGGCCGCGCCAGGCTGGGTCCTGCCGGGCGGCCTCCAGCATCATGGGGGTGAAGCAGCGCACGCCGTGCACCACGCCCCAGAGGTTGACGCCCAGCACCCACTGCCAGTCGGCCACGGAGTTCTCCCAGACCAGGCCGCCCGCGCCCACGCCGGCGTTGTTGAAGACGAAATGCGGCGCGCCGAAGCGCTCGCGCACTTCCCCTGCGAGACGATCCATCTGCGCGGCGTCGGACACATCGACGCGCCGCGCCAGCACCTGGCAGCCGGCGGCGATGGCCTCGGCCTGCGCCGCGTCGAGCGCGTCCTGCTGCACGTCCACCAGCACCAGGTTCATGCCGCGCGCGGCGGCTATGCGCGCGCATTCCAGGCCAAAGCCCGAACCGGCGCCGGTCAGCACCGCCGTCTTGCCTGCGAAATGATCGATCATGTGGGAGTCTCCATCAGTTTTGAATGAGGGTGTGGCGTGCGGAACTGGCGCTGCCCAGGCCAGCAGCCACCGCGCAAGGGCCTAGGCCGGCCGCGCCGCCCCGCTGGTGGCGTCCCCCTTCCGCATCGCGCAGCGATGCAAGAGAAGGGGGAAGCGGCGCAGCCGCTCAGGGGGATGCCTTTAATACATACCCTATGCGGGGGAAATGGACGTGCACCGTGCCCGCGCGCGGGTCGGTACGGCGCAGCGTGTAGTGCGTGCGCGTGGCGGCGAGCAGCGTGCCGCTCGTCGCCTCCTGGCCGAAGCTCTCGGGCGTGATCTGCACGGCGCTGCCGAGGGGGATGCCGTGCTCGTCCTGGAAGACCTCGCCCACGAGCGGCAGCGGCTCGGCGTTGGCGGCCACGGTGATGGCGTCCTGGGCGGTGAATTTTTCCATGCGGCCGTGGCCCAGCCGGGCGATCCGGTCCATCCATTCAAGCACCGCTGGCACGTGGTCGAACACCGACGCCACGGACGGCGTGCACACGCGCGTGAACCACAAGGGGTGGTAGGCGGCGGCGTCGGCGATGCAGGGCTCGGCGCCGAAGAGGTAGTCGTGCTCTTCCACCATGTGCGCGATGCGCCGCAGGTAGGAGCGGTAGGCCGGGGCCGCGTCCTCGACGCGCCGGCGCGTCATGTTCACGCTCATCGCCTTGCGGTCTTCCAGAAAGGCGTTCGCCGCCTCGGGACTGAGCCCACCGAACAGGTCGGCCACGCCCTTGGGCTGCATGCTCCAGGCCATGGCCGTCCAGAACAGCGTGCTGTCGGCCCACTGGGCGAAGATGCGCGAGACGCCCTTCAGGTGGGGCGGGTACAGCGCCGGCTCGGCGCTGCGGTGCTCCAGCACGTCGCAGATGAGCGCCGTGTCGCAGTAGATGTCGGCACCGATCTGCAGCACCGGCGTGCGCCGGTAGCCGCCGGTCAGCGCCACCACGTCGGGCTTGGGCATGACCGCCGGGATGAGGACCGACTTCCAGGCGAACTGCTTGAAGCCGAGCACCAGCCGGATCTTCTCGGCAAAGGGCGAGGCCGGGTAATGGTGCAGGATCAATTCGGTGCTCATGGAAAGTTCCTCCGTGCGGTGCGCTGCGGCCGGCGGCGCGTTCAGACGAGCTTGACGAGCTGCTTGCCGAAGTTGCGGCCCTTGAGCAGGCCGAGGAAGGCTTCCGGCGCGGCGGCCAGGCCCTGCGCCACGCTCTCGCGCGGGCGCAGTCGGCCGCTGCCGACGAGCTGGCCGAGCTCGGCCAGGGCCTCGGGCCAGACTTCCATGTGCTCGCTGACGATGAAGCCTTCGACCTTCAGGCGGCTGACGAGGATCAGCGCCGGGTTGGCCATGGGCAGCGGCGCACCGTCGTAGCCGGCGATCATGCCGCACATGGCGATGCGGCCGAAGGCGTTCATGCGCAGCATGACGGCGTCGAGGATCCAGCCGCCGACGTTCTCGAAATAACCGTCGATGCCCTGTGGGCAGGCCTCCTTCAGCGCTTTCGCCATGGCCTTGGTGTCGGCGTGCACCTTGTAGTCGATGCAGGCGTCGAAGTGCAGTTCGTCCAGCGCGTACTGGCACTTCTCGGGCCCGCCGGCAATGCCGACCACCCGGCAGCCGCGCGCCTTGGCCAGGGCGGCAAAGGCGCTGCCGACCGCGCCGGTGGCGGCGCTGACGACGACGGTATCGCCCTCCTTGGGCGCGATGATCTTCACCAGGCCGTACCAGGCGGTGACGCCCGGCATGCCGACGGCGCCCAGGTAGTGGGACAGGGGCACGTGCGTGGTGTCGACCTTCTTGAGCGAGCCGGGCTGGTTGGCGTCAACCACGGCGTATTCCTGCCAGCCGCCGAAGCC
>MEDL01000075.1 GCA_001724785.1 Acidovorax sp. SCN 68-22 | reverse complement strand
TTCAAGCTCGACGACGAGGGCGGCAGGCAGCTCAAGGTCAGCGACGAAACGCTCTCGCGCCTGCAGGAGGAGCGCCGCCTGATGTACGTGGGCATCACGCGCGCGCAGCGCACCCTGGCCGTGAGCTGGACCAAGAAGCGCAAGAAGGGCCGCGAGATGGTCGCCGCCCAGCCCAGCCGCTTCATCGCCGAGATGGCGCTGTCCGCCACCACCGCGCGCGAAGACCCGCGCGAAAAGCTCAAGGCCCTGCGCGCGGAATTCGCCCGCAAGGCCGCGGCTGCCCCCGGCACCGCCTAAATGTTGCTATCCCGCAACGATTCGATACTACTATATTTATAGCTACAACCTGTTAACCAGCAAGCGCTGGACGCCTAAAAGGCTTGAAAATTTGGCGCCGACCCGCGTCCCCATCAGGGCGCCCGCATGCGCGCGCGGCGCGCTCCCACAGCGGGGGCGCCGCCCACCGCCAACAATCGCTCCATCCTTCACGTTCCCCTGCGCCGCGCCGCGGCTTCGCACCACCATGGTCCCGACTTCCTTTGCATTGCATGCCACCGCCCGCGCCCTGGGCCTGCTGCTCCTGCCGCTGCTCGCCGCTCCTGCGCTGGCCCAGCCGGCCGCCGGCCCGGCCACCGCCCCCGACGCCGCCTGGCGCCGTTGTGCCGCCATGACGGCCGACGCCGACGCGCGCCTGGCCTGCTTCGACAGCTGGGCACAATCCCAGGCGCTCGGCACCCCGGTCGCCGCGAGCGCCGCACCGCAACAGGCCCAGGTCGACACCACGCTGCCGGCCACGCGCGTCATCGACGTCGCGCGCATGGAGGGCTGCCGCGACCCGCAGTACAGCGACCTCTCGCGCTTCTGGGAGCTCGAATCGGGCAGCGACTGCGGCACCTTCAGCTTCCGCGGCTACCGGCCGATCAACGCCTCGCTGGTCGGCGCGAGCAACGTCAACCGCTACCCCGGCGCGGCCAACCAGCCTTCCACCGACCCCACGCCCTACCGCCGCACCGAGGCGCGCCTGCAGCTTTCGGTGCGCACCAAGGTGGCGCAGAACCTGCTCACCCAGGGCGACCCGACGCGGCGCGACTCGCTCTGGTTCGGCTACACGCAGCAGTCGTACTGGCAGGTGTTCAGCGGCGACATCTCGCGCCCTTTCCGGACCACCGACCACGAGCCGGAAATGGTGTACGTCTACCCGACCGACGCCAAGCTGCCCTTCGGCTGGCGCTGGCGCTACACGGGCGTCGGACTCTCGCACCAGTCCAACGGCCAGAGCGAGCCGCTCTCGCGCAGCTGGAACCGCGTCTACCTCATGAGCGGCATGGAGCTGGGCAGCCGCTGGCGCGTGCAGGCCAAGCTGTGGAAACGCCTGTCGGAAGACGCCAGCAGCGACGACAACCCCGGCATCAGCGATTTCATGGGCCGGGGCGAGCTCTCGGCGTTCTGGAACGTCAACCCGGACAACACCGTGGGCCTGACGCTGCGCAGCGCGCTCGGCCCGAGCGGGCGCGGCTCGGCGCGGCTCGAATGGCTGCAGACCCTGGGCACGGGCCTGGGCGGCGGCAAGAGCAATCTGCGCCTGCACACGCAGCTGTTCTCGGGGTACGGCGACAGTCTGATCGACTACAACCGCAAGCGCACGGTGTTCAGCGTCGGCCTGAGCCTGGTCGACTTCTAGGCCGGCACCCGGCCACGCCCAAACAATACGTTACGTATTCGCGCTCAAGATCTGCCGCAAGGTGCCGAGGCGCCGCGACAATGCATGCGCACCGACACCGGCATGGCCGCCGGCGCGCCAGCGAAAAAACGGGTGTTCGCCCCGTTCCACCGGCCATTGCCTGCGCCATGCGCCCTCGACAATCCCCAGCAGAGGAGCCCCCGATGGACATGCAATACCAGCTCAAGGCCGGCAGCTACTACCTGTACGACATGCGCGACGCGCCCAGCGCCGTGACGGGCGAGCGCCGCTTCAAGCTCAAGACCGATACCGTGGCCATTGCCTTCGATGCGCACACCGGCGAGGTGCACCAGCACGGCAGCCCGACGCGCATCCAGTCGTGGGCCAACCACCAGCGCCGGCGCCTGCGTGCGGCCGGCGCCCAGGCCGTGGCCAACGACCTGGTCGTGGTCTCCGGCCCGCTGCCGGTGGACGAACTGAACAAATGCCTGTGGATCGCCGGCTACTGCCGGCGCATGTTCAAGCGGCTTTCCACGCTGCCGCACGGCAAGCTGCAGCGCCCGGCCGAAGCGGCGCGCCGCGCCGCCTGAACCGGCCACTTACTCCCCCCCATCTTCCTCGGGCGGCAGCTCGGCCGGCTCGGGGTGCTTGACGATGGTCAGCGGCACCGGGCTCGCATGGGCCAGCGCCTGCGACACCGACCCGAGCAGCGCGCCGCTCAGCGCCCCCTGGCCGCGCGCCCCCACGATGGCCATGTCGCTCTGCGTGTTCTCGATCAGGTCGACCAGCGTGTGCGCCGGGTCGCCCATGCCGATTTCCGTTTCGTAGGGCAGTCCGGCCGCGTCCAGCAGGGCCCGCGCGCCCGCCATCAGATGGGCGCCGGCTTCCAGGCTGGCAGCGGCGATGCGGTCCGGGTCGCGCGAGACGACGAGCTCGTACAAGGAGGCGGGCTCCTGCACATTGGCCAGCACGAAGTCGGCACGCAGGCCGGCACGCACCAGCGCGAGCGCGTGGCGCACGGCATCGAGCGAGAGTTCGGAGCCGTCGACGGCAATCAGGATTCTGGGCATGGCAGGTGTTCCTCACAAAGGCATGGGGCCAGTGTAGCGGCCGGGCTCTGGGACAATCGCCGCCATGCTGAAGTTCGAGATCCTCGCCACCGACCCCGCCAGCCACGCCCGGCGCGCCACCCTCACCCTGAACCACGGCGCGGTGCAGACCCCCATGTTCATGCCCGTGGGCACCTACGGCACCGTCAAGGGCGTGATGCCGCAGAGCCTGCACGACATGGGCGCGCAAATCATCCTGGGCAACACCTTCCACCTGTGGATGCGCCCGGGGCTCGACGTGATGCAGAGTTTCGGCGGCCTGCACGCCTTCGAGCAGTGGCACAAGCCCATCCTCACCGATTCGGGGGGCTTTCAGGTCTGGAGCCTGGGCGAGATGCGCAAGATCACCGAGGAAGGCGTGCACTTCGCCAGCCCCGTGAATGGCGACAAGCTCTTCATGTCGCCCGAGGTGAGCATGCAGATCCAGACCGTGCTCAACTCCGACATCGTGATGCAGCTCGACGAGTGCACGCCCTACGAGACCAAGGGCCACCCGACGACCGAGCATGAGGCGCGGCAATCCATGGAAATGAGCCGCCGCTGGGCGGTGCGCTCCAAGGCCGAGTTCGAGCGCCTGGAGAACCCCAACGCGCTGTTCGGCATCGTGCAGGGCGGCATGTACGAGCACCTGCGCCAGGAGTCGCTCGACGCCCTGGTGGAAATGGACTTCCCCGGCTACGCCGTAGGCGGCGTGAGCGTGGGCGAGCCCAAGGACGAGATGCTGCGCATCATGGCGCACACGCCGCACCGCCTGCCGGCGCACAAGCCGCGCTACCTCATGGGCGTGGGCACGCCGGAAGACCTGGTGGAAGGCGTGGCCCAGGGCGTGGACATGTTCGACTGCGTGATGCCCACGCGCAACGCGCGCAACGGCACGCTGTTCACGCGCTACGGCGACCTGAAGATCCGCAACGCGCGCCACAAGACGGACCACCAGCCACTCGACACCAGCTGCACCTGCCACGCCTGCGCGGGGGCCGCCGGTGTTGCATGGGATGCGGGCGGGCGCGGCGGCTTCTCGCGCGCCTACCTGCACCACCTGGACCGCTGCGGCGAGATGCTCGGCCCCATGCTGGCCACCATCCACAACCTGCACTACTACCTGAACCTGATGCGCGAGATCCGCGAGGCGCTGGATGTGGGCGCCTTCGGCACCTTCCGCGCCCGCTTCCAGGCCGACCGCGCACGCGGCGTCTAGCGCGGCTCAGGGCACCGGCGGGACGTTGGCCGAGGACGCCGCTGGGGCCGCAGGCCGAACCGGGGGCGCGGTTTCCCTGCGGCGCCGGGGAATATGCTCCTCGTCCAGCAGGGATTCGATGCGCGCGAAGATCTCGTGGCGCGAGAACGGCTTTTTCATGAAATCGTCGGCGCCGATGCGGTTGGCGTAGAACTGCTCGGTGGCGTGCTCGTTGCCGCTGATCACGATCACCGGGATGTGCTGCATTTGCGGCGTCTTGCGGATGTGCCGCAGCGCATTGAAACCGTTCATGCCGGGCAGGATGATGTCGAGGAAGACCAGCTCCGGCGGCTCCTGCGCCATCAAGCTCAGGCCGTGCTCGGCATCCAGCGCTTCGCGCGTCTCATAGCCGGCCGAACGCAGCACCTTGCGCAGCGCCGCCACCACGGTGGGCGAGTCGTCGATGATCAGCGCCCGCGTGCCCTTGCGCGCATTGACGCGCTGGTGCCGGCGCCGCTCGGCGGGCACGGCCGGCTCGGGCGGCGCGGCCTCCAAAGGGGCGGGTGCGGACGCCGCGCCTGCTGCGGGGCTGCTTGCAGGAGCCTTGCGCTTGGCGCCCCAGAACCGGTCGAAAAATCCCATCGTGCGTGCCTCGTTGGTGGCCCCGGCGGCAGGCCGGGGCGGCGGCAAGTATCCCAGATGGCCGGAACGTCTTCGCCCCGGCCCGGCGTGCTCACGCGGGGGCGACAGGCGGGTCGGCCGAAGCTGCAACGGCCGGTGCGGCGGTGGGCGCCGGTTCGGCGCTGCGCCCCGCGCCGGCGCCACAAGCGTGGCAGAACTTGGCGAAGGCGCTCTTGCGCGTGCTGCAGGCGCCGCAGTGGTCGAACAGGCCGATGCCGCAGTGCGGGCAGAAGTCCGTCTTGCCGTCCTTCAGGTCCACGGGCCGCTCGCAGCCGGGGCAGACGTTCTTGGCCAGGCGCGCCAGGGCGACGTCGTAGCTGAGTTCCTTGCGGCGCTCGCGGTCGGGCAGCTGCTCGGCCAGGCGCTGGCGCTCCAGGTAGCGGCCCAGCGCCAGGATGGCGTAGCGCCCGACCAGCACCGTGACGACGATGCCGACGATGTAGCGCACGTAGCCGCCGTAGCTTGGCAGGTAGGGCACGAGTTCGACGAAGAAGGCGACCAGCGCAAAGAAAATGAAGCCCCAGACGAAGGGCCAGTACGTGCCCTTGCGCTTCTTGGCGAACAGCCAGCCGGCCACGGCCAGCAGCGGCAAGGTGAGCGCCAGGCGGTAGAGGAAGACGCGCAGCTCCAGGCGCTGCGCGGCCTCCCGCATGCGCTCGCGCGCGGCGCCTTCCAGGGCGTCGAGCTGCTTTTGCGTCTGCGCGGCCGCCTGCCGCGCGTCCAGCGCCGCCTGCTGCTGGGCCTGCACGGCGCGCTGGCGGGCCTGCTCGACGCGCTTGAGTTCGTCCAGCGCGCGGGTGCGCAGCATCACCTCCGGGTCCTGCTCGGCACGCTGGGTGACGCTGCGTGTCGCCAGCCAGTTGTTGAAGCTCTCGCGCTGCGCCTGCGTTTCGCTCTGCGCCTTGCTGCGCTGCAACTGTGCCTGGGCGAGCGCGGCGTCGGCCGCCTCGGCCTCGGCACGCAGGCTGCGCAGCTGCTGGCGCGCCCGCTCAGCGGCCGGCCGGTCGAGGAAGTCGTCGAGCTGCAGCGCGCCTTCGACCTTGGGCAGATCGCCAACGACCGTGCTGCCGAGCCCGATGAGGAAATTGGCAAACACCAGCGCCACCACCCAGAGGCCCCGGCGGAACCATTTTTCCGACAGACGCAGTGATTTGCCCATGCCCATCCTCCCGTGTGAGTACTCGTTTTTTATAGCTTAAAACTATTACCAGCAAAGCGCCAGGCCCCGTTTTTCCTTGAATTTTTTCACGCACTGGCGGAGGATTCCCGGGGATCGGCGCAGTGGGCGCGGGTGTGACAACGCTCACGCGCCTACACACAACTTCACCGAGCGACTACAGACAGTTGACGCCCCTCCTGCACGATGGCAACAACGGTCCACCGACCGCTTCCCAAGGAGAAAATTCATGCAACGCACGCTCATCACCGCCACCGCAGCCGCCACGGTTCTGGCCTTCGCCAGCCTGGCGCCCGCACAGGCCGCCACGCAAGGCACGGTCATTATCCAGTCCGGCCCGACGCTGGAATACCGCAACCTGCCGCCACCGCCGCCGCCGCGCGTGGTGGACCGTCCCGGCGCACGCCGCGGCCATGTCTGGGTGGAGGGCCACTGGGAATGGCGCGGTTCGCGCTATCGCTGGGTCGATGGCTACTGGCTGAAGATGCGCCCTGGCCACTCGTACCGCCAGCCGCACTGGGTGCAGCGCGGCGGTGACTGGCACTTCGAACGCGGCGGATGGGAGAACCGCGACCGCCACATGCGCGGCCGCGACAGCGACGGCGACGGCGTGCGCAACCGCTACGACCGCGACATGGACGGCGACGGCCTGCGCAACGACCGCGACCGCGACCGCGATGGCGACGGCGTGCGCAACCGCCGCGACCGGTACCCGGACAACCCGCGCCGCGATTGAGCGCGCCCCGTCCCGCCAAGGCGCCCCTCGGGGCGCCTTTTTTCGTTCGGACAGGTGCTATTCGTCCGCCAGGAAGACCGTGAGCACCCCGGTGTAGCCGTGCAGGCTGGCGTGTGCGATCTCGCCACCGGCGAAAAATCCCGCCAGCGGCACGTCGCCCAGCGCGTGCTGGACGATGCGCAGTTCGGCGCTGTCGCCGCCAAAATGCGGGCCACCCCGGCCCGAACAGCTGACGTACAGCGCGCCGGCGATGCGGCGCGCCTCGGGGCGGTCGGCCGGCGCCAGTTCTTCGCGGATCTCGGCGCAGATGCGTGTCAGGTCAGCGCGCGCCGCCTGCACGTTGCGCTGGCAAAACGCGAGCCGCATGCCCGGCTCGACATGGTCGGCCAGGGCCACGCCGTGGCGCTGGCCGTCCAGGCCGATGATGTGGCGCACGCGCGTCTCGGCGCCGAAATGGCCGGTGCGCCGCGTATGGGCCGTACCGGCCAGGGCGCGCTCGTCGTCCATCAGGCCGGCCAGGGTGGCGCGCACACGCTCTATGGCTTGCTGCGGATCGCCGGCGAGCGAGACGTCCAGGGTACCGAGCAGGCTTTCAAGCGCCGGCGCGCCGTCGAGCTCCAGCACCAGATTGCCGGCGGCGGCGGTGATGCGCTGCACGCGCCCCACCGGCTGGCAACCCTGGGTGACGCGCGACACCAGCGCCACGCCCGGCCCGAACGCCACCCCCGAGAGGCCGCCCGCGAACACCCCGCCGGCCGCGCCCTGCCCGGCCAGGTTGCCGTTGCCGCCGACGGCGAATTGCACGCTCGCGCCCCGGCTGGCCGACAGGCCGCCGAACAAATAGCCGCTGGCGGTGCGGCCGGCCAGTTCGGCCACCAACTTGGCCACCTCGGGCGTGCCGCCGTCCGCGTGCACCAGGGCGGTGTGCGCGGCAAAACCCCCGGCGCTGCTGCGCGGCAGGGGCGCGACACCGGAAAAGACGCGGTACTGGTCGCAGGGAACGTCGAGCAGCATCAAGGCCAGCGCCGGCTGGTCGAAGTACTCTACGCTGCCGCCGCACACGCCAACGCCCACGGTGCCGCTCCAGTCGGTGATCTCGGGCAGTTCGGCGGCCAGCAGGTCGAGCAGGTCCTGGGCCTGATCGGCGTAGTGGTCGGTGATGTAGAGCAGGCCCAGCGTCGGCGCGGCGGCGTAGCCGGGCAGGCGCATCTGGGCGCGCAACTGCGCCAGGGCCATGAGCGCAGCCACGCGCGCGCGCGGGTGCGTGGCATGGCCGGTGGGAAAGCGTTGCATGGTGGGCCCGCCGGATCGTGCGGGGCGCGCTGCCGGGCGGTGCTTACGCCTTGCGCGCGGGGGCCTTGCGCGCGGCGGTCTTGGCAGCCGCCTTCTTGGCAGCCGCCTTCTTGGCCACCGGTTTCTTGGCCGCCGGCTTCTTGGCGCGGCCCGCGCCCTGGAGATTCTTCACACCCTGCGAGGCCATCTGCCCGGCCATGTCGGTGGCCGTCTTGAAGGCGTCCTTGGCGAGGCCCGTGGCCAGGTTGCGCGTGGTGTCCACGGCGGTCTGGCGCGCGGCGTCCTTCATGGCGGTGGCGGCGATCTGCTGGAACTGCTGGGTCAGCGCACCCCACCACTGCATGGGGTCGATCACGCTGGCCGCACCCTTGGCGGGCGCCGCCTTGCCGGCCTTGGCGCGGGACGTGGGCGCCTTGGCCGGCGCTTCGGCGGCGTCGGCGCCCTCGGGCTCCGCGGCCGGCTTGGCCAGGTCGGCCGCGCGCGCGGCCACCCCGCTGACCATCTGCGCGGCCTGGGCAATGCCCTCCCCCGCCTTGTGCACGCCGCCCATCACGGTGTCGGCCGTCTTGAGCTTGAAGGCGTTGGCGACGTCGCCCATGCTGAAGTTCATGCCCTTGAGCGTGGCCAGGGTCATCTTCTGCACCTCCAGCGCCTGGATGGTGGCGGCCAGGGCGCGCGAGTTCTGTTCCAGCCAGAACTGCACCGCCTTGAGCTCCTCGACGCGCTTTTCCAGCTCTTCGACGCTGATGGTCGGCGCCACCCAGTTGGACAACTGGGGCAGTTGCGGGATGTTGCCCGCAGCGCCCTTGGCCAGGTTTTGCAGGAAATCGAAGCCGGGCACGAACTTGCCGAAACCAAAGGGGGTTGAATCGCTCATGGTCGCTTCCGCAGTGGGTGGAGGAATGGGTGCGGACAGCTTACTCCAATGCACCGCCGCCGTGGGCCCGGCGGCGGGGTCCCCGTCAGTGCTGCTTGTGCATGGGCGCGCCATGGCCACCGGCGCCGCCGGGCGGCGTGGCCGACACCGGCAGTTGCAGGTCGAGGCGGCGCTCGGCGCCCTGCGCGTCCTTGAACACCAGGGTGAGCGGCAGTTGCGCGCCTTTGGCGAGCGGCGCCTTCAGATCCATCAGCATGATGTGGTAGCCACCGGGCTTGAGCTCGACGGCCTGGCCGGCCGGCAGATCGAGCGCCGGCAGGGCGCGCATCTTCATCACGCCGCCGTCCATCTTCATCTCGTGCACCTCGGCGTGGCCGGCGGCCGGCGTTTCGGCGCGCAGCAGTTGCAGGGGTTCCTGGGCCGTGATGCGCATGAAGGCGCCGGAGGCGCTCTGCCCCTGCACGCTGGCGCGCGCCCAGGCGCCTTCAACGGCGGCCGGGGCCGCGCTCTGGGCGTGGGCGTTGCCGGCGATCAGCGCGGCGGCCAGCAGGAAAGGCGTGGTGAAACGTGGGAAGGTCATGGTGGGCTCCTGTGAAATAGGGGGGGATTCAATGCGCATGGCCGCCGGCGGCGGGCATCAGTTCCAGCGCGGCGGCGGGGGACTTGAGGTCGTGCAGTTTCTGGCCCGCCGCAGGCACCTCGCTCCAGTCGATGCGGCCCTGGGCGCAGATTTGCTCGACCGGCCAATACAGGGTGCCGGCCTCGCCCGGCAGGCGCGCCTGAAGGACGAATTCGTCGTAGAAGTCGCCCGGCAACGCGTCGGCCGGCGTCTTGGCGCTCCAGCGGATGCGGCGCACGTCCTCGGTGACCGGCTTGCCGTGGTCGCTGCGTGGCACGGCCAGTGGCGCGCGCTCGATGGTGAGCGTCCAGCCCGGCTTGGGCATGGGCTTGGCGTTCTCCACGCCGTCCGGCACGGTGACCACGATCTCGCGCGTGGGCGACGGGCCGCAGCCGTGTCCGACGCGCAAGGTCGCCTTGTAGCTGCTGCCCGCGTTGGCCACCTGGTACTCCAGCGTGACATGCGCATTGGCAAAGGAAAATAAGCCGCCAGCGCTTGCCAGCAAAGCGATGTTAGCTATTGCTTTTATAGTTTTCATGCGAGTTTTCTCTCGGGCGCGTCGGGGCTTGGGCGAAGCCGCCGGGCGGCTCTTGCGCCCTCGGCAACGCACGCGCGCACACTCCTAAAATCGGATCAAACAGGCCGCCAGCGCTTATCTGTACTCAGTAAGCAGCTATTGGAACGATAGCGATTTCAGGCGTATTGCGGGGGCCCGCGTGCGGGCAGGGGCGCCGCAGTGCGCGCGGCAATGTGCGCGGCGGCCAGTGGCTCGAGCGCGTGCGCGAGCGGCTGCACCAGCGGCAGCGCGTGCGCGCAAGGGGGCGGCGCGGCGCCGCCGGAATGCACGCACAGCGGGCAATCGGGCGTGTGGCCGCCGGCGCTCTGGGCGCCGTCGTCGCCGCCACCACCGATAACCACCTTGACATCGCCGCTGGCCGAGCAGACCAGTTGCACCGACTGCGGGTGCACGAAGGGCGAGGCGATGGCCGCGCCCATCGACAAGGCAAACCACGCCAGCACGAAGCAGGCGAACCGGCGCAGGCGGCTTGGGGTTTGCATGGGCCCATTGTAGGGGCCGAGGGGATTCGGCCGAAGCCTACGCCTGGGCCAGCAAGGCCTGCAGCCCGCTGGCGCGCTGGGTGCGCCGCTGCACCGCCTGCGCCAGCAGCCCGCTGCGCGGCGCCACCAGCGTGAACGCGGCGCGCGCCCGGGTGATGCCGGTGTAGGTCAATTCGCACGTCAGCAGCACGCCGGACTGGGGCGGCAGCACCAGCGCGGTGTGCTCGAACTCCGAACCCTGGGATTTGTGCACCGTCATGGCAAACGCCGTCTCGACGTGCGCCAGGCGCGCCACGCTGACCGAGCGCAGGCCCGTGCCGTCGGCGAAGAACACGCGCAGCCCGGCGCCGTCCGCCGCCGGCAGCGCCAGGCCCACGTCGCCGTTGAAGACGCCCGCCTCGGCGTCGTTGTGCGTCACCATCACCGGGCGCCCGGCGTACCACGCGCCCTGGCCGCCCAGCCAGCCCGCTTCGCGCGCCGCGCGCTCGACGGCAAGCGTGAGCCCCTCTGCGCCCCAGGCGCCGTCCCGCACCGCGCACAGCAGGCGAAAGCGGTCGAACGCCACCAGCACGCGGCGCGCCCAGTCGGCGTGGGCGTCGCCCCCGGCCGGCCGGTCGGGCAACAGGCGCAGGTAGTCGCGGTAGCTGGCCGCCGGCCCATCGGCCAGCGCCAAAGCGACGGCGGCGCCGGGCCCCACGCCTTCGAGGGCGCGCAGCGCGCCCGTGGCGTCGCCGCGCAGAACCGCCTGGGCGCGCTCGCCGGCACCCGCATGCACCGCCAGCGCCAGCTGGCCAATGGCGCCGGCGAAGCGCCGGCTCTCGCGCAGCACCACGGTGTGCGGCGCCAGCAGCGGCGCCGGCCCCGCACCGGGTGGCGCGCAGAGCGCCGGCGGGATGTCGATTCCGGCGGCTGCCTGGGCGTAGCGCACCGTCTCGGGGTCGTAGTGCCCCCGCTCGGCGCCCTGGCACAGGTCGCCGAGCACGGCGCCCGCCTCGACCGAGGCGAGCTGGTCCTTGTCGCCCAGCAGCACCAGGCGCGCGCCGGGCGGCAGCGCGTCGAGCAGCGCAGCCATCATCTCCAGGTGCACCATGGACGCTTCGTCGACGATGAGCACGTCCACGTCGAGCGGCGCCGCCGCGTGGTGGCGCAGGCGCCGCGTGCCGGGGCGCGCGCCGAGCAGACCGTGCAGGGTGCGCGCCGGGCCGATGCGCGCGGCGAACGCGGCCAGGTCCAGCTCCCCGCCGCAGCGCGGCTGCAGGTCGGCCAGGGCCGCCTCCAGCGATTGGCGCAGCCGGGCCGCCGCCTTGCCCGTGGGCGCGGCCAGCGCCACGCGCAGCTGCTGCGGCGCAGCGTCCACCGCCAGCAGGGCGGCGAGCAGGCGCGCGGCGGTGTAGGTCTTGCCGGTGCCCGGGCCGCCGGTGACGATGGCCAGGCGCGCGCGCAGGGCCACGGCGCAGGCGAGCTTCTGCCAGTCGCAGGTGCCGGGCGGCGCGGGGTCGAACAAACGGTCCAGCCAATGCCGGGCCAGGGTTTCGTCCAGCGCCACGGGCGCAGCCGCGCGCAGGCGCAGCTGCTGCGCCACCTGCTGCTCGAGCAGCCAATAGCGGCGCAGGTACAGGAGCGGCGCCTCCGCCGGGCCGCCCAGCACCAGCGGCGCGGCATCGCCCGGTGCCGCACCGCCGGGTGCCGCAC
>MEDL01000074.1 GCA_001724785.1 Acidovorax sp. SCN 68-22 | reverse complement strand
CCCTTGCCGCGCCTCTCCTACAGACGCGCCGGCGCTGCGTCGCTACAAGAAAGCATGTCCCCGCTTTCTGGAGAGTACCGATGAACACTGCCCCCAGCCAACCCAACGTCCCCCCGCGTTTTGCCGACTGCATCGCCGCCTGCCAGGCCTGCGTGCTGGCCTGCGAGGGCTGCGCCAGCGCCTGCCTGCGCGAGCCCGACGTGCAGGCCATGGCGCGCTGCATTGCGCTGGACCGCGACTGCGCCGACCTGTGCGCCCTGGCTGCCACGTTGATGGCGCGCGACAGTGCCCATGCCCAGGCCCTCTGCGCCCTGTGTGCCCAGGCCTGCGACGCCTGTGCCGAAGAGTGTGGCGGCCACCAGATGGACCACTGCCAGGCGTGCGCGGCGGCCTGCCGGCGCTGCGCCGAGGCCTGCCGGGCGATGGCGCGGTAGCGCCGCCGCCGCGGGGCGGCGCGCTCACGCGGCGTGCTTGTCCGCTTCCGAGGTGAAGGCGTCGGCGAAGAATTCCTCCGCCGGCAGGCCGCGCTGGCCGGTGTACGCAGCGCGCGCGCTGTCGACCACGATGGGTGCGCCGCAGGCGTAGACCTGGTGGCCCGAGAGGTCGGCGAAGTCGTCGAGCACCGCCTGGTGCACGAAGCCGGTGCGGCCGCTCCAGGCGTCTTCCGTCAGGGCGTCGGAGACCACCGGCACGTAGCGCAGCCAGGGCAGCTCGGCCAGGCGCGCCTGCACCCAGGCGTCCATGTACAGGTCGCGCGGGCGCCGGCCGCCCCAGTACAGCACCGTGGGGCGCGTGGCGCCGCTGTGCTGCAGTTGCTCGATCAGCGCCTTCACGGGCGCGAAGCCCGTGCCGGAGGCGAGCAGCACGATGGGCTTGGCCGAATCCTCGCGCAGGTAGAAGCTGCCGTAGGGGCCTTCGATGCGCAGGATGTCGCGCTCCTTCATGCTGCCGAACACCTGGTCGGTGAAGCGCCCGCCGGGCATGTGGCGCACATGCAGCTCGATGCCACCGGCCTCGGGCAGCGTGTGCGGCGCGTTGGCCATGGAATACGAGCGGCGCACGCCGCCCTGCAGCAGGAATTCGACGTACTGGCCGGCGTGGTAGCGGAAGACCTCGGCCGGCGGCAGCTGCAGGCGCAGGCGCATCACATCGTGTGCAAGCGGCTCGCGCAGCGCCACGCGCACCGGGAACTTGCGGATCGGGAAGGCGCCTTCGTCCGTCACCTGGCGCGACTCCAGCACCACGTTGTCCTGCGCCACGCCGCAGCAGGTGAGCACGAAGCCCGCCGCTTCTTCGGCGGCGCTGAGCGCCTTTTCCTGGTGCTCGCCGTGCACCACCGTGCCCGAGATCTTCTTGCACTTGCAGGAGCCGCAGGCGCCGTCCTTGCAGCCGTAGGGCAGGCCGACCCCGGCGCGGATGGCGGCGGCCAGCATGGGTTCGCCCGCTTCGGCAAGGAACACCCGGCCGCTCGGCAGCACGGAAATCTGGTTCGGTGGCGCGGCGGGCGGGGTGCTGGTCATGCTTTGGGTATCCTCAGGTTCTTGTAACAGGCCGCAGGATTCTGCCCGCAATGCAAAACCCTTATGGCGCGCTGCCCGCGCGTTTTCGCCGTCCCCGGCTGCTCATCGTCGGCTGCGGCGACGTGGGCGTGCGCGTGCTGCGCGCGCTGTCCCAGCGCACCGGCGCGCCGCGCCTGCGCGTGCTGGCGCTCACCTCCAGCCCGGCGCGCGTGTCCGCGCTGCGCGCCCTGGGGGCACAGCCGCTGCTTGGCAACCTCGACCAGCCCGCCACGCTGCGCCGTCTGGCCGGCCTGGCGACGCATGTGCTCCACCTGGCGCCGCCGCCGGCCACGGGCGCGGACGACCCGCGCACCGCCGCGCTGCTGGCCGCCCTGCGCCTGCGCACGCCGCCCGGCGCGCTGGTCTACGCCTCCACCAGCGGCGTCTACGGCGACTGCGGTGGCGCCTGGGTGGCCGAGACGCGGCCCGTGGCGCCGGCCACGGCGCGCGCGCGGCGCCGCGTGGCGGCCGAGCAGGGCGTGCGCCGCCTGGGCCGCTCCGGGGTGCGCGCCAGCGTGCTGCGCGTGCCCGGCATCTACGCGCCGGACCGCGAAGGCGGCACGCCCGAGGCGCGCCTGCGCCGGGGCACGCCGGTGCTGCGCGCCGAGGACGACGTGTTCACCAACCACATCCACGCCGACGACCTGGCGCGCGCCTGCCTGGCCGCGCTGTGGCACGGCGCGCCGCAGCGCGTCTACAACGTCAGCGACGCGACCGAGTTGCCCATGGGCGACTACTTCGACCTGGCGGCCGATCTGTACGGCCTGCCGCGCCCGCGCCGCATCGCGCGCAGCGCGATGGCCGCCGAGCTGGGCGAGATGCAAGTGAGCTTCATGAGCGAATCGCGCCGGCTGGATGCGGCGCGCATGGCCGGCGAGCTGGGCCTGCGGCTGACTTACCCGACCGTGGCGCAGGGGCTGGCCGTCCGTTCGCGCTGAGTCGGCCGGCTCAGGCATTGGGGTCGGATCCCGATTTCGCGCAGCGAAACTCGGGCTCAGACCCCAATCCCGGAACCGAGGGCGCGGCGCCGGGGGTTGCAGAGCCCTTCCCCTGCAGCTTGCTACAGAGCGTTGAAGCCCAGCAAAAATTTGGATAAAAACAGCCCCCAGCGCTTATCCAGAAAGCGCTGGCAGCTATCTTTTTGGAAGTTCAGTGGCTGCCGGAGAGCGAGGCCGCCACCATGCGCTTGAAGGGCGGAAAGTTCTGCGCCAGGCGCAGCGCCGCGCCGCGCAGCAGGCGCGCGGGGCGGGCGTCGTCGGTGTACAGGCGGGCAACGAGGTTGGTCGCCAGGTACAGCGGCAGCGTGGCGCGGCGGTGCGCGCGCTCGTAGTCGGCCAGCAGCCGGCGCGCGGCGATGTCGGTGCCGGCGAGCTGGGCGCCGCGGATCGCGTCGGCCAGCGTGGCGATGCCCAGCAGGCCGAAGTTGAAGCCGTGCGCCGTCACCGGGTGCATGCCCACGGCGGCGTCGCCCACGCAGGCGAAGCGCTCGGCCACCAGGCGGTGCGGGCGCACGCCGACCAGCGGGTACAGGTGGCGCGTGCTGGCCAGCTCCATGCGGCCCAGGCGCTGCCCGAAGCGGGCCGTGAGCGCCTCGCCGAACTCCGGCGCGGCGAGCTTTTCCAGGCCCTCCAATTGGTGGTGCGGCAGCGTCAGCACCACGCAGGAGCGGTGTGCGCCCGTCTCCGGCGCGTCGTTCATGGGCAGCAGGGCGAGCGTCTGGCCATAGCCGAACCATTCCCAGGCCACGTGCTGGTGCGGGACTTCGTGCGTCATGGTGCACAGCAGCATGGAGCGGCCGTAGTCGTGCATGTCGGCGCTGATGCCCATGGCGCGGCGCGTGCCGGAAAAGCGGCTGTCGGCCGCGATCAGCAGCTGCGCGCTGAGCGCCTTGCCGCTGGCGAGCTGCACCTTTGCCCCCTGCGCGTCGGTGTGCGCCTTGGCGACGCTGTCGCCGGCCAGCAGGGTGATGTCGCCGTTCTTGTCGGCGGCGGCCCGCGTTTCGGCGTAGGCGGCGCGGCGGATCAGGTGGTTCGATACCAGCCAGCCGAGTTCGTCGTAGCGCGAGAGGGCGTGCTCGATGCGCATGGCGTAGCGCGAGTGGCCGTCGAGCACCTGCGCGTCGCGCAGCGCGGAAAATGCCGTGGGCTCGTAGGCCTCGATGCGCTCCCACAGGCCGAGTGCGCGCATGTGCTGCGCCGAGCGCTGGGTGAGCGCGATCTCGCGCCCGTCGTAGGCCGGGTTTTCCAGCGCGGCCAGGGGCTGCGGCTCGACCACGCCGATGGAGAGGCCGCAGCCGGACAAGGCGCGCGCCAGGCACAGGCCCGCCGGGCCGGCGCCGCTGATGAGAATGTCGTAATCCATGGGGCGCAAGCCTACCCCATCGCCCACCGGCGCGGGGCATGGCCCCAGGGGCGGCAGGGGCCGGCGCCGCCGGGCAACGTAAGCTCGGGGGTTGCGCGGCGACGCGGTTTCAACCGGCAACAAGGGCGAGGGATGGCAATTCAGTGGTTCCCAGGGCACATGCACCTGACGAGGAAGGCGATCGCCGAGCGCATCAAGGACATTGATGTCGTCATCGAGGTGCTCGACGCGCGCCTGCCCGGCTCCAGCGCCAACCCGCTGCTGGCCGAGCTGACGGGGCACAAGCCGACGCTCAAGGTGCTCAACAAGCAGGACCTGGCCGACCCGCTGCGCACCGAGGCCTGGGTGCAGTGGTACAACGCCCAGCCCGGCACGCGCGCCATGGCGCTCGACGCTTCCGAGGCCGCGCCGGCGCGCCGCCTCGTGGCCGCCTGCCACTTGCTCGCGCCGGGGCGCGGCGGCATGGCCAAGCCCATGCGCGTGCTGATCTGCGGCGTGCCCAACGTGGGCAAATCGACCCTCATCAACACGCTGTCGAACAAGCGCCAGGCCAAGACCGGCGACGAAGCCGGCATCACCAAGCTGGAGCAGCGCATCACCCTGGCGGACGACTTCTACCTGTGGGACACGCCGGGCATGCTGTGGCCGCGCATCGCGGCGCCCGAGAGCGGCTACCACCTGGCGGCCAGCGGCGCCGTCGGCCGCAATGCCTACGACGAGGAGCTCGTCGCCCTGGAGCTGCTGCGCCGGCTGCAGGCGCACTACGCGCCGCTCCTCGAGGCGCGCTACCGCCTGAACCTCGCCCCCGAGGCCCTGGCCGCCCTGCACGACGAGGAGCTGCTCGCCGCCATCGCCCGCAAGCGCGGCGCGGTGATGGCCGGCGGCCGCGCCAACCTGCAGAAGGCGGCGGAAATCGTGCTGACCGACTTCCGCAGCGCCGTGCTCGGCCGCATCACGCTGGAGTCGCCCGAGGAATTCGAGGCCTGGCGCGCCGCCGGCCTGCTGGCCGAGGCCGAGCGCGCGGCGCGCAAGGCCGCGCGCAAGGGCCGCGCATGATGCCGGGAGCCCGGCCCACCCCTATTTTTCTCACACCATGACCGACACCGCCGCTCCGCTGGAACTCCTGCCGCGCGACCTCGCGCCCTGGCGCGTGGGCAATACCGGCATCGACTACGTGCACCGCTTCGAATCGGGCCGACCCGGCCCGCACGTCCTCATCAACGCCCTGACGCACGGCAACGAGTTCTGCGGCATGGTCGCGGCGCTGCACCTGCTGGAAAACAACGTGCGTCCGCGCATCGGCACGCTCACGGTGAGCTTCGCCAACGTCGCGGCGTACCACAGCTTCGCGCCGGAGCGCCCGTACGACAGCCGCCAGCTGGTGCACAACCTCAACCGCGTCTGGGGGGCCGAGCAGCTCGACGGCAGCGCGCACAGCCCGGAGCTGGCGCGCGCCCGCGAGCTGCGCCCGGTGCTGGCGGCGGCCGACCACGTGCTCGACCTGCATTCGACCAGCCAGGACGTCGTGCCCTTCTGGGTCTACCCGGCGTTCGAGCGCAACGCGCGCGCCGCCCTGGCCATCGGCCTGCCTGCGGTGCACCTGGTCATGCCCCGGGGCCTGGGCAGCGGCGTGCCGCTGATCGAACACGGCCGGCACGGCCAGGCGGGCGGCAGCGGCGTGGCGCTGGTGGCCGAATGCGGCCAGCATTTCCGCACGGCCTCGGGCGAGACGGCGATCGCCGTGACGCTGGGTTTCCTGGGGTATTTCGGGCTGGTCGAAGCGCCCCGGCTTCCCCCCCATCCGCCCGCGCGGCGCTTCGAACTGCTAGAGACCTGCATGGTGGAGACCGAGGCGTTCGCCTTCGTGCGCCCGCTGGTCGGCTTCGAGGTGTTCGGCAAGGGCGAGCTGATCGCCACCGACGGCGCGCGCGAGATCCGCGCGCTGTGTGACGATTGCACCGTCTTCATGCCGACGCGCGCGCCCATCGTCGGCCGCGAAGGCCTGTACCTGACGCGGCCGCTGGCCGACTGAATTGGGAGAAAATTGGCCGCTAGCGCTTGTCCAGCATGGAAAGTTTGCTAGTTTTTGGGTAGCAAACTACTGGGCCAGGACGATTTTTCCCTCGTTCACATAGCGCTCGAACTCGCTGCGCGGCATGGCGGCGGAGCCCGCGGCGTTGTTGTCGGCCGTCCACGAAAGCGTGGTGCTGTCCTCGCTGCGCTCGATTTCCACCGGGCCGGGCGGAATGGCAATGGGCGCGCCGTCGCCGGGCGTGTAGGTGACTTCGCCGTGAATGGTGGCTTGCTGGGTCATGGTGGGCACCTCCTGTACCCGCCATTGGAACGCCGCGCGCCCGGCCGCCCTGTGGGACGAACGCGCAAATCCCACCGCTCAGCCGTGGCGGCGCTCGCTGCGCACCAGGTAGATCCCGCTGGCGATGATGATGGCGCCGCCGGCGAGCGTCGCGCCGTCGGGCAGGCTGTGCCAGAGCAGCCAGTCGAGCCCCACGCCCCAGGCGAGGGCGGTGTATTCGAACGGCGCCACGACGGCGGCCTGCCCGTGGCGGAAGGCCTCGGTGATGGCCGCCTGGCCGAGGAAGCCCGCGACGGCCAGGCCCGCCACCAGCGGCCAGTGCGCCGGCGCCACGCCGACCCAGCCGGGCAGCGCCAGCACCCCGGCGCCGGCGGCCAGCATCGAGGTGGTCCAGAAGACGATGGTGGCGCTCGAATCGCTGCGCGTCAGCACGCGCCCGGCCACCGCCGAGACGGCGTAGCAAGCCGCCGCCGCCAGCACCGCCAGGCCGCCCAGCGTCATCATCGCGCGCTCGTCGGGCCGCAGGGCGACCAGCACGCCGAGCAGGCCCAGGCCGATGGCCACCCAGTGGCGCGGCCGCACGCGTTCGCCCAGCACCGGCGCCGAAAGCGCGGTGATGAGCAGCGGGGCGATGAAGAACAGCGTGTACGCCTCGGCCAGCCCCAGGCTTTGCAGGCCGTAGGTGAACAGCGCCAGCATGGTCACGACCAGCACGCCGCGCAGCAGGTGCAGGCCCCAGCGCACGCGCAGCAGCGTGCGCCCCTGGCGCTTCCACAGCACGTAGCCGACCACCAGCGGCAGGGCGGCCAGGCCGCGCAGCGCCGCCACCTGCATCACCGGGTAGTGGCCGGCCAGGGTCTTGAGCAGCGCGTCCATGAAGGAAAAACACCCCACGGCGGCGAGCATGGCGAGCACGCCGTGCAGGTTGCCGTGGGCCGGCGCGGTGGGGGTCATGCTACGAACGGGTCCGGGGGCCGGCAGGGTGGGCGGGGCGCAAGTGTAGCCACAGCGGGACGCCCGCGCCGCGCAGTCAGTGGGGTGGCGGTGGCCGTTTGCGCCGGCCGAGCAGGCCCTCCAGCAAGGGGCCGACGCGCAGCACCGCGAACGCGAGCACGGCGCTGAGCACGGCCGTGGCCTCCAGGCCCAGGCCGGCGGCCGTGCCGATGGCCGCCGTGAGCCAGATGCCGGCGGCCGTCGTCAGGCCCTGCACCTGCGCGCGCGCGCGGCCCTTGAGGATGGTGCCCGCGCCCAGGAAGCCGACGCCCGCGACGATGCCCTGGAGCACGCGGCTGACGTCCGGCGCCTCCATGCCGTGCTGCTGGGCCACCAGCACGAACAACGCCGCGCCCATGGACACCAGCATGTGCGTGCGCACGCCGGCGGCCTTGCCGGCGTGTTCGCGCTCCCAGCCGAGCAGGCCGCCCAGCACGCCGGCGACCAGCAGGCGCACCGCGATGCGCGTGGCGTCCGACACATCGGCGAGGTCGGCGAACTCGCGCGCCACGGTGGCGCCGATCTGCGCCCAGGCGTCAGCCATGGCGGGCGCTCCGGGTGGGGTGGAGGTGGGGCATGGCGCCACTGTGCCCGGCCTTGCGCCGCCCGGCCAGCGGCGGCGGGCGCCGGGCGCTGTGGGCCCCGGCCTACGGCTGGAGCGCAAGAATTCATGAGAAAAATCGCCGCCAGCGCTTTACCATCAACGGTTTGCAGCTATTGCTGCGATAGCAACTGACCGGCCGGTGCGGCGGCCTTGGCGCGCATCTTGGCGGCGATGTATTCGCCGTGCGTGACGTGCAGCAGCCCGGCGATCTTGCTGATGGCGTGGTGTTCGTGCGCGTCGATGTGCGCGTCGGCATAGGCCACCTGCCACAGGGCCTCGACCAGGCGCACCTTGTCGTCGTGCGTGAAGGCGTCGTTGATGCGGCCGGTGAACTGCTGGTAGTCGTAGGCGCTGCGCGCGCTGTCCTCGGCGTGCGCCAGGAGTTCTTCCAACGCCTGGGGCGCAAGGTCGAAGCGCGCGCGCAGGGCGGCGAGCGCAGCGGCGCGTTCGCTCGCCGCCAGGGTGCCGTCCGCGCGCACCACCTCCACCAGCAGCACGGCGGCGGCCAGTTGCAGGCGCTGCGTGCGCTCGGCGGGCGTGAGGGCGGCGGGGGCGCCGGTGAGGTCGGCGAGGAAATCCTTGAAGCTTTGGAACATGGCGGCGTCGGGCGGGGCAAAACCCTGGGACCGCGGCAGGGCGCCATGGTTCCCGGCGGCGCCGCGCCGGCGGGCCGGCGACAATGGCCGCCGCATGAAAACCCTACTCCCCCTGAGCCTGCTGGTGGCGCCGCGCCACGACGACCCCGCACCCCTGGTGCTCTACCACGGGCGCGGCTGCCCGGACGGTTTCGCCGCCGCGCTGGCCGCCTGGCGCTTCTATGGCGGCCAGGTCGAGTTGCGCGGCCTGGACCACGGCGAAATCAAAAGCCTCGCCGACCTGCCGCCGCTCGCCGGCCGCGCCGTCTACGTCCTCGACTTCTCCTTTCCGGCGGATCTCTTGCGCGCCATCGACGCCGCCGCCGAGCGCCTGGTGCTGCTGGACCACCACAAGAGCGCCGCCGACGCGCTCGCCGGCTTTGCCTGCCGCTGCGGCGTGGTGCATTTCGACATGGCGAAATCCGGCGCGCGCCTGGCCTGGGAATTCTTCCTGCCGAACGAGCCCTTGCCCGACCTGGTGCGCTACGTCGAGGACCGCGACCTGTGGAACTGGCAGTTCCCCGAGAGCGCCGCCTACCTCGCCGCGCTCGACATGGAGCCCCAGGACCTGGCGCGCTGGAACGAGATCGCCGCCTTCACGCCCGCGCAAAGCGCCCAGTTCATGGCGCGCGGCCAGGCCATGGACGAGAAATTCGCCAAGCTCGCTGCCGACATCGCCGAGGGCGCCGAGCCGGTGCTGTTCAACGGCGAGGCCGGGTTGATGGTCAACGCCCCGGGCGTGTTCCACAGCCTGGTGGGCGACCTGCTCTCGCGCCGCTCGGGCACGTTTGCCCTGATGTGGAGCGCGGGGAAGGGCGGCGTGGTCAAGGTGGGCCTGCGCTCGCAGCGCGGCTACAACTGCATCCCGCTGGCCGAGAGCATGGGCGGCGGCGGCCACGCCCAGGCCTGCGGTTTCAAGACCAGCGCCGCGCGCCTGCCCGAGCTGCTGGCCGGGCGCCTGGACGCGGCCGCGCCAGGGGCGGGCGCTTGAGCGGGCACCGGCGGGGCCGGCCGTGCTGAAGGGCGTCGTCGCCTCGGTGCTGGCTTCGGTGCTGTTCGGGTGCATCTACTGGATTTCGCCGTTCCTGGCGCCGCTCGGTGGCGAGGAGATCTTCGGCTGGCGCGTGCTGGCGACCCTGCCTTTCACCACGCTGCTGCTGGTCTGGCGCGGCGAGTGGCGCCAGGTGCGGCACATTGCGGCGCGCGTGCGCGCCCGGCCGCTGCTCGGCGCCGCGCTGCTGCTGAGCGCCGCCATGGTCGGCGTGCAGCTGTGGCTGTTCATGTGGGCGCCGATGGCCGGGCGGGCGCTGCCGGTGTCGCTCGGCTACTTCCTGCTGCCGCTGGTGATGGTGCTGGTCGGGCGCGTGCTGTACCGCGAGCGCCTCTCGGGCCCGCACAAGCTGGCCACGGCCCTCGCCACGGCCGGGGTGGCTGCCGAGCTGCTGCGCGCGGGCGGCGTGTCCTGGGAGACCTGGCTGGTCGCCATCGGCTACCCCCTGTACTTTGCGCTGCGCCGGCGCCTGCGCACCGAGCAGCTCGGCGGCCATTGGGTGGACATGGCCCTGGCCGTGCCCGTGGCCACCTGGTTCGTGCTGCGCGCGCCCTCCACCCTGCCCGTGGTGGCGGGCGACGGCGCGCTGGCCGCGCTGGTGCTGCTGGTGGGCGTGCTCTCGGCGGTGGCGCTGGCGCTCTACATGGCGGCCAGCGGCCTGCTGCCCATGGGGCTGTTCGGCCTGCTCACCTACGTGGAGCCGGTGCTGCTGGCGCTGGTCGCCTGGCTGCTGGGCGAGCGCCTGGCGCCGGGGCAGTGGCTGCTCTACGGCCTGGTGTTCGCCGCCGTGGCGGTGCTGGTGGCCGACGGCCTGCGCACGCTGCTGCGCGCACAGGCGCGGCTGAAATTTTAGGTAAAAAATGACTCCAGCGCTTATCTGTATTGACTTTGTTGCTATCCTTTGTGGATTCTGCGGCAGCTTCGGAGCTTGATTCTTGCGCTCTCCCACGGCACTTCCTACCCGGCGCCTCGCGGCGCTCGCGGCCCTGTGCGCGGCGGCCCTGCTGGCGGCCTGCCACACGCCGGGGCAGCAACGCTACGGTCTGCAGGAGCGCTTTGGCTCCGGCAACATGCATTCGCGCCTGTTCGACGCACCGCCCGCGCAGGCCTGCGAAGCCGGGCGGCGCGCGCTGCTCAGCCAGGGCTATTTCATCAACACCGCGCGCGCCGACCTGGTCGAGGGCAGCAAGAGCTTCCAGCCCGACCTCGAATCGCACCTGCAGATGACCATCCGCATGGTCTGCGTGCCCGATGGTGGCGCGGGCAGCGTCACCCTGGGCTTCGTCACCGCGCTGCAGGACGCCTACACCGTCAAGAAGGGCAACAACTCGGCGAGCCTGGGCGTGCCGACGATCGGCTCGCTTTCGCTGCCCTTCATGGCGGGCAGCGAGTCGCTGGTCAAGGTGGGCAGCCAGACGATCGCTTCCGAGAAGTTCTACGACAGCTTCTTCGACCTCGTGAAGGGCTACCTGCACGCCGACCCGGCGCCAGACGGCGATGCGGCAGCGCCGCAGCAGTAGCCGCGCTTGATCTTTTCGGGGGGCGTGCGGGCTGGCCGCCACCATAATGCGCGCATGGACGCGCCCTTGCACCCGCCCGACGATTCTGCGCAATGGACCGAATCGGCCGTCGAGCCCTTGCCGCAACTGGGCGAAATGCTCGATCTGCTGCGCCGGCGCTGCGCCATCGACTTTTCCGGCTACAAGGTGGCGACGCTCACGCGCCGCGTGCGCCAGCGCATGCTGCGCCTGGCGCAGGAAGACCCCGCCGCCTACCTGGCACAGCTGCACGAGCAGCCCGACGAGCGCGAGGCGCTGTGCGCCGAACTGCTGGTCAACGTGACCGAATTCTTCCGCGATGCCGGCGTGTTCCGGCAACTGGCGGACGCCGTGCTGCCCGACCTGCTGCGCGGGCGCGACCCCGGCGAGGACCTGCGCATCTGGTGCGCCGGCTGCGCCAGCGGCGAGGAAGCGTATTCCATCGCCATGCTGGCGCTCGATGCGGCCGGGCGCCTGGGCTTTCATGGCAACGTCAAGGTGTTCGCCACCGACCTCTCGCCCGAAGTGCTGGCCCAGGCGTCGCGCGGGCGCTACGAGGCCGAGCAGCTCGCCCCGGTGCCCGAGGAACTGCAGCGGCGCTACCTGCAGGCGGACCCGGGCGGCGGCATGCGCGCCGACGCCAGCCTGCGCCGCCACCTGGTGTTTGCGCGGCACAACCTGCTGTCGGACCCGCCGTTCACCAACATCGACCTGGCGCTGTGCCGCAACCTGCTGATCTACCTCAAGCCCGATGCGCAGTTCCGCGCCTTGTCGCAGCTGCATTTCGCGCTCCGGCCGCAGGGCCTGCTGCTGCTCGGCGCGAGCGAGAACGTCGGCGCCTTCGAGGCGAGCGCATTTTCCGTGGTGGACCGCACGCACAAGCTGTTTCGCCGCCAGCCGGCGCAGCTGCAGCGCAGCTTCGAGGCGCACACCGTCAGCGCGCAGGCCGTGCCGGCCATACCGCAGTTGGCGCCGCTGCCGCCCAACCAGACCCGCGAGGTCCTGGCTGCCGAGCTCGACGCCACGCGCGAGCGCCTGCACGAGATGGTGCT
>MEDL01000073.1 GCA_001724785.1 Acidovorax sp. SCN 68-22 | reverse complement strand
CGCTGTTCATCCTGCTCGACGCCACCTGGACCCAGGCGCACCGCATGTTCCGCCGCAGCCCCTACCTGGACCGGTTCCCGGTGCTCGCCCTGCAGCCCGAGCAGGCCTCGCGCTACCGCCTGCGCCGCGCATCGCGGGACGACCAGCTCTGCACCGCCGAGGTCGCCGCCTTGTGCCTGGGGCTGGCGGGCGAGGCGCCGGCCGGCGCCCTGCTGGAGGCCTGGCTGGACGTGTTCAGCGCGCACTACCTGGCGGCCAGGAACCAGCGTCCCGCCGACCAGGCCGACGCCGCGCACCAGCGCCTGGCGCAGGCCCGGCGCGATTTCAGCGCGCAAACCCCCGGCTGAGGTAGCGCGAGCCACGTTCGCCAAAGCGCCACAGCGTATCCACCGCCTTGCTGATGCCGATGCGCGGCCCGGCGACGACCTCGGCCGGCACGCCGCCCTGCAGCAGCACGATGGTGGGCGCCTGCACCGGCCGGCCGTTCCAGCCGTGGTCCACACCCAGCGCCTGCGCCAGGCGGCCCGGGCCGGCGCAGAGCAGGCGCGCGTCCTGCAGGCCGCGGCGCGCGCGCATGGTGTCCAGGCCGTGCGTCGGCTCCAGAGCGCGCAGCAGCACGCCAGCGCCGTGCCCCGCCTCGCGGCAGACCAGGTTCATGCACCAGTGCAGGCCGTAGGAGCGGTAGACGTAGACATGCCCCGGCGGGCCGAACATGGCGGCGTTGCGCGCCGTCGGGCCGGCGTAGGTGTGCGAGGCCGGGTCGAGCTGGTCGTAGGCCTCGGTCTCCACGATGCGCCCGCCCACGCCGTCCACCAGCAGGGTGGTGCCGATGAGGCGCCGCGCCACCTCGGCGGACGGCGCCTGGAAGTCGATCTCGGCGGGCTGCAGGCCTTCCTGGGGAAGCATGAATACTCCTGTATTTGTAGCTACTTTGGCACGCCAGATAAGCGCTGAAAGCCATTTTTACCCATATTTTTGATCCCTGCCGCGCTCTGGCGTACAGTCCCATCCCCCAGGGAAATTCTGCAAGAAAGACCGCCATGACCTCCGGCCAAGACTCCGCCCGCGCCCGCGAACTCAAGAAGATGGAACTGTGCGAGGCCTGCGCCGGCATCCAGCGCAACTGGCGCCGCGCGCCCGGCCACGCCGAGCTGGTGCAGGGCGGCCACCGGCGCGAGGAGCATGCGGGACACGTCGTCACCATCACGCGCCACCAGTGCGAGCGCTGCGGCACCGCCTGGGAATACACCAACGACAAGCGCGACCAGCACGCCGGCTGGGCGGTGGTCGGGCGCTGAACCCCATGGGCGCCCTGCCTGCACGCGGCGCCGGCCGGCGCCACTGGCTGGCGCGCACGGCCGCGCTGGTGGCGGGTGCCGCGCTGGGCGGTACGGGCCGACGCGCCGCCAGCGCCGGCATCGGCCCCACCGGCGCCACGGTGTCGCAGGCCGAACTGCTGGCCCTGCTTGCCGAGCGCTTTCCGCAGCGCTACCCGCTCGCCGGCCTGGCCGAACTGGAATTGCGCGCCCCGGCGCTGGCGCTGCACCCCGAGACCAACCGCCTGGGCGCCCGGCTGGCGGCGGCGCTCAGCAGCGCAGCGCTGCCCGCGCCGCGCGAAGGTGCGCTGGAAGTCGAATTCGGCCTGCGCTACGCGGCCGAGGACCGCAGCATTCGCGCGCACGGCATTGCGCTGCGGTCGCTCGACATCGCGGGCCTGGACGCGGCCACCGCGACCGCCTTGCAGTTCTGGGCGCCCCGGCTGGCACGGCGCGCCTGGCGCGAAGTGGTGCTGCACCGGTTCGAGGCCAGGGAACTCGCCTTGCTCGACGGCCTGGGCGTGCAGCCGGGCGCGATCACCGTGACGCCGCAGGGGCTCTCGGTCGCCTGGGAGCGCAAGCCCACGCCCTGAACATCACACCCCGATGTAGCGCTGCGCCAGCGACGGGTCGGCGGCGAGCTGCCGCGAATCGCCCTGCCAGGCGACCCGGCCGCGTTCGATGATGGTGTGGCGGTCGGCCAGGCGCACCAGCCGCTGCACGTGTTTGTCGATCACCAGGATGGTCTGGCCCTGGGCACGCAGCAGCGCGAGGCACTGCCAGATTTCCTCGCGCACCAGCGGTGCCAGGCCTTCGGTGGCTTCGTCCAGCACCAGGAGGTGCGGGTTGGTCATGAGCGCGCGGCCGATCGCCAGCATCTGCTGCTCGCCGCCGGAAAGCTGGTTGCCCATGTTGCGCGAGCGCTCCGCCAAGCGCGGAAACAGGTCGTAGACGCGCTCTTGCGTCCAGGGGTCGCGGCTGGCGTTGCGGTTCGCGCCGAAAGCGCGCAGGTTTTCGCCCACGGTCAGGTTGGGGAAGATCTGCCGTCCCTCGGGCACCAGCGCCAGGCCCATGCGGGCGATGCGGTCGGGCGCCAGCGCCTCGATGCGCTCGCCGCGAAAGCGCACGCTGCCGCTGCGCGCCGGGGTCAGGCCGAGCAGCGAGCGCACGGTGGTCGTCTTGCCCATGCCGTTGCGCCCGAGCAGGGTGGCGACCTCGCCCTGGCCGATGGACAACGAGACGCCGAACAGCACCTGGCTGCTGCCGTAGGCGGTCTCAAGCGCCTCGACTTCCAGCAGCGCGGTCATGCGGCCACTCCGGCTTCGTCGCCCAGGTAGGCGCGCTGCACCTCGGCGTTCTCGCGGATCTCCGCCGGCGTGCCGGTGGCGATGACGCGGCCGGAGACGAGCACGGAGATGCGGTCGGCCAGGCGAAAGACGGCGTCCATGTCGTGCTCCACCAGCAGCAGGGACGCCTGGCCGCGCAGGCCTTGCAGCAGTTCCACCATGCGCTCGGATTCCTCGGGCCCCATGCCGGCCATGGGCTCGTCGAGCAGCAACAGCCGGGGCCGCAGCGCCAGCGCCAGGCCGACTTCGAGCTGGCGCTGCTCGCCGTGCGAGAGCGCGCCCGCCAGGCGGTGCAGCTGCGTGCCCAGGCCGACGCGCTCGCCCACGGCGGCAGCGGCCTCGTAGCGCGCGCGTTCGCGCCGCGCCGGTCGCCAGAAGCGCAGGCTGCTGCCGTCCTGCGCCTGTACCGCCAGCGCCAGGTTGTCGCACACCGAGAGGCGCTTGAAGACGCTGGTGATCTGGTAGGAGCGCACCAGGCCCAGGCGCGCGCGCGCGTGCATGGGCAGGCCGGTGATGGCCTGCCCGCCGAACCAGATGCTGCCGCTGGTCGGCGCGAGCGCGCCCGAGAGCTGGTGGATCAGTGTCGTCTTGCCGGCGCCATTCGGGCCGATCAGTGCGTGCGTCTCCCCCGCCTGCACGGTGAGCGAGGCGCCGTCGGTCGCCGCCAGGCCGCCAAAGCGCTTGACGAGCTGCAGCGCGGCGAGCAGGGGCGCGCCGTGCACTGGAATACCTTCGCCCTGTGGGCTGCGGTGCGCGCTTGCTTGGGAGCGGCCCGGCGCTTCGCTCATGCCCGCTCCTGGCCGAGCCGCAGCAGGCTCATCAGCCCGTTGGGGGCGAGCAGCACCACGCCCAGCAGCACGGCGCCCAGGCCCATCTGCCAGTGCACGGTGTAGCCGACCAGCACTTCTTCGAGGATCAGGAAGGCGGCGGCGCCGACCAGGCCGCCCAGCAGGTGGCCCACGCCGCCGAGGATGACCATCACCATCAGCATGCCGGACTGGCTCCACTGCATCAGCGCGGGGCTGACGAAGCCGCCCTGGTTGGCCAGCAGTGCGCCCGCCAGGCCCGCCACGGCGCCGGCCAGGGTGAAGGCGACGAGCTTGTAGCGCAGCACCGGGTAGCCCAGCGCCTCCATGCGGACTTCGTTTTCGCGGATGCCCTGCAGCACATGGCCGAAGCGGGCGTTGAGCAGGCGCTGCAGCGCGAGGAACGCCAGCACGCACAGCGCCAGCACGACGAAGTAGAACTGCGTGTCGCTCGCCAGATCGATCCCCAGGCCGAGCTGCGAGCGCTGCGGCAGCGCCAGGCCGTCCTCGCCGCCATAGGGCTTGAGCGAGACCATCAGGTAGAACAGCATCTGCGCGAAGGCCAGCGTGATCATGATGAAGTACACGCCCTGCGTGCGCAGGCTGACCAGGCCGATTGCGCAAGCGAACACCCCGCCGAGCACGAAGGCCGCCGGCCAGGCCGCCCAGCCCGACACCACACCGCCCTGCATCAGGATGCCCACGGTGTAGGCGCCGATGCCGACGAAGGCCGCATGCCCGAAACTGACCATGCCGCCAAAGCCAAGGATGAGGTTCAGGCTGGTCGCGGCCAGCGCGAAGATCAGGATGCGGCTCGCCACGCCGATGTAGAAACCTTCGCCCAGCGCCTCGGCGGCGAAGGGCAGCAGTACCAGTAGCAGGAGCAGCGGCACGCCCCAGCGCAGGGGGAGGCGGTGGTCGAGCAGGCTGGGCGAGTGCTTTTCGCTGGAAATCATGAAGACGGTCAATGCGCGGGGAACAGGCCTCGGGGCTTCCAGAACAAGACGGCGGCCATCAGCACATAGATCAGGATGGACGCCACGGCCGGCCCGGCGTTGGCCGCTGCCGCCGGCCCCATGAGCTGGCCGAAGAGCAGCGGAATCAGCGTGCGCCCGGCGGTATCGACCACGCCGACCAGCAACGCGCCCAGCAGCGCCCCGCGGATCGAGCCGATGCCGCCAATGACGATCACCACGAAGGCCAGGATGAGGATGCTCTCGCCCATGCCCACCTGCACCGCCAGCAGCGGCCCGAGCATGCCGCCCGCGACGGCGCACAGCGCGGCGCCCAGCGCGAACAGCGCCGTGAACAGCCGGCGCACATTGGTGCCCATGGCAAGCGCCATCTCGCGGTTCGACGCCCCGGCGCGCACCTGCATGCCGACGCGCGTCTGCGTGACCAGCAGGTAGAGCGCCAGCGCCACGGCCAGGCCGACGCCGATGATGAACAGGCGGAACGCCGGATAGACGAAGCCCGGCCACAGCTCCACCGGGCCGGCGAGCGCGGGCGGCGGGTTGAGCTGCAGCGGCTGCGACCCCCAGAGCATGCGCACGCCCTCGTTGGCCATGAGCAGGAGGGCGAAGGTGCCCAGCACCTGCGCGAGGTGGTCGCGCTGGTAGAGGCGCCGCAGCACCGAGACCTCCAGCAGCGCGCCCAGCGCCGCCGTGGCCAGAACGCCGCCGCCCAGCCCGACCCAGAACGAGCCGGAGGCCGCGGCGATGCTGGCCACCAGGTAGGCGCCCAGCATGTACAGCGAGCCGTGCGCCAGGTTGATCATGTCCATGATGCCGAACACCAGCGTGAGGCCGGCCGCCAGCAGGAACAGCATCAGGCCGAACTGCAGGCCGTTGAGCATCTGCTCAAGCACCAGGGTTGCCATGGGCGCGCGGGCGTGGCTGCGCAATCAGGCGGGCATCTTGCACTGCGCGGCGTAGGCGTCGCCGTGTGCCTTGAACACCGGCGACAGCGTCTTGTTGGTGATGCGGCCCTGGGCGTCCTTGCCGATGACGCGCAGGTAGTAGTCCTGGACCGGGAACTGGTTGCTGTTGAACTTGAAGCTGCCGCGCACCGAGTCGAACCTGGCCGCCTTGAGCGCCTTGCGCACCGCCTCCTTGTCGCCGAGCTTGCCCTTGGTGTCGCGCACCGCGGCGTTCATCAGCTGCGCGGCGTCGTAGCCCTGGGCCGCGTAGAGCGTCGGCAGGCGGCCGTATTCCTTCTGGAAATCGGCCACGAAGCGCTTGTTGGCGGCGTTGTCCAGGTCGTGCCCCCATTGCGAGCTGTTGAACATGCCGAGCATGGGCTCGCCGACGGCGCGAATCACGTCCTCGTCCGCCGAGAAGCCGGGGCCGAACAGCGTCATGTCCTTGGACAGGCCGGCGCCGACGAACTGCTTGATGAAATTGATGCCCAGGCCGCCGGGCAGGAAGATGTACACCGCGTCGGCGCCGGAGGCGCGCAGGTTGGACAGTTCGGCGCCGTAGTCGAGCTGGCTGAGCGGCGTGTACACCTCCTGCACGATCTCGCCCTTGTAGTAGCGCTTGAAGCCGGCCAGCGCGTCCTTGCCGGCCGGGTAGTTGGGCGCGAGCAGCGCCACCTTCTTGAAGCCCTTGTCGCCCACGGTCTTGCCGACCGCTTCGTGCATGTTGTCGTTCTGGTAGGAAACGCTGAAGAAATAAGGGTTGCACTGCGCGCCGGCGTACTGCGAGGGGCCGGCGTTGGCGCTCAGGTAGAAGGTCTTGGACTGGAACACCGTGGGGCCCACCGCCAGCATGATGTTCGAGAACACGATGCCGGTCAGGAAATCGACCCGCTCGCGCTTGATCAGGCGCTCGGCGGTCTGCTTGGCGGCGTCCGGGCTCTGCTGGTCGTCCACCACGACGACTTCGGCGGGCAGGTTGCCGAGCTTGCCGCCGTTGTGCTTCATGGCGAGCTGGAAGCCGTCGCGGATGTCGATGCCCAGCCCCGAGCCCGGCCCCGACAGCGTGCTCAGCAGGCCCACCTTCACGGTGTCTGCCGCCAGCGCGGGCGCCGCGGCGAGGGCGCCTGAGGCGAAAAGGGCAAGTGCTGCAAGGCGCGTGGGAACGGTCATGTCGGTTTTTCCTCGGGGGTGGGTGGTGGTTCTTCGGGTTCGGTGCAGCGGAATCACCCCGGTCTTGCAGGGCCGCGCGCGTCGCAGCTTATTCGAAACGCTTGGAACACGCTCTTACAGGCCGCGCTCGACCATGTCGAGCAGGCGCTCGCCGAGCGCGACCAGGGCCGGCCGCGGCAGCGCCTTGAGCGGTCCGTCCAGCGCCAGCAGCGCCAGCCCGTGCACGCTGGACCAGGCCAGGTATTCGGCGCCGGCGCGCCGCTCGGGCGCCAGCGCGCCGGCGGCGACGAGCGCATCCAGCGCCGCGTTCAGGTGGCCGAAGGGGTTGTGCCCCTCGGCGCCCGCCCGCGCCGCCTCGGGGTCAACTTCAAACGGCCCGCCGAACGCGGTGCGGAACAGCCCGGTTTCGGCCAGCGCGAAGCCGAGGTAGCCCCGGCCGACCGCCCGCACCCGCGCGCGCGCCCGGTCGGCGTCCGAGCCCGATGCCGACGCGGCGGCGTATTGCGCCTGCATGGCGCGGCCGACCTCGGCCAAGGCCTGTGCGCGCACCGCCGCGAGGAGGTCCTCCCGGCTGGCGAAGTGCCGGTAGGCGGCATTGGGTGCAACGCCGGCGCGTCGCGTGGCTTCGCGCAGCACCACGGCTTCGGGGCCGCCGTCCCGCGCCAGGGCGATGCCCGCCTCCAGCAGCGCGCGGCGCAAATCGCCGTGGCGGTAGGTGCTGCGCTGCGCGGGTTTACGTTTTATTGCATCCATGGGCAGGCTTGATTGTAGACAGCGTCCATTTTCTCTGCGAGTATTTGTGTACGCCGTCCACAAGTGCTCGCAACCGCTGCCGGCGGCGACCCTTCCCCCGTTTGCAAGGAGCCCCCATGCCCACCACCGTGACCCCCTATCTGTTCTTCGAAGGCCGCTGCGAGGAGGCCCTGGCCTTCTACGAGCAGGCCCTGGGCGCGCAGCGCGGCGCGCTGATGCGCTACCGCGACAACCCCGAGCCACAGGCCTGCCCCGACGGCCCCGCGCCCGCGCCGGACAAGGTCATGCACGGCGCCATGACGGTAGGCGGCACGGAGATCTTCCTGTCCGACGGCATGGCCAGTGGCACGACGCGTTTCCAGGGTTTCGGCCTGGCGATCACGCTCGCCACGGTGGAGGAAGTCGAGCGCCGGTGCGCGGCGCTGGCCGCGGGCGGGCAGGTCACGATGGCGCCCACCAAGACCTTCTATTCGCCCCGGTTCGCCATGGTGACGGACCGCTTCGGCATGCAGTGGATGCTGCTC
Source organism: Acidovorax sp. SCN 68-22 (assembly GCA_001724785.1). GTDB lineage: Bacteria > Pseudomonadota > Gammaproteobacteria > Burkholderiales > Burkholderiaceae_C > Simplicispira. The sequence continues at coordinate 4,501 of MEDL01000073.1, read as the reverse complement.
GCGCAGCCGGCGCCGTAGGCCGGCCGTGCCTTTTCACAAGGAGAACACCATGACCAACGCCCAACCGCACGACGAGCACCGCTGGTTGCAGCAACTGCTCGGCGACTGGACCTGCACATCGGAGTGCAGCGCCGCGTCCGAGCCGCCGCCCAGCACCGGGACCGAACATGTCCGCGCCCTGGGCGCGCTGTGGGTGGTGTGCGAAGGCAGCGCCAGCATGCCGGACGGCAGCAGCGGGCACATGCTGATGACGCTCGGCTACGACCCGGCGCAGGGCGCCTTCGTCGGCAGCTGGGCGGGCTCGATGATGGCCTGCATGTTCTTCTACCGCGGCACGCTCGATGCCGCGCGGCAGACGCTCACGCTGGAAACCGAGGGCCCGAACTGCACCGGCGGCGGCGGTACCAGCCGCTACCGCGACGTGATCGCGCTGGCCGGCCCCGATGAGCGCACCCTGACCTCGCTGGCGCTGCAGCCCGACGGCAGCTGGACGCAGCTCATGCAGGTGCGCTACCAGCGCGTCCGGACGTGACGCACCGGCACCATGCCGTGCGGCCGAAAAATTCAAAGCCAAATCGGCATCCAGCGCTTGATGCATAAGCATTTGTAGCTATTCTTAGGAGAGCATTCTGCGGCGATGTGGCAGCGCCGTTGCATGCGGGCACTTCAGTGTTCCACGCAGCGCACCTTTTCATGCGCCGCGCCGGCCCCAGGTAAAAGGGCATTGCCGCCTGCACGGGGCGGCGTCCACCTGGAGCTTTTTCCCATGCCCACTGCCACTGCTTCCCCCCAAGGCGCCAACGCGCCCGTCCTGAGCAGCCAGCCCCTCGGCCCGCTGTGGCCGACGCTGGACCCATTCCTGTTCTGCGCCCACCACGACGACGCCTACCCGCCCGGCAACGCCGAGCGCGGCCCTGCCGTGTCGCTGGAAGGCCGGCAGATCGGCAGCGACTTCAGCCGCAAGGACGGCTGGAGCATGTACCACGGCGACGTGGTGCCGGGCTTTCCGGGCCACCCGCACCGCGGTTTCGAGACCGTGACGCTGGTGCGCAAGGGCCTGATCGACCACGCCGATTCGCTCGGCGCGGCAGCCCGCTTTGGCGGCGGCGACGTGCAGTGGGTGACGGCCGGCAAGGGCATCCAGCACTCCGAGATGTTCCCGCTGCTCGACAGCACCGCACCCAACCCGCTGGAGCTGTTCCAGATCTGGCTGAACCTGCCGGCGAAGAACAAGATGGTGGCGCCGCACTTCACCATGCTGTGGAACGAGCGCATCCCGCGCCTGGTGCACCGGGACGAGGCGGGCCGCGCGACCACCGTCACCGTCGTGGCCGGCGCGCTGCCGGGCGCGGACGCGCCCTTGCCGCCGCCGCCCGAATCCTGGGCGTCCGCGCCGGACAGCGACGTCGCCATCTGGACGCTCAAGCTCGAACCCGGCGCGCGCTGGCTGCTGCCGGCCGCGCGCGGCGCGCAGACGCGTCGCATGCTGTATTTCTTCGCCGGCCAGCAATTGCGGCTCGGCGGCACGCGGCTGGGCGACCACGCCGCGCTGGAAGTACTGGCCCGCCAGGACCTGTGGCTGGAGAACACCGGCAGCGACGTGGCCGAGTGCCTGCTGCTGCAAGGCCGGCCGATCGGCGAGCCGGTGGCGCAGTACGGCCCCTTCGTCATGAACACGCAGCAGGAAATCATGCAGGCCATGCAGGACTACCGCCGCACCCAGTTCGGCGGCTGGCCGTGGAAGGAAAGCGACCCGGTGCACGGCAGCCAGGCGCGGCGCTTTGCCCGCTACCCCGGCGCGGCGCAGGACGAAGTGCCGGCCTAAGACGGCGTGGGAACGTCCACACGTTCCCAGGTCGGGGACAATCGGCCCACAGCGGCGCTGCGCGACCTGCGCAGCGCCCATTTCTTCGACCCGACTTTCCAAGGCACCCGATGAAGATCGACAAAGACTGCGCCGTCACGCTCAGCTACCAGCTCACGACCCCCGCCGGCAAGCCGCTCGACAAGGGCCAGTTGTCCTACCTGCACGGCGGCTACGAGAACATCTTCCCCAAGGTGGAGGCGGCCCTCGATGGCCAGGCCGTGGGCTATGCGACCACGCTGGACCTGACCGTGGAAGACGCCTTCGGCGCGCGCGACGAAAGCCTGGTGCGCACCATCCCGAAAAGCGAGTTCCCGCCCGGCGTGAAGGTTGGCGGCCAGTTGCAGGGCCCCGGCGCGGACGGCCAGCCGCAGATGTTCAACGTCGTCAAGATCAAGGGCCCCGAGGTGCACCTGGACGGCAACCACCCGCTGGCCGGGCAGGCGCTGCGCTTTTCCTGCAAGGTGACGGGCGTGCGCGCCGCCAGCGCCGAGGAGATTGCGCACCGGCACGTGCATGGGGAGCACGGGCACCACCACTGAGACCGAAGCTTGCGCGCGGCCATGCAGCTCGGCACGGTCCTCAAAGCCGCCGTCGTCATGGTGGCGGCGTTCTTCGCCATCGAGTCGGTGCGCACGCACTACGCGCCGAGCGCGGGCCGCGTTGCCACACTCAGCGCGCAGGCCGCCCTGCAGGTGCCGGCGCAAGGGCCCACGGACAAAGCGGCGTTCGCGTTCAAGGGTTTCCAGATCCAGCCCATGGCGCGTTTTGCCATCGACGCCCGGGTGCTGTCGCGCGAGGACTATTACCTGGGCAAGGAAGCCGAGCTCGCTCCGCTGGACCTGGCGCTGGGCTGGAAGCGCATGGCCGACCCGGCGGTGCTGCGCCAGCTCGACATCAGCCAGGGCCGGCGCTGGTACTTCTACCGCTGGCAGGGCGAACCCCCCATCCCGCTGCAGGAAATCGTCGAGTCCTCCGCCAACATGCACCTGATCGCCGCCAATGCAAGCGTTGAGAAGACGCTGCGCAAGGCGCGCACGGGCAGCCTGGTGCGCCTCACCGGCCACCTGGTGAACGTGAGCGACGCCAGCGGCTGGCGCTGGACCAGCTCCCTCACCCGCGCCGATTCGGGCGCGAACGCCTGCGAACTGGTGTTCGTCGAAACCGCGCAGGTCGCGGATTAGTGCTGGCGCGCCTCCAGCAGGCGCACCAGGGTGTGCAACAGGCGGTTGGCGGGCGTGGCGATGCCCAGCGCCTCGCCCCGGCGCACGATGAAGCCGTTGAGGTGGTCGATCTCGGTGTGCCGGCCGCGCGCCAGGTCCTGCGCGGTGGAGGACACCTGGCCCGGCATGGAGGCCGCGAGCGGCAGCACCGCCTCGGCCGTGCCCTCGGGCAGCGCAATGCCGCTGGCGTGCGCCACGGCCAGGCATTCGCGCACGATGTCGTCCATGGCGCGCGGCACATCCAGCCCTTGTGCGTTGACGATTTCCCCGTACGGCAGGCGGGTGATGGCCGAGAGCGGGTTGTACACGCAATTGAGCACCAGCTTGGCCCACAGCGCGCCGGCCACGTTGTCCGACACTTCGACCGGAATGCCCGACGCGGCAAAGACCTGCGCGACGCGCTCGCTCGCTGGCGACGGCGCGATCACCAGCTCGCCCCGGCCAAAGTGGCGCACATGGCCGGGCCCCGCCATCGCGGTGGCCACGTAGACCACCGCCGGCAGCACCGGGCGTTGCAGCACGGCCGCCAGCCGCTCGGCGTTGTCCACGCCGTTCTGCAGGCTGAGGACGGTGGCGCCTTTGGCCAGATGCGGGGCCATGGCCAGGCCCGCGCTTTCGGTGTCGGTCGATTTGACGCAGAACAGCACGCACTCCGCGCCCTGGATGGCGTCGGGCTGCGTGCTGGCCTGCACGCGCACGCGTTCGCGAAAGCTCTGCGTGTCGAGCAGCAAGCCCTCCCGCTGCATGGCCTCGGCGTGGGCCGGGCGGGCCACCAGCACCACGTCGTGCCCCGCACGCGCCAGCAGGCCGCCGAAATAGCAGCCGACGGCGCCCGCGCCCATGACGGCAATCTTCATGGCAAGCGTCCTAAGAGAGGATTCATGGTTTTTTCAGGAACTCCTGCACCACCGCCACGGTGGCGGCCGGATCTTCCTCCTGCGGCACATGGCCCAGGTCCTTGAACACGACCAGTTTCGCGCCTTGGATATCGGCGGCGAAGCGTTCCCCATAGACCGGTGGAATCAGCCGGTCGTGCGCACCCCACAGGATGAGCGTGGGCACGGCCAGGTCGCGCAGGTCCTGCGCGCGCCCGGTGTTGCGCTGCGCCATGCGCCTGGCCAGCGCGTGGCGATTGCCCTCGCGGCGGGCCAGGTCGCTGTAGCGCTGCACCAGTGCCGGCGTGACGCGCGCCGGGTCGCCGTAGACGTTGCGCACCGACTTTTCGACCATGCCGGGCGGCAGCAGCTGCTCCATCAGCACGCTCAGCCCCGGCGTGGCGGCGATGCGAAAGGCGAGCGGCACCGATTCCGACGCGAACGCGTAGCCGGCGGCGTCCACCAGAATGAGCTGGTCCACCCGCTGGGGGAAGGCGTGCGCCGTGGCCCAGGCCACCTCGCCGCCGAGGGAATTGCCG
>MEDL01000072.1 GCA_001724785.1 Acidovorax sp. SCN 68-22 | reverse complement strand
GGCAACCCCGAGACCAGCTACGTGGCGCGCCTGCTGCACAAGGGCCCCGACGCCTTCCTGAAGAAGATCGGCGAGGAAGCCACCGAGGTCGTCATGGCCGCCAAGGACCTGGACCACGGCGGCGAGCGCAGCAAGTTCGTCGGCGAAGTGGCCGACCTGTGGTTCCACTCCATGGTGGCGCTGGCGCACTACGGCGCGTCGCCGCACGACGTGGTGGCCGAGCTGGAGCGCCGCGCCGGCACCAGCGGCATCGAGGAAAAGGCCTTGCGCAAGGCCCAGGGGCGCGCCAGCGAGGAGCAGCAGCCATGAACGACATCATCGACGTACCGAATGGGGACGAGCGCGCCGAAGGCCTCAAGGCCTGGGGCTGGGTGAGCTACGTGCTGCACCTCATCGTCGCGCTGGGCGCGGTGATCCCGGGCGCGCAGCCCGGCGCGCTGCTGCTCGTGATTGCGCTCGTCATCGACCTGGTCAAGCGGGACGACGCGGCCGGCACCTGGCAGGCCAGCCATTTCTCCTGGCGCATACGCACGGTGTTGTGGGCCGGGGTGCTGTACATCCTGACGGCGCCGCTGTGGCTGCTGTTCTTCCTACCGGGCTGGCTGGCGTGGTGCCTGATCTCGCTGTGGTTCCTCTACCGCATCGTGCGCGGCATGGTGGCGATGAACCAGAGCCGGGCCGTGGACGCCTGACTGCGCCGGCCTCGACACGCATGGCCGCACCCTTTCATGACGCGCCAGCGGCAGCGCACACGCTGAGCCTGGCGCTGCAGGGCGGCGGCTCGCACGGCGCGCTGACCTGGGGCGTGCTCGACGCACTGCTGGAAGACGGGCGTATCGCGCTCGACGGCATCAGCGGCACCAGCGCCGGCGCCATGAACGCGGTGGCCGTGGCGCACGGCTTTGCCCAGGCGGCGGCGCAGAACGCCGACCCGGTGCAGGCGCGGCAGGCGGGCGCCGAACTGGCCCGCCAGACCCTCACCCGGCTGTGGGAAGGCGTGGGCGCGCTGGGCGGCCCCGGCTGGGGTGGCCAGGCGGTGCTGCCGGCCCTGGCCTGGATGACGCCCTGGCTCTCGCCCGCGCAGGCCAACCCCTTCGACATCAACCCGCTGCGCCGCCTGCTGGAGCGCGAGATCGACTTCGAGCGCCTGGCCGCCGCGCCGGCGGGCGTGCCGCGTGTGTTCGTCTGCGCGACCAACGTGCGCACCGGTCGGGGCGAGATCTTTTCCGGCGCCCGGCTGAGCGCCGACGCCGTCATGGCGTCTGCGTGCCTGCCCATGGTGTTCCAGGCGGTGGAGATCGACGGCCAGTCCTACTGGGACGGGGGCTACTCCGGCAACCCGGCGCTCTACCCGCTGATCTACGAGGCCGATTGCCACGACATTCTGCTGGTGCAGATCAACCCGATCGCGCACGACGAAGTGCCGGACACGGTGCCCGAGATCATGGACCGGATGAACGAAATCAATTTCAACGCCTGCCTGCTGGCGGAACTGCGTGCGATCGAGTTCGTGCGCCGCCTGCTGCACGAGGGCAAGCTTGACCCGGCGCACTACAAGGACATCCGCATGCACCGCATCGACGGCGGCGCGGCGCTGGCCGAGTTCGGCGCCGCGAGCAAGGGGCGGGCCGACCTGTCGTTCGTGCGCCTGCTGTTCCAGCGCGGCCGGGACGCGGGCGCGGCCTGGCTGGCCGCGCACCGGCAAGACCTCGGTGTGCGTGCCACCCTGCATCTCACGCAAAATACCTGAACGCTTCACTCGCCTGCCCGCCATGCACGACGCCAACTGCCTGTTCTGCAAGATCGCCGCCGGGGCCATCCCCTCGCGCAAGGTCCATGAGGACGAGGAACTCTTCGCCTTCCACGACATCCACCCGCACGCGCCGGTGCATTTCCTGATCGTTCCCCGCCTGCACCTGCCGTCCATGGCGCAGGTGCAGGCGGAGCACGCGGGCCTGCTCGGCCGCATGATGGCGCTGGCGCCGCGCCTGGCGCTGGAACAGGGCTGCCGGCCGTACCCGGAAGGCGGGTTTCGCATCGTGGTCAACACCGGGCGCGAGGGTGGGCAGGAGGTGGATCACCTGCACATGCACGTCATGGGCGGGCCGCGCCCCTGGGCGCGCGGTTGACCGGCGTGTGCCGCTGTCGCCAGGGCATTGCAAGCTCGCTGCAAGCCGCTTCATCAGCGCGGACTAAAATGGACCGCAATACTTAGGAGATATCCATGGGTTCTTTTTCCATCTGGCACTGGCTGATCGTGCTGCTCATCGTGGTGATGGTCTTCGGCACCAAGAAACTCAAGAACATGGGCTCCGATCTGGGCGGCGCCGTCAAGGGTTTCAAGGACGGCATGAAGGACGGGTCCGCCGCCGATGCGCCGGCCGCGCCGCCGTCGCAGGTGACCAACGCCACCGCATCGGACGCGTCGACCATCGACGTCCAGGCCAAGCAGAAAAGCTGATCGCTGAAGCCGGCGGCGCACGCGCATGATCGATATCGGGCTGTCCAAAATGGCGCTGATCGGCGTGGTCGCGCTGATCGTCGTCGGACCGGAAAAGCTGCCGCGCGTGGCGCGCACCGTGGGCACGCTGCTGGGCAAGGCGCAGCGCTACGTGGCCGACGTGAAATCCGAGGTCAACCGCTCGATGGAGCTCGATGAGCTGCGCAAGATGAAGGACAGCGTCGAAGGTGCGGCGCGCGACGTCGAGCAGAGCATCCAGACCAGCGCCAGCGACCTCGAGCGCGACCTGCAGGAAGCATCGGATACGGCCAACGCCACCAACGCCTACCTGGGCGGCGGCGAAGCCAACGTGGTGCCTGCGTACCGCCACCCCGGCAAGAACTGGCGCCTCAAGCGCGGCGCCACGCCCCAGTGGTACAAGGTCCGCTCCGGCGTGCGCACCAAGGCGCAGTCCGGCGCGGCGCGCGTGGCGCGGTTTCGTCCCAAGCAATTTCGCTGAACACTGAGCCGCCAGCCGAGCGGTAACGGGCACCACCGCCCGGCCATCCTTGCCCCATGTCCCAGACACCTCCATCCGAAGACGAACTCGCCGGCACCGAGCAGCCTTTCGTGCAGCACCTGATGGAGCTGCGCGACCGCCTGGTCAAGGCCATCATCGCGGTCGCCGTGGTCGCGGGCGTGTTGTTTTTCTATCCCGGCCCGGGCGCGCTGTACGACCTGCTGGCCGCGCCGCTGGTGGCGCACCTGCCCAAGGGCGCGACGCTGATCGCCACGTCGGTGATCTCGCCCTTCATGGTGCCGCTCAAGATTCTGCTGATGTCGGCCTTCATGATTGCCCTGCCGGTGGTGCTCTGGCAGGCCTGGGGTTTCGTCGCGCCCGGCCTGTACATGCACGAGAAGAAGCTGGTGCTGCCCCTGGTGGTCTCCAGCACGCTGCTGTTCCTCTTCGGCGTGGGGTTCTGCTACTTCTTCGTTTTCGGCAAGGTGTTTGCCTTCATCCAGGGGTTCGCGCCGACCAGCATCACCGCGGCGCCGGACATCGAGGCCTACCTGAGCTTCGTTCTCACCATGTTCATCGCCTTCGGGCTGGCGTTCGAGGTGCCCATCGTGGTCATCGTGCTGGCCCGCCTGGGCATCGTCAGCGTGGCCCAGTTGAAGAACTTCCGCGGCTACTTCATCGTGCTGGCCTTCATCATCGCCGCCATTGTCACCCCGCCGGACGTGGTGTCGCAACTGGCGCTGGCGATCCCCATGGTGCTGCTCTACGAGTTGGGCATCTGGGCGGCGCAGATCTTCATCCGCCACACCAAGGCGCCGGAGGACGAAGAGAGCGCCGCCTCCCCGGCGCCTTGAACGGCCGGAAATTTGATAGAAATAGGCCTCCAGCGCTTGTCTGGTAAGGACTTGTAGCTATCAAATTGTGAGTTTGGTGCAGCGCCCGGGCGCTGCGCACCCGCCTCCGGTTACAGCCGCTCCTTCACGTAGGACGGCCGGTCCATGTCCACGATTTCCACCGAGAGCTGCACGAGCACGCCCGCGGGCTTGGGTGTGCGCGCACGCAGCACGGCAGCGACGCGCTCGGCAAGGTCCTGCTTGGCCTCGGGCGTGCGGCCGGCGAGCAGGCGCAGCTGGGCGTGCACGAAGGCGCGTTGGTCGGGCGCGGTGCCGATCTCGAAGCTGCCCGTGCGCACGAAGCGCGTTTTCAGGTCGGCTTCGTCCAGCACCTCGGGGCTGGCGCACACCGCGGCGTTGAGTTCGCGCAGCGCCTGGGCTTCGGGGAAGGTGGGCAGGTTGGCGGAATATTCGATGGTCAGATGCGGCATTGCAGGGCTTTCACAAGGCTTGGGTGGGGACATGGTCGCGCAGCGCGCACTGGCGGTTGTGCGCGTCGACGAACACGAGCTGGGGACGGTGGCCGGCGACCTCGGCCTCGGGCACCTGCGCGAAGGCGGCGATGATGAGCAGGTCGCCCACGCTGGCGCGGCGCGCCGCCGAGCCGTTGACCGAGACCATGCCACTGCCGCGCTGGCCGCGGATGGCGTAGGTGACGAAGCGCTCGCCGTTGTCGATGTTCCAGATGTGCACCTGCTCGTTCTCGCAGATATTGGCAGCGTCGAGCAGGTCTTCGTCGATGGCGCAGGAGCCTTCGTAATGCAGTTCGCAGTGGGTCGCGGCGACGCGGTGGATCTTGGATTTCAGCAGGGTTCTCAGCATCGGGGGCTCTAGTGGTTGACGGGCGGCACCAGCACGGTGGCCGCGGCCGGGGCGGCGAGCTCCGGGTAGTCGCGGCTGTAGTGCAGGCCGCGGCTTTCCCGCCGCATTTGCGCCGAGCGCACGATGAGCTCGGCCACCTGCACCAGGTTGCGCAGTTCCAGCAGGTCGCGCGTGACGTGGAAGTTGGCGTAGAACTCGTCGATCTCGGCGAGCAGCAGGGTGATGCGGTGCGTGGCGCGTTCCAGGCGCTTGTTGGTGCGCACGATGCCCACGTAGTCCCACATGAAGCGGCGCAATTCGTCCCAGTTGTGCGAGATGACCACGCATTCGTCGGCGTCCGTCACGCGGCTGTCGTCCCAGCGCGGCAGCGCCGGGATCTGCACGCGTGCCGCGCTGGCGATGTGCTGGGCGGCGGCACGGGCGAAGACCATGCATTCGAGCAGCGAGTTGCTCGCCAGCCGGTTGGCACCGTGCAGGCCGGTGCAGGCGACCTCGCCCACGGCGTAGAGGCCCGGCAGGTCGGTTCGGCCGTGCAGGTCGGTGAGCACGCCGCCGCAGGTGAAGTGCGCCGTCGGCACCACCGGGATCGGCTCCTTGGTGATGTCGATGCCGAGCGCCGCGCAGTGCGCCAGGATGTTGGGGAAATGCTCGTGCAGGAACGCCGGGCTCTGGTGCGAGATATCGAGCAGCACGCAGTCCAGGCCATGGCGCTTCATCTCGTAGTCGATGGCGCGGGCGACAACGTCGCGCGGGGCCAGTTCGGCGCGCTCGTCGTGCTGCGGCATGAAGCGCGTGCCGTCCGGCAGCAGCAGCTTGCCGCCTTCGCCGCGCACCGCCTCGCTGATCAGGAAGGACTTGGCGTGCGGGTGGTACAGGCCGGTGGGGTGGAACTGGATGAATTCCAGGTTGCCCACGCGGCAGCCTGCGCGCCAGGCGGCGGCGATGCCGTCGCCCGTGGCCGTGTCCGGGTTGGTGGTGTAGAGGTAGACCTTGCCGGCGCCGCCCGTCGCCAGGATGGTGTGCGGCGCGCGGAAGGTGACCACTTCGTCCGTGGCTTCGTCGAGTGCGTAGAGCCCGAGGCAACGCTGGCCGGCCAGGCCGAGCTTGCGGCTGGTGATCAGGTCCACCAGGGTGTGCTGCTCGAACACCTGGATGCCGGGGGTGGCGCGCACCACGTCGATCAAGGTCTTTTGCACCGCCGCGCCGGTGGCGTCCGTCACATGGGCGATGCGGCGGGCGCTGTGACCGCCTTCGCGCGTGAGGTGCAGTTCGCCGGCCTCTTCGGTGAACGGCACGCCCAGGCCGCGCAGCCAGGCAATGGCCGCCGGCGCGTTCTCGACGACGAAACGCGTTGCCGCGAGATCGCACAGGCCGGCGCCGGCGACCAGGGTGTCCTGGATGTGCGCTTCGAAGCTGTCGTCGTCCGCCAGCACCGCGGCGATGCCGCCCTGGGCCCATGCGCTCGCGCCGTCCTGTATCTGGCGCTTGGTGATCACGGCCACGCGGTGCGTGGGCGCCAAGTGCAGCGCGGCCGAGAGGCCGGCGAGGCCGCTGCCTACGATGAGTACGTCGAAATCGTGCGAAGCCATGGTGGTGGGGCGCCGCAAACCGGCGCGCTGGGGGAGGGTGCATTGTAGAGAGGCGCGCAGGCGCCCCCCATCAGGGTTGCTGGAGCCATTGCCGTGGAGACGCACCGGCCACCTGGGCGAACGCGCGCGAGAAGGCGGCCGGGCTGGCGTAGCCCAGCGCGTCGCTGATCTGCTGCACGGGCCGGCCGGCGCGCAGCCAGGTCTGGGCCACGGACACGCGCCAGTGCAGCAGGTATTCGCCGGGCGGCATGCCCAGGGCAGCGCGGAATTGCGCCGCAAAGGCGCTGCGCGACATGCCGGCAGCCTGCGCCAGCCGTTCCAGGCTCCAGGTGTCGCCCGGGCGTTCGTGCATGCCGGTGAGGGCGCGCGCCAGCTTGGGGTGGGCCAGGCCCGCCAGCAGTCCGGTGGACATGCCGCTGTGGGTCGGGTGGTCGAGCAACCAGCGCAGCACTTGCAGCAGCAGGACCTCGAAGAGCCGGTTGGCCAGCAGGCGCTGGCCGCAGCGCACGCGCTCCGTTTCGGCAAAGAGCAGGGCCAGGGTTTGCCCAATGCCCTCCACCTGGGCGATGGGCAAGACCAGGCAGGCGGGCAGGGCGTGTACCAGCGGGTGGCGCGCGCCGCCATCGAACTCCAGCGTGGCGCAGACGAAATCGCTGCCCTCCCGCGGTGCGTTGTGGAAATGGTGCTCCAGCGGGCGCGGGTACAGCAGCAGGGTGGGCTCGCACAGTACGGTGCACCGCGCCGCGCCGCTGCCCGCTGGATGCGCCACCTCCAGGCTGCCGCGGCGCAGTACGTGCAGAAAGGCGCGGCCCGGCACGGCCGGGAAATGCGTGATGCCGCACAGCGGCCCGGCGTGAAACAGGTGGGCGCGCACACGAAAACGCTCCAGCAGGGCCGAGAGCCGGTCTGTGGGCGCTTCGGTAAGGGTAGGCTGTTTCATGGACGATCTGCAAATTATTGCGGATGAAATGCATCCAATGATACTTAATCGACGGGCACACTGGCGCCTTCTTTCAACCGAAATGGAGCAACACCATGCACCGCGTTCCCCTGATTGACCGTGCCCACACCACCCCCGAGCGCCAGGCCTTGCTGGACGAAATCCACGGCGCCTTTGGCGCCACGCCGGCCATGTTCCGCGCCGTGGCCAACTCCCCGGCGGCCCTGCGCAGCATGTGGGAGGCCTTCAAGGCGTTGGGTGGTGGCACCCTGGGTGCGCGGCTGGGCGAGCAGATTGCCGTGGCCGTGGCCAACCGCAATGCCTGTGCCTACTGCCTGGCAGCGCACACGGTGCTGGGCCAAAAGGCCGGGGCCAGCGCCGCCGACATGGCGGCCGCCCAGGTGGGTGACGCCAGCGACCCGCAGACGCGGGCGGCGCTGCGCTTTGCGCTCAAGGTGGTGAACGAGCGTGCCCAGGTGGGCAGCGCCGACGTTCAGGCATTGCGCGATGTCGGCTTCAGCGACGAGGCGGTGGTGGAGATCCTGGCCCACGTGGCGCTCAATCTGTTCACCAACTACATCAACGTCGCGCTGGAGGTGCCGGTGGATTTCCCGGCCGTCGCGCTGCGCCACGCGGGGTAAGGCGCTGCCGGGTGGCGGCGGTGGGCACGGTACGCTTGCCGGTGGTGTGCGCCCAACGCCCAATGCTCAGGCCGGCGTGTAGGCCAGGCGCACGTAGATGGGCGCGAAGGCCTCGGCCTGGGTGATCTCGATCAGGGTTTCCTTGGCCAGCTCCAACAGGGCGATGAAGGTGACGACCAGCACCGTGCTGCCGCGCGCCGGGTCGAACAGGGTTTCGAATTCGACGAAGCGCCGGCCCTGCAGGGCCTTGAGCACCTGGCTCATGTGTTCGCGCACGCTGAGTTCTTCGCGCGTGATCTTGTGGTGCTGTACCAGCTTGGCGCGTTTCAGGATATCGCGCCAGGCTTCCTGCAGCTCGGCCAGGTGCACATCGGGGTAGCGCGGCTGCAGGCTTTGCTCGATATGGACCTTGGCGCAGAGGAAATCGCGCCCGTGCTGCGGCATGGCGTTCAGGCGCCCGGCGGCGAGCTTCATCTGCTCGTACTCGAGCAGCCGGCGCACCAGCGCGGCGCGCGGGTCTTCGGCGTCCTCCGCGCCTTCCTGCTTCTTGGGCGGCAGCAGCATGCGCGACTTGATCTCGATGAGCATCGCCGCCATCAGCAGGTATTCGGCGGCCAGCTCCAGGTTGCGGCTGCGGATTTCCTCCACGTAGGCCAGGTATTGGCGCGTGAGCCCGGCCATGGGGATGTCGAGGATGTTGAAGTTCTGCTTGCGGATCAGGTAGAGCAGCAGGTCGAGCGGCCCCTCGAAGGCTTCGAGGAAGACTTCCAGCGCGTCGGGCGGGATGTACAGGTCGGTCGGCAGGGCGAACAGCGGCTCGCCATAGAGGCGCGCCAGGGCCACCTGGTCCACCACCTCGGGCATGGCGGCGGCGGACACCTGGGGTTCGGCCTCGCTCGCCATGCGGGATCGCTATTAATTAGATAGCTACAAACGCTTGCCAGTATTGCGCTGGAAGCATTAATTACTTGTTTTCTTCGCTGTACGAGTAGTACACGTACGATTTTTGCGGCACACGGCCGGCGCGGTACTCCTGCCACAAGGCGCGGTCCACCGGCTTGTCCCACAGCAGGGCGCGGCCGGCGCGCTGCTGTGCGTCGAGCGCGGGGTGGTCCTGTTTGAGCTTGTCCAGGAACTGCGTGGCTTCGGAGGTGTAGTGGGGGCGGGCGAAGATGGACATGGCTTTGGGTTAGGCTTGTTGGTCTGATTTTACCGGGGACCCACATGCCATTTTTCCCAGCAGCCCTCCGGCACCGCGCGGCCGGGTTCGCCGCCGCCCTGCTGGGCCTGGCCCTGCTGGCCGGCTGCGATGCGCAGCGCATCGCCGAACTGCAGCCCGGCCAGTCCACCGAAGCCGACGTGCGCGACCGCTTCGGCCTGCCGGAGAACACCTGGCCGGAGCCGGACGGCGGCCACACGCTGGAATACAACCGCCAGCCGGCCGGCTCCGAGAACTTCATGATCACCATCGCCGCCGACGGCACCCTGGTGGCCGTGCGCCAGGTGCTGACGCAGGAAAACTTCGCGCGCGTGCAGGCCGGCATGTCCATGGCCCAGGTGCGGCGCCTCCTGGGCAAGCCGGCCAAGACCACGCACTTCGCCCTGAGTGGCGAGACGCAGGTGGATTGGCGCTACCTGGTGCAGCCGGACACGCGCATGCTGTTCACCGTGGTGACCGGCAACGATGGCCGCGTCCTGCGCACGCAGAACGGCCCCGACCTGAACGCCGTGCAGAACCAGGGCGGCGGGCGGTAGCAATCGTGGGCCGGTTAGGACCCACCCGGGGGGCGCCGCGCAAGGGCCGCCCCGCCGCGCTGGCGCCGTCCCCCTTCCCGCGAAGCGAGAGAAGGGGGAAGCCGCGCAGCGGCTCAGGGGGATGTGCGTTACTTACGGCGCAATCTTGCGCTTGAGCGCCCGCGCCACAGGCTGCGGCAAGTGGGGCATGGAGCGCAGCAGCCAGGGCAGGACCTTGCGCTTGGCGCCGCTGAGCGATTCGGGCACCAATGCCTCGATCAGGTGCGGCCCCGGCTCTGCCAGGGCGTATTCCAGCGCTTTGGTGAAGCCCTCGGCGGTGTCGGTGCGCACCGCGTGCACGCCCATGCCCTGGGCGAGCAGGGCGAAGTTGAGCGTGGGCCCGCTCAGGTCGAGCTGCGACTGGGCCTTGGGCCCGACTTCTTCGGCGCCCACGCGCTCCAGCTCCACGTTGAGCACCGAGTACGAGGCGTTGTTGAACACGATGGACACCACGTGCAGCTTCTCGCGCGCCATGCTCCACAGCGCCTGGAAGGTGTACATGGCGGTGCCGTCGCCGATCAGCGCGATCACCGGCCGGTCGGGGCAGGCAATGGCCGCGCCGACGGCGTTGGGCAGCCCCTGGCCGATGGCGCCCCCCGTCAGGGTGATGAGGTCGTGGCGCGGCGCGCCGGCCGTCATGGCCGAGAGCATCAGCCCCGAGGTGATGGCCTCGTCGACCAGGATGGCGTTCTCCGGCAGCAGATGGCCCACGGCCTTGCACACCTTGGGCGCGGTGAGCTTGCCGCGCGGGCGGTCTGGGCGCTGTGCGGCTTGCAGGGCGGGCGCGGTCTGCGTGGCACCCAGCGCGGTGGCGAGTTGCTGCAGACTGGCGGTCGCATCTTGGGCAGGAGTGGAAAGCGTGTGAACGGTGCAGCTGTCTGGCACCAGCTCGCTCTTCTTGCCAGGGTAGGCGAAGAACGACACCGGCGCTTTGGCATCGACCAGCACCAGGTGCTCGATCCCAGCCAACTGCACGCCGGCCATTTCGGCCAGGTAGGCAATGCGCTCGACATAGGGCAACCCGGCGCCCCGCTCCATGCGGGTGGGGAACACTTCGGCCAGCAGTTGCACGCCGCTGTGCGCGGCAATGCGCGCGGCGGCCAGCAGCGCGGGCTCGCGCAGGGCCTGCCCGCCCACCAGCAAGGCTGCCTTCTTGCCCGAGCGCAGCACCTCGGCAATGGCGTGCACCACTGCTGCATCCGCGGCCTGGGGTGCGGACTGTGCGGGCGGCGGGCAGGGCACGGCGCCCTCGCCCCAGGACACGTCGGCCGGCAGGATCAGTGTCGCCACTTGCCCCGGCAGGCCGCGCGCGGCGGTGATGGCGTCCACCGCGTCCTGGCACAGCCCGGCCGTGCGCTGCGAGGTGCGCACGAAGCCGGGCGAGACGTTGCGCGCCACGGTTTCGATGTCGGACTGCAGTTGGGCGTCCAGCGGCACGTGGTAGGTGGCGTGGTCGCCCACGATGTTGACCACCGGCACCTTGCCCTTGCGCGCGTTGTGCAGGTTGGCCAGGCCGTTGCCCAGGCCGCAGCCCAGGTGCAGGAGCACGGCGGCGGGCTTGCCCGCCATGCGCGCGTAGCCGTCGGCCGCGCCCGTGGCGACGCCCTCGAACAGGGCGAGCACGGCGCGCATGCGCGGTTCGCTGTCGAGCGCGGCGACGAAATGCATCTCGCTGGTGCCGGGGTTGCTAAAGCAGACCTCGATGCCGGCATCGGCCAGGGTCTTCATCAGGGCTTGTGCGCCGTTCATGGGAGCTCCTTTATTCATAGCTGTTAGCGCTTGCTGGATAAGCGCTAGAGCCGTTTTTTATTCAAAATCAGGCGGCCACGATGTGCCGCGCCGCTGCGCGCGCCGTGAGAATGCAGCCGGGCAGGAAGGTGCCTTCGAGCGAGCGCTTGCCACTGGCCCCGCCGCCGCCAAAACCCGCCGCCTCGCCCACGCAGTACAGCCCGGCAATCGGCCCACCGCTGCTGTCCAGCACGCGGCTTGCCAGATCGGTCTGCAGGCCGCCCAGGCTCTTGCGTGTGATGAGCTGCATCTGGATGGCGATGTACGGCCCGGCGCCGGGTTTCTGCAGCGGTGCGGGCGCGCAGGTGCGCAGCTTGTCCGGCCCCCACTGGCGCGCGTGCAGGATGCGGCGGATCTGGTCGTCGTTGTGCAGCTTGTCCTGGTGCGCAAAGTTGGCGTCGAAGGCGTCGGCCGTGGCCTGCAGCACGGCGGGGTCGATGTCGTGCGAACAGGTCAGCGCATTCATCTTGGCGGCCAGCCCGGCGAGCGTGTCGTCCACCAGGAAATGGCGGCTCTCGCTCTGCATCTGGCGCACCAGGCGGTGGTTGCCGAGCAGGGTCTCCTTGAGGAAAGCGGGGAACTGCATGTCGCGGATGCGCTGGTTGTGCTCGGCGCCCGAGATGGCGAACTCCTTGGCCGCGATGCGCCAGTTGAGCAAATGCCAGGTCCAGGGCTGTTCCTGCTCGGCGACGCGCTGGCACAGCCAGTGGGTGTCGAACCCCGTCACCAGCGGCGCGGGGCCGATGCGCTCGCCCCGGTGGTTGAGCCACAGTGCGGATTTGCAGGGAATGGTCGACAGGCCGTGCCCCTCGAAATGCGGGAAAGGGTGCGGAAAACCCGCCGCGTAATTCCACATTTCGCCCGCGTGGGTGATGCGCCCCCCCAGCGCACCGGCCACCCAGTGGTGCATCTTGCCGTCGGCAAACGGGTGCGCGCCGTTGA
>MEDL01000071.1 GCA_001724785.1 Acidovorax sp. SCN 68-22 | reverse complement strand
AAGCGCCAGCTGGTGATTGCCTCCAACGCCAACTGGGCCGGGGGCGCCAGCGCGCCCAAGGAGAGCGAGGCGCGCGAGGCCTTCTACCGGGCGGTGCAGCAGGCGGTGGACACCGAGGCCGGCCGCGCCCCGGCGCGCTGAGGCCAGCCGCCCAGGTCCAGCGGGCCGGCGGCCTAGAATCGCCCCATGCGCGCCTTCATCCCCCTTCTGCTGCTGGCCCTGGCCAGCGCCCCGGCCTGGGCCCAAAATACCAGCCAAAATGCCAGCCAGCGCCCGCAGGATAAGGGTGAACAGCTACAAAATGCTGAGCAAAAGAGTCCGCGCATCGAGCAGCGCACCGAACGCATCCGCCTGGAAGACCAGGGCAGCACGGTGGACGAGCTGCGCATTGGTGGCCAGACGCGCAGCATCACCGTGCAGCCGGCAGCCGGCACCATGCCCTCCTACGAGGTGCTGCCCTCCGACGGCGTGCGCAACCGCGCGCAAAACGGTTCCGAATCCACCACCGGCCCGCGTGTGTGGAACGTGATCAAGTTCTAAGCGCTTTTTCGCCGCGGCCGCCGCCGCATTCCGCTTGACCCGACCGCCCCGCCCTTCGTGGTGCCCTCTGAGCCATGGCCGTATTCACCCCCGTCTCCCCCGAAGCCGCGAGCGCCCTGCTGGAGCGGCTCGGCCTGGGCGAACTGATCGCGCTGCGCGGCATTGCCGGCGGCATCGAGAACACCAATTACTTCGTCACCTGCACGGCGGGGGAGTACGTGTTGACGCTGTTCGAGCGCCTGACGGCCGAGCAGCTGCCCTTCTACCTGCACCTGATGAAGCACCTGGCGCACGCCGGCATTCCCGTGCCCGACCCGCAGGGCGACGCGCGCGGCGAAATCCTGCACAGCGTCTGCGGCAAGCCGGCGGCGCTGGTCAACCGCCTGGCCGGCCACAGCCAGCTGGCGCCCGAACCGGTGCACTGCGCCGCCGTGGGCGCCATGCTGGCGCGCATGCACCTGGCCGGGCGCGGCTTTGAGCGCCGCCAGCCCAACCTGCGCGGCCTCGCCTGGTGGAACGAGACGGCGCCGCTGGTGCTGCCCAAGCTGGAGCCGGCCGAGGCGGCGCTGCTGCAGGCCGAACTGGCCTACCAGAACCACGTGGCGCAGACGCCGGCCTACGCCGCCCTGCCGCAGGGCCCGGTGCACGCCGACCTGTTCCGCGACAACGTGATGTTCGAGGGCGAGCAGCTCACCGGTTTCTTCGACTTCTATTTCGCCGGCGTCGACACCTGGCTGTTCGACCTGGCGGTGTGCATGAACGACTGGTGCGTGCACCTGCCCACCGGCGCGCACGACGCCGGGCGCGCCGGTGCCCTGCTGGCGGCCTACGAAGCCGTGCGCCCGTTGACGGCGGCCGAACGCGCCCTGCTGCCGGCCATGGCCCGCGCCGGGGCGCTGCGCTTCTGGATCTCGCGCCTGTGGGACTGGCACCTGCCGCGCGAAGCCGAGGTGCTGACGCCGCACGACCCCCGGCATTTCGAGCGCGTGCTGCGCCAGCGCGCCGCCCACCCGCTGGTGCCCGCCGCCTGCGCCCCCACGCCCCTGCCCGCATGAAACTGCACATCGTCCCCGCCCGCACCGGCATCGCCTGGGTCAAAGGCGGCATCCAGGTCTTCTGGCGCCAGCCCATGGCGCTGTCCGCCCTGTTCTTCCTGACCATGGCGGCCATGTCCATGGCCACCATGCTGCCGCTCATCGGCCCGGCGGTGGCCCTGGCGCTGCTGCCTTCGGCCACGCTGGCCATGATGGTCGCCTCGGCCGAAGCCATGCAGGGGCGCTCGCCCACGCCGGCCGTGCTGCTGGCGGCGTTCCGCACCGGGCGCCAGCGCCTGCGCGCCATGGCGGTGCTGGGCGCGCTGTACGCGGTGGGCTTCCTGCTCATCATGGGCATCTCGGCCCTGTTCGACGGCGGCGACTTCGCGCAGGTCTACCTGGGCGGCGCGCCGCTGACGCAGGAGCTCGCCGAAAGCACCGAATTCCAGCTCGCCATGTGGGCCGCGATGCTGCTCTACCTGCCGCTGTCGCTGCTGTTCTGGCATGCCCCGGGCCTGGTGCACTGGCACGGCGTGCCGCCGGTGAAAAGCCTGTTCTTCAGCTTCGTCGCGACCATGCGCAACCTGGGTGCCTTCACGGTCTATGGGCTGGGCTGGCTGTTCGTGTTCGCGCTCGGCGGCATCGCCATGAGCCTGGTGTCGGGCCTGGTGGCCGCCATGGGCGTGGGCAGCGCGCCGGCCGTGCTCGGCGGCACCATGGTGGCGCTGGCGCTGATGCTCGCCGCCATGTGCTTCACCTCCATCGTGCTCACCTTCCGGGATTGTTTCGAACCGCCCGAGCGCGCCGCCCCGAACAATGGCAACGATGCCGACACCAGCGCGGTGGTCCCGCCTCCCCCTGCCGAGTGATGGCGCGCCGCCGCTGCGGCGCCGCGCGCTGCTGCAGGCGGCCGGGCTGTGGGCGGGCAACGCCGGCTGGCAGGCCGCCTGGGCGCAATCGCCGCCCAGCCGCGTGGTGGAGCTGCACGGCGACGTGCTGCGCAACGGGGTGCCCCTCACCGCACAGGACATGGTCGCCGCCGGCGACCGGCTGGAAACCGGGCCGGGCGCGCGTGCCGTACTGACCGTGGGCGACAGCGCCTTCCTGGTGCGCGAGAACACCCGCCTCTCGCTGGACGGCGATAGCCCGGTGGCGGTGCGCGCCCTGCGCCTGCTGCAAGGCGCCGTGGCCAGCGTCTGGAGCCGGGGCGCCGACCGGCGCATCGTCACGCCGACCATGACGGCCGGCATACGCGGCACGGGCGTGTACGTGGAGGTGCTGGCCGCCGAGGATTTCCGCAGCTATTTCTGCAACTGCTACGGCACCGTGGACATCGCCGCCGGCAGCGACCGCACGGTGAGCACATCAACCTACCACCAGTCCTTCTGGGCCGAGGCCAGCCCGCGCGCCGGCCACACCCTGTTCCCGGCGCCCGCCATCCGCCACAGCGACGAAGAGATGGAGATGCTGGCCGCCCTGGTGCAGCAGCGCACCGCCTGGCAGATCAGCGGCCGCAAGGGCGCACGCGACGGCAGCGGCCACCAGTACGGCGAGGAGCCGGCGGGCGCATCGCCGACCTACCCGTCCGCCAACTGAGCCGCCCCCGGGGCGCCGCGCGCGCTCAACTTCCTATCCGGCCGCCGTCGTTCTTGGTGATGACGATGGTCGCCGAGCGCGGGCGCTTGCCGGCGCCGTAGCCGGCGTTGGCGGGCCACTGGCTCTGGTACCTGGCGGGGTCGGCGATGTCGGCCATCTTGGTCGATTCGCCGGGGTGCTGGATGTTCACGAAGATGGCCTTGCCGTCCGGCGTCTCGGCCAGGCCGGTGATCTCGCAGCCCTTGGGGCCGACCAGGAAACGCTTGAGCGTGTCCGGCGTGGCGGCCTTGCCGACCTGGGTGGCCACGTCGAGCTTGCTGCCGTCGGCCCGGGTGTAGCTGAGCGTCTTCTTGCCGCCGTCGCCCACGCTGCCCGGCAGGGCGGCGAGCATCATGCAGTTTGAGACGTCGGTGAACGCGCCGTCGTCGGTCTGGATCCAGCAGATACCGGTGGCCTTGCTGAACACCAGGCCGTCGGGGCTGGAGAAGTCCTGCTCGGCGGTCAGCGCCGAGATGTTCACCATGCCCTTGTCGGCATCGGCCTCGGCGCCGAACAGGTACACGTCCCAGGTGAAGGCCTGGCCTGCGCCTTCCTTCATGCGCACCAGGTGGCCATTGGGGTTGCCGCTTTGCTTGGTGGTGCCCTTCATGTCGGTGTAGGCGCGCGGGTTGGGGCCGTCGGGCAGGTACTGGCTGCCCGTGGGGTCGATGCTGCGGTTGCTGTTGTTGGTGAGCGTGAAGTAGATCTCGCCGCTGGCGGGGTTCACGGCGTTCCACTCCGGGCGGTCCATCTTGGTGGCGCCCACGGCGTCGGCGGCCAGGCGCGTGTGGACGGCGATGTCGCCGGCGTCGCCGAACCGGTAGGCACCGTAGCCGGCGATGGCGGCGTTGGCCATGGACAACTCCACCCACTGGCCCGTGCCGTCGGCGTTGAATTGGGCCACGTAGAGCGTGCCGCTGTCGAGGTACTTGTCGCCCACGGCCAGGCGGTCGGCGGGTTGGGCGTCCGCCGCGTTCCACAGCGCGGTGGAGACGAACTTGTAGATGTACTCGCCGCGCGAATCGTCGCCCATGTAGACGGTGAGCGGCTTGCCGACCTCGACCTTGCCGAAGGCCGCGCTCTCGTGGGCGAAGCGGCCCAGCGCGGTGCGCTTCTTGGCGGTGCGCGTCTTGTCGTAGGCGTCGATCTCGACGATGTAGCCCATGCCGTTCATCTCGTTGCGGTAGTCGTCGCTGCCGTCCTTCGAGGTGCCGGTCTTGCTGTTGTTCCAGCGCGCGTACTGGTCGGCGGCACCGGCGCTTTCCCAGCCGTGGCGCGAGGCGGCGCCCTGGCTGCGGCCATAGCGCTTGAGCGAGGTCACGCTTTGGTCGTTGCCGCGCGCGGCATCGTCGGCGGCGCCGCGCGTGAAGTAGCCGAACCAGTTCTCTTCGCCGGTCAGGAAGGTGCCCCAGGGCGTCTTGCCCGTGCCGCAGTTGTTCAGCGTGCCGCGCGTCATGGTGCCGGTGGGCGAGTACTTGGTGATGAGCTGCGCATGGCCGCGCGCCGGGCCCGAGATCTCGATCGGGCTGAGCGGCGTCAGGCGGAAATTCATCGACGAGTTCGGCGCGTAGGCCCATTGGCCGCCCGTCTTGGCCACCTCGATCACGGCGACGCCGTGCAGCGCCACTTCCCTGTCCACTTCCAGGGCCGGACGCGGCAGCGTGGCGGTGCCTCCGTCCGCATGGATGAAGAACGACGAGAGCTTCTCGTCCGTGGTGGCCTCGTGGTTGATGGCCAGCAGGCCGCGTTCGGTGGCGCTGTCGCTGCGCTTGCCGTCGGCGCCCAGGCCGAACCATTCCATGCCGTCGTGGTGGTCGCCGCCGCGCCGGTCGAAATCGGCATCGCTGCCGTCGTTCCTGTAGGCCGGCGTGCCGGGGAGGATGGGGTCGCCGAGCGCATACAGCACGCTCGCGGTGTAGCCGGCCGGCACGGCGACCACGTCGGCCAGGCCCTTGGGCACGGCGGCAAAGCCGAGCAGTTGTTCGGCCGGGGCCTCGGGGTCGTCGCTGCCGCCGCAGGCGCTCACGCCGAACCCGGCCAGCATGGCCGTGCCCACCGTGCCCACGCTGCCGCGCAGCAGGCCCCGGCGCGAGAGGCGCGCACCCAGCACCGCCTCGAAGCTGGGGTTGGCGGAGGTGTTGGAGTTCTCGTCGTTGAAGTCGGTGGCCTGCGTGGGTTCGCCGCGTTGCGTCATGGGGTTCCTTGGTGGGGTGGTTGCAAACCCCACCAGCCTAGGAAGCGGGTATGACGAAACCGTGAACGCCGCGCGGCATTTGCGTGACAGCGGGCCGGGGCACGAACGCGCCAATGCTATATCAAAGATAGCTACAAACGCCCCATGAATAAGCGCCAGGGGCCAATTTGACTTGAAATTTCCGGTTGCTCAGGGCTTCTTGGTCCCCGGCTTCGGCGTATCCAGGAAGTAGCTCATGCGTTTGCGCGGGCTGAGGTAGTCGTAGGCCTCGGGGCCGAGCTGGCCGGGTTTCAGGCTGGCACTGATTTCCAGGTCGCTCTCCTGGCTGAGGTCCAGGATGATCGCTTCGTCCTTGGGAACGTTCGGGTCGTAGATCAGCACGCTGGGCCGCAGGGGCTTGCCGGAGTTGATGGAAATCACCATGCCCAGGGTCTCGTCCGACAACCGGACCAGCGTGCCCGGCGGGTACACGCCCATGCAGCGGATGAACATGTTGAGCGCCCCGGCGTCGAACAAGTGGCGCTGCTGCGCGAACATGGTGGACAGCGCCTCGTAGGGCGTCAGCGAGTCGGCCGGGTTGGTGCGGTTGCACAGGTTGTCGTAGGCGTTGACGACGCAGGCGATGCGCGCCACCTGCGCAATCGCCTCGCCGCGCAGGCGCTGCGGGTAGCCGCTGCCGTCGAGGTATTCGTGGTGCTGGCCGACGATGTCCAGCGCGCCCTTGGGCAGCCCCAGCTTGGCGACGGCATTCAGGCCGTACTGGCAATGCAGCTGCAGCAAATTCTTTTGCGCGCGGTTGAGCGGCTGGGTGGCGTTCACGATCGCGGCGGGAATCTCGCCCTTGCCGATGTCGTGGAACAGGCAGCCGATGCCGACCGCCTTGATGTCCTCGTCCGGCAGGCCCAGTTCCTTGGCGACCATCATCGCCAGCACCGACACGTTGAGCGAATGGAAATACACGTCCTCGCCGGCGATCTTGTCGTTCATCAGGTGGATGGCGATCGCCTTGTCGGCCAGCAAGGCGTCCAGCATCTGCTGCACCAGCTTGTCGGCCTCGGCGTACGCCTCCTGCGGCCGCGAGAAGACATTGCGCTCGATGCTCTTCAGGGCGCTGCCCGCCTTGGCGAACTCCTTCTCGCAGCGGGCGATGGCGGCCCGCTCAGCGCGGATGCGTTCGATGCGCGCCTTCTTCTCGTTGATCAGCGCGTTTTCCTCGGCACTCGGGGCGGCGGGCGCCGGCGGTTCGGGCGCCTGGGCGGGCAACGGCAAGGGGCGGTGGGTGCATCGCGCCGGCTCGACCCTTATCTCTGTGATGCCCAGACGCTTGATGGCGTCGATCTGCCCGGCGTTCTTCAGCAGGAAGCTGTTGCGGGCGAAGGTGTGGTCCAGCCAGCGCATGTCCAGATGAACGTACAGGCCGACGCACAGCTGGTCGACGGAGATGGTTCGCGTGGCAGGAGGGTTCATTCGGCAAAGCGGCAAGGGCCGGCGCAGGGAAGCGCCCGGGCCCCGCCATCATCCACCATGCGCCGGCCCAACAGCACCATTCACCCCTCCACCACGGTCAGCTTGGCCACGGCCAGCGCCAGCCATTTGGTGCCGTGGCGCGGGAAGCTCACCTGGGCGCGCGCGTCGTCGCCCGCGCCCTCGACGGCCAGCACCTTGCCCTCGCCGAACTTGGCGTGGAACACGCTCCGGCCGGCGGCGATGCCGTGCGCCGGCGCCTGCTTCTGCGCCGGGACGGGCGGGCTGGCAAAGCGCTCGGAATTCAAGCCGAATTGGCCTCTGGCGCTTGTTCCATAAGCGCTGGCAGCTCCTGAATAAGGAGCAACATTGCCGAAAGCGGACTGCCTGGGCGTGATCCACTTGAGCGCCGATTCGGGCAGTTCGTCGAAAAAGCGGCTCTTGATGGCGTAGCGCGTCTGGCCGTGCAGCATGCGCGTCTGCGAGTGGCTCAGGTACAGGCGCTTCCTGGCACGCGTGATGGCGACGTACATCAGGCGGCGCTCTTCCTCCAGGCCGCCCTGCTCGCTCAGCGAGTTCTCGTGCGGGCACAGGCCGTCTTCCAGGCCGCCGATGAAGACCACGTCGAACTCCAGGCCCTTGCTGGCGTGCACCGTCATCAGCTGCACCGCGTCCTGGCCGGCCTGGGCCTGGTTGTCGCCGGCTTCGAGCGCCGCGTGCGTCAGGAAGGCGGCGAGCGGCGAGAGCGTCTCGCCGGTGTCCTGGTCCACGCCCGCCGGGCCGGAAAGCGGCGCGTCCAGCAGCGGCGCGCGCGGGTCCAGCCCCTGGCTGGCCGGGCTTTGCGTGAGCGGCTGGCCGTGCTCGTCGAGCGGCAGCGCGACGGCGCCCGCGCCGAAGCCTTCCTGCATGACGAAGCTCTCGGCGGCGTTCACCAACTCGTTCAGGTTCTCGATGCGGTCCTGGCCGTCGCGCTCGGCGCGGTAGTGCGCGAGCAGGCCGCTGGCTTCGAGCACCTGCTCGATGATGGCGCGCAGCGGCTGGCCCTGGGTCTGCTCGCGCAGCACGTCGATCTGCGCGACGAAGGCGGTCAGGTTGCTGCCGGCCTTGCCGGTCATGGCAGTGACGGCGTCGTGCAGCGAGCAGCCGGCACCCTTCGCCGCGTCCTGCAGCAGTTCGAGGCTGCGCGCGCCGATGCCGCGCGGCGGGAAATTCACCACGCGCAGGAAGCTGGTGTCGTCCTGCGGGTTCTCCAACAGGCGCAGGTAGGCCAGCGCGTGCTTGATTTCCGCGCGCTCGAAGAAGCGCAGGCCGCCGTAGACGCGGTAGGGCACGCCGGCGTTGAAGAGCTGGGTTTCGATCACCCGGCTTTGCGCGTTGCTGCGGTAGAGGATGGCGACCTCCTGGCGCGCCACGCCGTCGCTCTTCACCAGCTGGCGGATTTCGTCCACCATCCACTGCGCTTCCTGCAGGTCGCTCGCCGCCTCGTACACGCGCACCGGTTCGCCCGGGCCCTGGTGGGTGCGCAGGTTCTTGCCCAGGCGCTTGCTGTTGTGGCTGATGAGCGCGTTGGCCGCGTCCAGGATGTTGCTGTAGCTGCGGTAGTTCTGCTCGAGCTTGATCTGCCGCTCGACGCCGAATTCGCGCACGAAATCCTGCATGTTGCCGACGCGCGCGCCGCGAAAGGCGTAGATGCTCTGGTCGTCGTCGCCGACGGCGATCACGCTGCCTTGCGGTTCGAAGTGGCCAGCCACCTCATCGCCCGCGAGCTGCTTGAGCCAGGCGTACTGCAGCTTGTTGGTGTCCTGGAACTCATCGACCAGGATGTGCGCGAAGCGGTGCTGGTAGTGCGCGCGGATCGGGTCGTTGCCCTGCAGCAGCTCGAAGCTGCGCAGCATCAGCTCGCCGAAATCGACCACGCCCTCGCGCTGGCACTGCTCCTCGTACAACTGGTAGATCTCGACCTTCTTGCGCGCATCGCTGTCGTGCGCCGGCACGTCGCGCGGGCGCATGCCCTCTTCCTTGCAACCGGCAATGAAGTACTGCAGCTGCTTGGGCACGAAGCGCTCGGTGTCCACGTTGTACTGCTTGCACAGGCGCTTGATGGCCGAGAGCTGGTCCTGCGTGTCCAGGATCTGGAAGGCCTGCGGCAGGCCAGCCGCCTTGTGGTGCGCGCGCAGCAGGCGGTTGCACAGGCCGTGGAAGGTGCCGATCCACATGCCGCGCACGCTGACCGGCAGCATGGCCGAGAGGCGCGCCACCATCTCCTTGGCCGCCTTGTTGGTGAAGGTCACGGCCAGGATGCCGCCGGGCGTGGCCTGGCCGGTCGAGAGCAGCCAGGCGATGCGCGTGGTGAGCACGCGCGTCTTGCCGGAACCGGCGCCCGCCAGGATGAGCGCGTGGCCGGCCGGCAGCGTGACGGCGGCGAGCTGCTCGGGATTCAGGTTGGCCAGCAGGGGCGATGGCGCGGCGGCGCCCGGCGGGGGAAAGGCGGTGTCCTGCGCCGCGCGCGAGACCGGGTCTTGTGGGAACATGCGCCGATTGTAGAAAGCGAGCCCCCATGAAGCCGTCGACCGCCGCCCTGGCCCTGCTGCTGTGCGCCCATCTTCCAACCACCTGGGCGCAGGGCACTTGCAGCAGCGACGGCGCGCCCGCCCCCCGGGCGCTGTACGAGCGCTTCATCCCTGCCGACTGCGCCGACTGCTGGGGCGAGCCGGGCTTCGCCCCGGGACCCGGCGCCGCTGTGCTCGACTGGATCGCCCCGGCCGCCACCGGCGACGAGGCCGCGCTGTCTGCCGCCGCCCGCACCGAGAGCCTGACGCGCCTGCAGGCGCTTGAGCGCCCCGTGCCCGCCACCACCGACGTGCACGTGGCCCCCATGGGCGCACGCCTGCCCGGGCGCTTGCGCCTGGCCCTGGGCCCGGCGGTGAACGACTACGTCGGCGCGAGCCTGAGCTACCACGGCGCCCTGCCGCGCGGCGCCCGCGGGCCCTGGACGGTGTGGCTGGTGCTGGTCGAGCAGGTGCCCGCCGGGGCCGAAGGCACGCGCGTGCCGCGAAATTTGGTCAGAAACATGCTCCAGCGCTCATGGACATTGGGCGAGCAGCTATCCAAACGTGAGCAATTCAATTTGCCGCGCGATACCCGCTGGTCCGAGCGCCCCACCCTGCAGCTGCCCGCCGGCGCGCAGCCCGAGCGCCTGGCGCTGGTCGGCTGGATGGAAGACGCCGCGGGCCAGGTGGTGGCCACCGCCCAGGCGTCCTGCGCGCCGCCGGCGCAAGCGAGCAAAACCCTTACGGCAGCGCAGCACGCGGCGCGCCCGTAGAATCAGCCACCGGGCCCAAGTTTCTTGCGCCCGGTTTTTTTGCGCCTGCGCCAGCAGGGCCGGGCCGCCTCGCTGCGCACGCCCCGCGAAAACCGGGGCGGACCAAGCGCCCACCGCAGGGCAGCGTTTGCCGCTGCGGCCTCTAAGGAGCTTGGAACCCTATGGAAATCTTCGACTACGACAACGTGCTGCTGCTGCCGCGCAAATGCCGCGTGGAAAGCCGCGCCGAATGCGACGCCAGCGTGGAGCTGGGCGGCCGGCGCTTTCGCCTGCCGGTGGTGCCCTCCAACATGAAAACCGTGGTGAACGAGGCAATCTGCGAATGGATGGCCCGCAGCGGCTATTTCTACGTGATGCACCGCTTCGACCTGGACAACGTGCAGTTCGTGCGCGACATGGCCCAGCGCGGCGTGTACGCCTCCATTTCGCTCGGCGTCAAGCAACCCGACTACGACACCGTGGCGCGGCTCGTGGCCGAAGGCCTGGCGCCGGAGTACATCACCATCGACATCGCGCACGGCCACGCCGACACGGTGCGCGCCATGATCGCGCACCTCAAGGAAAAGCTGCCGAACGCCTTCGTCATCGCCGGCAACGTGGCCACGCCCGAAGCCGTGATCGACCTGGAAAACTGGGGCGCGGACGCCACCAAGGTCGGCGTCGGGCCGGGCAAGGTCTGCATCACCAAGCTCAAGACCGGTTTCGGCACCGGCGGCTGGCAGCTCTCGGCGCTCAAGTGGTGCGCGCGCGTGGCGACCAAGCCCATCATTGCCGACGGCGGAATCAGGAGCCACGGCGACATTGCCAAGAGCGTGCGCTTCGGCGCCAGCATGGTGATGATCGGCTCGCTGTTCGCGGGCCACGAGGAATCGCCCGGCCAGACGGTCGAGGTGGACGGCGCGCTCTATAAGGAGTACTACGGCTCGGCGAGCGACTTCAACAAGGGCGAATACCGGCACGTCGAGGGCAAGCGCATCCTCGAGCCCATCAAAGGCAAGCTGGCCGACACGCTGATCGAAATGGAACAGGACGTGCAAAGCTCCATCAGCTATTCCGGCGGCACCCGGCTGATGGACATCCGCAAGGTGAACTACGTCATCCTCGGGGCGACAACGCCGGCGAACACCTGCTGATGTAGGCATTGCAGGCGATTTGCGCACAACTGACCTGACTTTACGGCATACGGCTGCAAGCTTGTCGACAGCCAGGGGACCGCAAAGCACACCATGATGGGGCTTCCCACGCCTCATTCAAGAACGCTTATGCCCCCCACATCGCGCCCACGCATCGCCCTCCTGGGCATCGGCCTGATGGGCCTGCGCGTCGGCCGGCGCCTGCTGCAGGCCGGCCACCCGCTGTACGCCTGGAACCGCACCTCGGCCAGCACCGATGTCCTGGCGGCGGACGGCGCCATCGCCTGCGCCACGCCGGCCGAGGCGACGTCGCAGGCGGACATCACGATCAGCTTTCTCGAAAACGGCCCCGTCGTCGGCGACGTGCTGTTCGCCCAGGGCGCCGCCCAGGGCATGGCGCGCGGCAGCCTGTTCATCGACATGGCCTCCATCCAGCCGCGCGAAGCGCGCGACCACGCGGCGCGCCTGGGAGAAATGGGCGTCGCCCACCTGGACGCCCCGGTCTCGGGCGGCACCGTTGGCGCCGAGGCGGGCACGCTGGCCATCATGGTCGGCGGCAAGCCGGGCGACTTCGAGCGCGCCCGCGAGGTGCTGGACATCCTGGGCCGCGCGACGCTCGTCGGCCCGCACGGCGCCGGCCAGCTGACCAAGCTGGCGAACCAGATGATCGTCGGCATCACCATCGGCGCCGTCGCCGAAGCCCTGCTGTTCGCCGCCAAGGGCGGCGCGGACATGGCCAAGGTGCGCGAAGCCATCGGCGGCGGCTTTGCCGACAGCCGCATCCTGCAGTTGCACGGCCAGCGCATGGTCGAGCGCGACTTCGCGCCGCGCGGCAGCATGAAGACCCAGCTCAAGGACATGCGCAATGCGCTGGCGACGGCACAGGAAATCGGCTTCGATGCGCCGATCACCGCCCTGTTCGAAGGCCTGTACACGCAAGGCGTCGGGCACGGCCTGGGCGAACTCGACCACAGCGGCCTGTTCGTCGAGCTGGCAAGCCGCAACGCCATGCAGTGAGCACTTTTCGCTTTCTCGGGGCCAGATTTTCTGTATATAATCGCGCTCTCTGCTAAGCAGACACGGTTTCAAAGTGGGTTCTTAGCTCAGTTGGTAGAGCAGCGGACTCTTAATCCGTAGGTCGAGTGTTCGAGCCACTCAGGACCCACCACTTGCAAGGGAGTCGGCCATTGGGCCGGCTCCCTTTTCTTTTGCCCGCGCCC
>MEDL01000070.1 GCA_001724785.1 Acidovorax sp. SCN 68-22 | reverse complement strand
CCCGCCAGGCTGTAGTAGGCGCCCTTGCTGCCGGGCTCCTGGAACCACACGGCCTCATGGCGCTTGCCGTCGTTGACGAATTCGGCGCTCAGCACCTTGCCGGTGCGCAGCGGTTCGCCGTCGGCTTCCAGGGTTTCGTAGACCACCGAGAAGCGGTCGCCCTTGCGCAGCGCGCGGCGGAAATCGATGTCGGTGGAGAACAGCTCGGCGATCTGCACAGCCACCGAATCGGGGATGTTGGATTCGTCCGTCGCTGCGAAAAGCGAGCTGCGGATCACCCCGCCGGCCAGGCGGCTCGACGCCGTCAGCGGCGCCGATTCGACGCGCGAGGCAAAGCCGTCGCCCGTGCGTTCGACGACCAGGCGCTTGAAGCTGCCGCTGTCGTCCGGCGCCCAGCGCGCGACCAGGCGCGTGAGGCGGTGGTCGTCGGTGGTTTCCGCCGTGATCGTGCGGCCCGTGCGGCCCAGCAGGTTCTGGTGCACGTTGGCGTCGCGGCGCAGCCAGGCGGCAGCGGCCGGGTCGGCCACGCCCAGGCGTTCCAGCAGCGATTCGGCGGTGTCGCTGCTGCGCAGCTGTTCGCTGCGGTACAGCGTGAAGGCCGGGCGGTCGGTCAGCTGGGCCAGCGTGGCGTCGCTGGCGAGCGACTGCACGGGCTGGGCAATGCGCTGCTGCGGCAGATCGGCCGCGTCCGGACCGAGCGAGGCCACGGCGAAGGCGCCGCCGCCGGCGGTCAGCAAAAGTGCGGCAAGGGCTGCGGTAAGGCGTTTGGGGTGGTTGCGCAGGCTGCGGGCTACGGGCTCCAGCAAGGCGCGGCTGGCATCGGTCAAGCCATTGGTCAAAATCTCGGTCCCCAGGGTGGCGTGGGTCTGAGCAGGCAGGCGGCCCAGGGCGGCCGGGTGCCTGCTCGAGGCGCACAAAACTGTCAGGAGGGCGGTCGAAGGGATCGGGGCGGGGGCGGTGGCTGAACCCGGACCACTAGAATCCGCGACTGCGAAGTGGGGCGAAGTATAGCGAACCCACCCCGCTCGAAACCCCTGAAAACCCCTATGAATGCCTCCGCTGTTCCCGCTTTCCCTCTCACGTCCGAAGTCCAGCAGGCGCTGGCCGTGTCGCTGCGCGGCGCCGACGAGCTGCTGCCGCGCGAGGAGTGGGTGCACAAGCTGGCGCGCTCGCAGGCCACCGGCCAGCCGCTGCGCATCAAGCTGGGGCTGGACCCGACGGCGCCCGATATCCACATCGGTCACACGGTGGTGCTCAACAAGCTGCGCCAGTTGCAGGACCTGGGCCACCAGGTGATCTTCCTGATCGGCGACTTCACCAGCCTGATCGGCGACCCGTCCGGGCGCAACAGCACGCGCCCGCCGCTCACGCCCGAGCAGATCAAGGCGAACGCCGAGACCTACTACCGCCAGGCCAGCCTGGTGCTGGACCCCGCGCGCACCGAGATTCGCTACAACAGCGAGTGGAGCGAACCCCTGGGCGCGAGCGGCATGATCCAGCTCGCCGCCAAGTACACCGTGGCGCGCATGATGGAGCGCGACGACTTCCACAAGCGCTTTACCAGCGGGCAGTCGATCAGCGTGCACGAATTCCTCTACCCGCTGATGCAGGGCTACGACTCCGTGGCGCTCAAGAGCGACCTGGAGCTGGGCGGCACCGACCAGAAGTTCAACCTGCTCATGGGCCGCCACCTGCAGCAGGAATACGGCCAGGAGCCGCAATGCATTCTGACCATGCCGCTGCTCGAAGGCCTGGACGGCGTCGAGAAGATGAGCAAGTCCAAGAACAACTACATCGGCATCAGCGAAGACGCCAACACCATGTTCGCCAAGGTGCTGAGCATTTCCGACACGCTGATGTGGCGCTGGTACACGCTGCTGTCGTTCCGCTCCCTCGAAGACATCGCCGCGCTCAAGGCCGAGGTGGAAGGCGGGCGCAACCCCAAGGACGCCAAGGTGCTGCTGGCCAGGGAGATCACGACCCGCTTTCACAGCGCCGCCGCGGCCGACGCGGCCGAGCAGGACTTTGCCAACCGCAGCAAGGGCGGCGTGCCCGATGCCATCCCCGAGGTGCAGCTCTCCGGCGCGCCGCTGGGCATCGGCGCGCTGCTCAAGCAGGCGAACCTCGCGCCCTCGACCAGCGAGGCCGGCCGGCTGATCGACGGCGGCGGCGTGCGCGTCGATGGCAGCGTGGTCAGCGACAAGGGCCTGAAGCTCGCCGCCGGCAGCTACGTGGTGCAGGTCGGCAAGCGCAAGTTCGCCCGCGTGTCGCTGGCCTGAGGGACCGGGCCGAGAAATTTTGGGTCAAATCGGCATCCAGCGCTTGCTGCGCAAGGGTTTGTAGCTAGCTATTCAATAGCATCTGGCGCCGCCGGCGCGTCCGCCACGTCGCCAATCGCCGCGCGCGTGCGCGCCGCCTCCCGGGCGAGCCAGGCGCAGAAATCCTCGATCTCCGGGCGCTTGCGGCTGCGCGGGCCGATGAGCAGCCAGTAGGCGAGCGGCGAGTCGATGCGGTGGCCGGGCATCACCTCGACCAGGTCGCCCGAGGCGAGCGCGTCGGCGATCAGCGGCATGCGCGCCAACGCCAGGCCCTGGCCGCTGAGCGCGGCCTGCACGATCTGGTGCGCGTAGTTGAAATACAGCCAGCGCTTGGGTTGGAGCTGGCCGCAGCCCTGGGCGCCGAACCAGCGCCGCCAGCTCAGCCATTCCAGGTAGGCCGTGCGGTGCACGTCGCCGGCTTCGATGAGCGTGAAGCGTTCCAGGTCGGAGGGCTGCTTCGGCGCCGGCATGGCCTTGAGCAGCCAGGGGCTGGCGACCACGGCGAGCTGCTCGCCGAACAGGCGCACGCCGCCCTGCACGCGCGGGCCGGGCAGGCTGTAGCGCAGCGCCAGGTCCACGTCGGCGGTTTCCAGGTCGATCTGGCCGTCGCTCGCGTCGATGCGGATGTCGATGTCCGGGTGGTCGCGCTGGAATTCCTCCATGCGCGGGATCAGCCACATCGAGGCGAAGCTCGCCCAGGTGGTGATGGCCACGCTCTTGCGCCCGGCGTTCTGGCGCGCCAGGCGCACGGCGGCGTCGATGCGCTCGATTGCCGGGGCGCAGCTGGCGAGCAGTTGCGCGCCGGCGCCGGTGAGCTCCACCGCGCGTGTGTGGCGCAGGAACAGCGGCAGGCCGATTTCGTCCTCCAGCGCCTGGATCTGCCGGCTCACCGCCGACTGCGTGAGTGACAGCGCCTCGGCCGCGGCGCGGAAGTTGAGCTGCTCGGCCACCGCCAGGAAGGCGCGCCAGTGCCCCAGCCCCACCGGGCGGGTGCGCAATGCGGGGCGTGGCGGGGACGCGGCGGGGGTGGTGGGAAGCTGGGCCATGGCGGCATTCTATTGATGCGCGCAGAGCATCAATGGCGGCCTGCGTTTTCATTGGACGGCGCGCCTGCCTAGCGCGACCATGGCGTCCATTGCCACCGTGTTTTCCCTAGGGAGTCCGCCATGTCCACTGCACCTGCATCCACCGGTTTCTTTGCCTCCGCCATGCCGCGCCTGCCCGGCGCCGCGCCGCTGCAGCGCTTGCTGGCCGGCGATACCGCCCACCTCGCCGCGCGGCGCGCCCATGTGCTGCGCGTCGATTCGGGCTGCGCCTGGGTCACCCTGGGCCGGGGCCCGATCGACGGCCTGGGCCTGCCCGGGGTGCGCGGCGGCGACGTGTTCCTGCACGCCGGCGACGCGCTGCCCGTGCCCGCGGGCACGCACGCCATCGTCGAGGCAGCGCGCGGCATGGAGCTGCGCTTCGTCTGGCAGCCGGGCGATGCCATCGCGCGCCAGGTGGCGCGCTGCGCCGGCGCCGCCCCGCGCGCCGCTCACGCGCCCGCCGCCTGCGCCTGAGCGGCCTGCGCCCGCGCGGGCGCCGATAATGCGGGGCGAGGCCGGGCGCCGCCCGGTGCAACCCCCCGCATTGCATGAACCCCCTTGACATCGTCATCATGGCTGCCGGCAAGGGCACGCGCATGAAAAGTCGCATTCCCAAAGTGCTGCAGCGCCTGGCGGGGCGCCCGCTGCTGCAGCACGTGCTCGACCAGGCGGCGCATTTGTCGGCGCGCAGCGCCATCGTCATCACCGGCCACGGTGCTATGGAAGTGGAAGCTGCTTGCGCAGGCGGGACAAGCGCTGGAGGCCAATTTGACCTGAAATTCGCACGCCAGGAGCCGCAGCTCGGCACCGGCCACGCCGTGCAGCAGGCGGCGCCGCTGCTGGCCGGCGACGGCACCGTGCTGGTGCTTTCGGGCGACGTGCCGCTCACGCAGGCGGACACCGTGCGCGCGCTGGTGGCGGCCAGCGGCGGCCAGGCGCTGGCCCTGCTCACCGTGCGCCTGCCCGAGCCCCGGGGCTACGGCCGCATCCTGCGCGCGGCGGACGGCCGCGTGCAAGGCATCGTCGAGGAAAAGGACGCGAGCGACGCCCAGCGCGCCATCACCGAGGTCTACAGCGGCATCCTCGCCGTGCCGGCGCGCCTGCTGCTCGCCTGGCTGCCGCGCCTGTCGAACCAGAACGCCCAGGGCGAGTACTACCTGACCGAAGTGGTCGCCATGGCCGTGGCCGAGGGCGTGCCGGTCACCACGCACACCATCGACGACGCCGTGCAGGTGGCGGGCGTGAACAGCCCGGCGCAACTGGCCGAGCTCGAGCGCGCCCACCAGGCGCGCACGGCCACCGCGCTGATGGAAGCCGGCGTGCGCCTGGCCGACCCGGCGCGCTTCGACCTGCGCGACGACGCGCGCAGCGGCGTGCGCGGCGAACTCGTGTGCGCGGCCGATGTCGAGATCGACGTCGGCTGCGTCTTCACCGGACGCGTGGAGCTCGGCGAGGGCGTGCGCATCGGCGCCTACTGCTGCATCGCGAACGCACGCATCGCCGCTGGCGCGGTGGTCCACCCGTTCACGCACATCGACGGCGAAGCCGCCGGCGTGCAGGTGGGCGAGGGCGCCCTGGTCGGGCCGTTTGCCCGGCTGCGCCCGGGCGCGCAGCTCGGGCGCGGCGTGCACATCGGCAACTTCGTCGAGGTCAAGAACAGCCAGCTGGCCGACGGCGCCAAGGCCAACCACCTGGCCTACCTGGGCGACGCCACGGTGGGCGAGCGCGTGAACTACGGCGCCGGCAGCATCACCGCCAACTACGACGGCGCCAACAAGCACCGCACGGTGATCGGCCCCGACGCGCACATCGGCAGCAACTGCGTGCTGGTGGCGCCGGTCACCATCGGCGCCGGCGCCACGGTGGGCGGGGGCTCGACCATCTCCAAGGACGTGCCGCCGGCTGCGCTCGGCGTGGCGCGCGGCCGGCAGACGCACATCGAAGGCTGGAAGCGCCCCGCCAAGCGCGCGGCGCCCTGACAAGACCTATCGGCGGCGCGGGCCAGGGCGCACAATGGCGCGCCTGCCGGCGCTTGCCGACCGGCAAACCCCGCAAACGCCGCCCCGCACCCGGGGCACAAGGAGTGTGAGCATGGCCAGCAGCGCACCCGAGAGTCCCGCCGCAGGCGCAAGCGCCACGCCGGCCGAGGCCGAGCTCGCGCTGCTGCGCGCCGCGCACCAGGACCTGCTGCGGGCCATCTCGCACGACCTGCGCGCGCCCCTGCGCCACATCACCGCGTTCGCCCCGCTGCTGCGCGAGCTCATCGAGCCGGCGCCGCTGCCGGCGCCGGAGCACGCCGAGGCGCTGGAATTCCTCGGCACCATGGAGCAGGCCGGCCAGCGCATGGGCCGCATGATCGATGCGCTGCTGGCGCTCTCGCGCCTGCACGCCGC
The DNA here is from genome assembly GCA_001724785.1 of Acidovorax sp. SCN 68-22. Classification (GTDB taxonomy): domain Bacteria; phylum Pseudomonadota; class Gammaproteobacteria; order Burkholderiales; family Burkholderiaceae_C; genus Simplicispira. Next base: position 6,805 of record MEDL01000070.1, on the reverse strand, counting down.
GCCGCTGCGCCTGGAGACGGTGGACCTGCAGCGGCTCGTCGGGCAGCTGGTGGACGAGCTGCGCCCCGCAGACCCGACCGGGGCCATCGCCTGGGACATCGCGCCGCTGCCCGCGGTGCGTGCGGACGCGCAGCAGCTGCGCCTGCTGCTCAAGGAGCTGCTCGGCAACGCCGTCAAGTTCAGCCGCGGCCAGCCGGCCCCACGCATCGCGGTGTCGTGCACGCGCGGGGCGGACGGCCAATGGCAGCTGCGCGTGCAGGACAACGGCGTGGGCTTCGACATGGCGCAGTCGCAGGGCCTGTTCGGCCTGTTCCAGCGCCTGCACCCGGAGCGCGCGTTCGAGGGCGTGGGCGGCGGCCTGGCGCTGGTGGCGGCCATTGCCCGGCGGCACAGCGGCAGCGTGCGCGCCCAGGCCGCGCCGGGCCAGGGCTGCACGGTCACCGTCGCGTGGCCGGAGGCGCTATCTGAAGAATAGCGAACTATTGTTGGCTGGTAAGCGTTAGCAGCCAAAAAACCTATAAAAATTGCCCGGTCATGCCGGGTGGGGTAGCGGCGCCGTGCTGGCCACCTGGTTGCGCCCTTCGTGCTTGGCGCGGTAAAGCGCCGAATCGGCCGCGTTCAGCCAGTCGCGCAGGGTGATGTGCTGGCGCGCGGCGTGCGCCATGCCGATGCTGCCCGTCAGGCGCAGCTCGGGCAGGCCCGCCAGGCGCAGCGCGGCGATGCGCTCGCGGATGCGCTGGGCAATCGCCTGCGCCTGCGCTTCGTCGGTGTCCGCGCAGACCACGGCGAACTCGTCCCCGCCGTAGCGGCCGGCGCAGTCGCCCTCGCGCACCGATTCGGCGATGGCCGCGCCGACGGCGCGGATCGCCTCGTCGCCGACGGTGTGGCCGTGCACGTCGTTGATGGGCTTGAAGTGGTCGATGTCGATCATCAGCAGCCAGGCCGGGCGGTCGCTGCGGCGCGCACCTTCGAGCACCGCCTGGGCCTGCTCCTGCCAGTGCGCGCGGGCGTACAGGCCGGTCTGGGCGTCGCGCTGGCGCAGCTCCTTGAGCTCCAGGTTCTGCCGCGCCACGGTGCGGATCAGCCGGTAGCTGGCGTAGCCCACGGCCAGGCTGTGCAGCGCGATCACCGGCAGGGTGGCGATGATCACCGGCAGCGAGCTCTCCCACACCGGCTGGGGCCGCAGCAGCAGCGTGACCAGCAGCGCCGCGCCCACCATGCCGGGCAGTGAGTACAGCCAGAGCCGCTTGATGCCGGTGCTGAATTTGTCGTGCGTGGTGATGACGGCCAGCACCACGCTGGGCAGCAGGTTGTAGTGCATCAATCCGATCCACAGGCCGGTGATCGCCGAATCGACCAGCAGGTTGCGGATTTCCGCGCGGTACGGGTCGCGGCTGTAGCGCGCGTGCAGGTAGGCCAGGTGGGGCCAGACCACCATGGTCAGAAACGACAGCCAGCCAAAGCGCGCCAGCTCGCCGATCTGCACCAGCACGCTGCAGGTGACCCACAGGCCCAGGCCCATGCCCAGCACGCGCAGCGGGTAGATGTCCTTGTACATCTGCTCGCGCGAGCGCCGGCCACGGCGCTGCCCCTCGGTCGCCCGGCGTGCCGGGGCGCTCATGGGCTGGGCCCGGTCGGGCGCAGCTGGCGCAACTGGCGGCGCAGTTCGCCGACTTCCTCCATCAGGTCCACGGTGAGCGCGGCCAGGTGGGGGTCGGCGCCGAAGCAGTCTTCCAGCTCGGCCACGCGGCGCGCGCGCACCAGCGTGGTGCTGGCAAAGCGCCAGGTGACGAGGCCGCTGCCCTCGGCGGGGCGCGGGGCGATGACGCCGGCTTCGACGTGCTCGCTCACCCACTCGGGCGCGCGGCGGCAGGCGCGGGCCAGTTCTTCGAGGGTCAGGCTGTCGTCGCCCAGCAGTTCGGCCATCTGGGCCGGCAGGTGAAAGGCATGCGGCATGGCTCAGCGTCCTTGCGTCTCGCGCGGGTTGAAGGTCGGGAAGGCTTTGCCGAGTGCCGTCCAGGCGGCGCGCGCGGCGTCGCTGTCGGCCGGCGGCAGGGCGATTTCCACTTCCAGGTACAGGTCGCCCGGCGTCGCGGCGGGAATGCCCCGGCCCTTGAGCCGGAGCTTGCGGCCCGCGCGCGAGCGCGCGGGCACCGTGACCTCGACCGTCCCGCTCGGCGTCTGCACCTCGACACTGGCGCCCAGCGCCGCCTCCCAGGGGGCGAGCGGCAGAGGCTGGTACACATCGCGGTCCACGCTGCGCCAGCGCGCGTCGGGCCGGAAATGCACCTCCAGGAACAGGTCGCCCGGCGGGGCTTCGCCCAGGCCCGGGCCTCCCTGGCCGGCCAGGCGGATCAACTGGCCTTCGCGCACGCCCTTGGGAATACGCACTTCCAGGCTGCGTTCCTCGCTCTGCATGCGGCCGTCGGGCCCGGGCCGCGCCGCGCGCAGCGACAGCGTGCGCGTGCCGCCGTGGTAGGCGTCCTGCAGGTCGAGCTCGATCTTGGCGTGGTGGTCGCTGCCGCGCCGCTCGGCGCCCCCGCCGCCTTGGCCGAAGCCGCCGCGCCGCGCGCCCTGGCCGAAGAGTTGCTCAAAAAAGTCGCTGTAGTCGCCGGCGTCTTGCGGCCGGCCGGTGAACTCGAAGCCCGTGTCCCAGCCCGGCGGCGGGCGGAACTCGGCGCCGGCACGCGCGCCCTGCGCGGCGGCCTGGGCGCTGACGGCGTCGTAGGCGGCGCGTTTTTCCGGGTCGGACAGGACGGCGTTGGCCTCGTTCACCTCGGCCATGCGCGCGGCGGCGTCGGCCTCTTTGCTGACATCGGGGTGGTACTTGCGCGCGAGCTTGCGGTAGGCCTTCTTGATCTCGTCGGGGCTGGCGCCCTTGTCGACGCCCAGGCTGCGGTAGTAGTCCTTGAATTCCATGGCGGCACGGCTTTCGGTGGTGGGGCACGGGCGGCGCGGGAGGGCGTGCCCGCTACCGGTGGCCTGCCCGAAACTCTACGCGAACCAGCGGCGCCCGCAAGTCCGAAGATGTCTCGCGATGAGAATAATTTTGATAGCTTAAAAAGCTTGCTGGTAGTGCGCTAGATCCACTTTTGTCTCGAATTTTGCCCGCCGGGTGGCGAAGTGCAGCTTGGTATTGCGCACATTGGCGTCCTGGGTGAACAGGCGCGCGGCGAGCGCCAGGTAGTGCGGCATGTCGCGCACCTGCAGCACCAGCATGAAATCGGCGCCGGAGGCCATGCGCCAGCACTGCTGCACGCAGGGCTCGGCCACGGCGCGCGCCTCGAAGGCGTCCTGCGCCTCCTGGTGCTGGCGGTCGAGCAGCACCTCGGCCAGCGCATGCAGGCCGTGGCCCAGGGCAAGCGCCAGGCGGTCGGCGTCGAGGATGGCCACCTGGCGCGCAATCAGCCCGGCCTCGTGCAGGCGCCGCACGCGCCGCAGGCAGGTGGGCGGCGAAATGCCCAGCCGCGCCGCCAGGGCCTGGTTGGTCGGCGTGGCGTCGGTTTGCAATTGGTCCAGCAGGGCCAGGTCCACGGCATCCAGGTCCAAGGATTCCATATTTTCTGGATTAATGAAATACTATTTCAGATGAATGATTGAATGAATTTTATGGAAAAAAGATAGAAAAATACATGCTGCACATTTCAAAGCAGGCTTCGTAGCATCTGCCCAGTTTTCCAACAAGGCTATTTCCTATGTGCGGCATCGTCGGCGCGGTAGCGCTCCACAACATCGTTCCCACCCTGGTGCAGGGCCTGCAGCGGCTGGAATACCGGGGCTACGATTCCTGCGGCGTGGCCGTGCACGCCGCCAGCCTGGACCCGACCCAGGCGGGCGGTCTGGTGCGCGCGCGCAGCACCCAGCGCGTGGCCGAGCTGCTGGAGCAGGTGCACAACGAGCACCTGGCCGGCGCCACCGGCATCGCCCACACGCGCTGGGCCACGCACGGCGCGCCCGCCGTGCACAACGCCCACCCGCACTTCAGCCACGGCAGCGCGCCGGACGCCGAGCAGCAGCCCGGCCGCGTCGCCCTGGTGCACAACGGCATCATCGAGAACCACGAGCAGCTGCGCGAGCGCCTGCAGGCGCGCGGCTACCGCTTCGCCAGCCAGACCGACACCGAAGTCATCGCCCACCTCATCGACCACCACTACAGCGGCGACCTGTTCGCCGCCGTGCAGGCCAGCCTGGCCGAACTGCACGGCGCCTACGCCATCGCCGTGATGCACAAGGACGAGCCGCACCGCGTCGTCGGTGCGCGCGCCGGCTCGCCCCTGGTGTTGGGGGTTGGCGCGGGCGGTGAGGCGCACTTCCTGGCGAGCGACGCCATGGCGCTGGCCGGCGTGACGGACCAGATCGTCTACCTGGAGGAAGGCGACATCGCCGACCTGCAGCGCGGCCGCTACTGGCTGGTGGGCCAGAACGGCAAGCCGCTCAGCCCCGCCGAGCGCCCGGTGCGCACGGTGCACGCGCACAGCGGCGCGGCCGAGCTGGGGCCGTACCGGCACTACATGCAGAAGGAAATCTTCGAGCAGCCGCGCGCCATCGCCGACACGCTCGAAGGCGTGGCCGGCATCGTCCCCGAGCTGTTCGACGGCATTGGGCAGGACGGCACGCCCGGCGCGGCCGCGTGGCGCGTGTTCGAGCAGATCGACCGCGTGCTCATCCTCGCCTGCGGCACCAGCTACTACAGCGGCTGCACCGCGCGCTACTGGCTGGAGGGCATTGCCGGCATCCCCACGCAGGTGGAGGTGGCGAGCGAATACCGCTACCGCACCAGCGTGCCGGACCCACGCACCCTGGTCGTCACCATCAGCCAGTCGGGCGAGACGGCGGACACCCTGGCCGCGCTGCGCCACGCGCAAAGCCTGGGCATGGAGCACACGCTGACCATCTGCAACGTCGCCACCAGCGCCATGGTGCGCGAATGCAAGCTGGCCTACGTGACGCGCGCCGGGGTGGAAATCGGCGTGGCCAGCACCAAGGCCTTCACCACGCAGCTGGCGGGCCTCTTCCTGCTGACGCTGGCGCTGGCGCAGGCCAAGGGGCGCCTGACGGCCGAGCAGGAAGCCGCGCACCTGGCCGCCATGCGCCACCTGCCCGTGGCGCTGCAGGCCGTGCTGGCGCTCGAACCGCAGCTGATCGCCTGGGCGGAAGACTTCGCCCGCATGGAAAACGCCCTGTTCCTGGGCCGTGGCCTGCACTACCCCATCGCGCTGGAAGGTGCCCTGAAGCTCAAGGAAATCAGCTACATCCACGCCGAGGCCTACCCCGCCGGCGAACTCAAGCACGGGCCGCTGGCCCTGGTGACCAGCAGCATGCCGGTGGTGACGGTGGCGCCGAACGACGCGCTGCTGGAAAAGCTCAAGAGCAACATGCAGGAAGTGCGTGCGCGCGGCGGCATGCTCTACGTGCTGGCCGACGCCGATACGCGCATCACCAACGGCGAAGGCGTCCACGTCATCCGCATGCCCGAGCACTACGGCGCGCTCAGCCCCATCCTGCATGTCGTGCCGCTGCAACTGCTGGCCTACCACACGGCCTGCGCACGGGGGACGGATGTGGACAAGCCGCGCAATCTCGCCAAGAGCGTCACCGTCGAATGACGGAGACGCTCTTGGAGGCTGCTCAGCAGCCTGCGCGTAGCGCCCAGATTGCGCGGCTTGGACGCCGCTCACTTCGCGCAGCGAAGTTATTGCGCGCGACCGACATTCACCCTTCACCGCATTACTTCCCACACTCTTGCATCGCGCGGATTGCCTTCCAGCGTTCGGCCCGCTCGCGTTCGCCGAGCGCAATGCTTGATGCCGACGTGATCGCGCCCTTGATCTCGTGCTGCGATGGACAACGGCCTGCCTCTTGTGCCGGCATTGAGCCGGTGGGAGCGCCTGGGCGATGCTGGATCGACTCGACCATGCCGTTTCGCAGGTAGACGAACCAGGTCTCAGTACGGCGCTCGAAAATCACTTGGTCGCGCTGCGTTCCGTTGTAGTTGTCGGCATTTACTTTGGTGGGCGTCCCCATGGCTTCTTGCAGCTGTGTCGACGTCATGCCCACCAAAGGCTTGTGCGTGCGGATCGCCTCGGACATCGCGTTGTCCGCTTTGAGTTTGTCGAGTCGTGCCTGAGCTGCGCCAGTAGCGACCGCAGAGCCGGCACCCGTCGCGGGGCGGATGGTGAGGGCTTGGCCTCTCCCGCCTTCGCACGGTGCGTCCTGGTAGACCACCCTGCCGCCCTCGCTGCATTTGTTGACTGCCCATGCAGGAGCAGCAGTGAGAAAGACCAACGCGAACAGAAAATTGCGTGAAGTGGGATTGAGCCGAATGCGAGGTGCAACCATACGTATTCCTTGTGCTGATGCGCCGGCATGGCAGATGGTGGGTGTATTGACCGTCGCGCGGTCGGCATGGACGACACACACCGCCGCCACCGGCAGGCAGGCCGCCTTGATGGCTGCCGTTGTCGAGTATCTTCGCGCTTCAATACGCTCGCGCCTTCGCTTTGCGACGCCCGCTGTACTCGTCGGCGATTGCATCCGAGAGCCATATACGCTGTGATCGAGCAAGAATCGGGAATTCCCCGGTGCCTGATCCACCTTGGGGGCAACCCTCCTTTTCCAATCGCCGTCAGGAGCCTCCATGAGAAGTGCATTTCATCTTGCGTACCATGTCTGTGATCTCGATGCCTCGCGCGCTTTCTACGGCGACTTGCTAGTGTCCTGTCCCGCAGATACGTGAGCAAAGTCGATGCAGTTTTTCAAGGATGGAATCTGCGGTGGCGGTCCACTTGAAGGGCTGGCAGTTGGC
>MEDL01000069.1 GCA_001724785.1 Acidovorax sp. SCN 68-22 | reverse complement strand
GCGCATTTCTGCTCCATGTGCGGCCCCAAGTTCTGTTCGATGAAGATTACGCAGGAGGTGCGCGACTTCGCCGCCCAGAGGGGCCTGGCCGAGGCACAAGCGCTCGGCAAGGGCCTGGAAACCAAGGCGGCGGAGTTCCAGCAGGCGGGGGGGCAGCTCTATGTGCCCTTGGCACGTGTTTTATAAGGTTGCCTTATGGGGTAACAGACTTGCGCGCCCTGCAGAGGCGTAAAGGGTCTGTCCCAAGGCGCCAGCGTCGGGCTTTTGGCTATGCTGGCGATGTCAATAAGTGTAAGCAAGGGAAACCATGAGCGCTTCGCCCGCCAGAACTTTGTCCATCCGCACGCGCCTGTATTTCGCCACCGGTTTTGCCTTGTTGCTGCTGGTGGCCGTGGGCATGCTGGGCTACCTCGGCCTGGACCGCACGCGTGAGACGGTTTCCGTTCTGTTCACCCAGCATGTGCAGACCTTGACCGACATGTCGGAACTGCGCACCACGCTGGGCGATTTGCGGCGCACGGAAAAGGACATCATCCTCAACTTCAACAATTCGGTCGAAGTGTCGGCGCAGCGCGAGAGCTGGGCCAAGACGCTGGCCTCGCTGCGCGCGCGGCTCGAAGCGGTGCGCACGCTCAAGGCGGGCGACAGCGCGTTCGGCGCGGCGATCGACAAGGCGCTCGATGAAATCAAGCAGTACGAGGAGGGCGTCTCGCCCGTGTTCGAGCAGATCGAGCGCGCGCAGCTCGACGGTGCCGGGGGCGCCGCCTACGCCGACAAGTTCAAGGGCCACATGGAGGCCAGCGACCAGCTCCTCTCCGGGCTGGCGATGCAGGCCCGGGCACAGATGGATGAGGCACGCCAGGGCGTGGATGCGCGCGCTGCGACGCTCTCGCTCGCCATGCTGGTGGCGGTGTTGCTGGCGTTGGCCATCGTCGTTCCGCTGATCGTTTTCACCCTGCGCTCCATCAGCGCATCGCTCGCGCAGGCGCGTGCCTTGGCCGAACGCATCGCCGCCGGGGACTTGTCCGACGATGTCGCCCCGCGCAGCCTGGACGAGCTCGGCCAGCTGGTGCTGGCCATGGGCCGGATGCAGGAGTCGCTGCGCAGCCTGGTGCGCCAGGTGCAGGACGCGGCCGGCAACATTTCCACCGCCAGTGCCGAGATCGCCACCGGCAACCTCGACCTCAGCCAGCGCACCGAGCAGACCGCGGCCAACCTGGAAGAGGTGGCCGCCGCCATGGACATGCTCACGGGTACCGTCCAGCACAACGCGGAATCGTCCCGGAGCGCCAGCACCTCGGCCGGCGAGGCGGGCGCCGTCGCCGGGCGCGGCGGCGAGGTGGTGGGCCGCGTGGTCAGCACCATGGAGCAGATCAGCACCAGCTCGCGCAAGATCGCCGACATCACCGGCGTCATCGACGGCATTGCCTTCCAGACCAACATCCTGGCGCTCAACGCCGCCGTCGAGGCAGCGCGCGCCGGTGAGCAGGGCCGGGGTTTTGCCGTGGTGGCGAGCGAGGTGCGCAGCCTGGCCGGGCGCAGCGCCGAGGCGGCCAAGGAAATCAAGGCGCTCATCGGCGCCAGTGTCGAGCGCGTCGAGGACGGTGCGCAGCTGGTCGGCCAGGCCGGCCAGACCATGCAGGAAATCGTCGGCAGCGTGCGCCGCGTCTCCGACGTCATCAGCGAAATCAGTGCCTCGGCCGCCGAGGAGCGCGACAACATCGAGCAGATCGGCCAGTCGGTGCGCCACCTGGACCAGATGACGCAGCAGAATGCCGCGCTGGTGGAGCAATCGGCCGCTGCCGCGCAGTCGCTGCGCGAGCAGGCGGCGGCGCTCACACGCGCGGCTTCGCAGTTCAAGCTGGGCGGCGCGGCACCGGCGGCGCCTGCGGCCCGCGTGCCGGGCCCCGCGCCCGCAGCGCCGGCCGCCCCGGCGCTGCGCACGGCGGATGCGCGCTTGCGCCTGAGCTAGCGCTGCGCACCGGCGGCCGTTCAGACGGGCGTCCGCGCCGGCAGGGGGTAATGCGCCCAGGCGCCGGGCGCCGGTGCATTGGCCGGCCACTCGGCCGCGTCGGGCGCACGGCCGGGCGCGCCCAGCAGCCATTGCACGCAGCGGGCCACGCCGGCGTGGCTGATCCAGACCACGTCACCGGCTGGCCCTGCCGCGCACGCATCGTGCAGCGCGGCGCCCACACGCGCCAGCATGTCGGTCAGGCGTTCCCCGCCGCCCGGCGGGTAGGTGGCCAGCTGCGCCGTCCAGGCGTCCAGCTCGGCGCGGGCCAGCGCGGCCCAGGGCCGGCCTTCCCAACGGCCGAAGCCGAGCTCCCGCAGCCGGGCATCGGGTTTCAAGATCAAATCGGGCCTTAGCGCTTGCGTTGATTGGGCCAGTAGCTCACATCTTTGTAGCGTTGAATGGTGCAGAACCGCCCCTCGGGGGAGCGCGGTCGCGAGCGCCCGCGCGCTCTGCAGGGTGGCCTGCGGGTCGGCCGGCAGGTCGAGTTGGCCATAGCAGGTGCCCGGCGGCGCCAGCACCGGTGCATGGCGCACCAGCCAGAGGCGCGCCGGGCTCACACCAGGGGGCCGAGCGCCAGGGCGGCGCCTAGGTAGAAAGCGATTTCCGCCGTCTGCTGCACGGCGCCCAGGCAGTCGCCCGTGAAGCCTTGCAGGCGCTGCAGGAACCAGCGCGCCAAGAGGGCGCTGCAGGCGCCGCTCAAGAGCAGCGCCAGGAGGACGAACCCCGCGCCTTCGCCCAGGGCGATTACCGCCAGTGGCGCGGCGCACCACGCGGCGGCGGCCCAGAGTTGCGCCGCGGTGATGCTGTCCGCCAGGGGCTTGGCCTTGGCGCGCGTGCTGTCGCTGACGTACGGCAGGCTGCGCACCAGCAGCAGCGGGAAAAAGCGCGAGGCGACGTGCGCGCCGGCCAGTGCCGCGAGCGCCGGCGAGAGCCCGCGTTGCCCGAGCAGCGCCAGCAGGCTGATCTTGGACAGCAGGGCCAATACCAGCGCCATGGCGCCGAAAGCGCCGATGCGCGAATCCTTCATGATCTCCAGCGCGCGCTCGCGGGAGGCGGCGCCGCCCAGGCCATCGGCCACGTCGGCCAGCCCGTCTTCGTGAAAGCCGCCGGTGAGCAGCACGGTGGCCGCCGTGCTGAGCGCCGCCGCCACCCAGGGCGTGGCGGGCGCCGCGCCCAGGCCCAGGTAGAGCAGGGCGTAGACGACCGCCGCGCAGGCGCCGACGACCCAGCCCACGCCGGGAAAATGCGCGCTGGAGGCGCGCAGCATGTCCGGGCTGTAGCCGACCCACGCGGCCAGCCGGCCCGTGACGGGGATGCGTGTGAAGAATTGCAGCGCCAGGAGGTAGTGGCGCAGCGCCTGCCGCATGGCTTCTTCAGAAAACATAGCTACAAAGTCTTATACAGCAAGCGCTGGAGGCCAATTTCATTAAAAATTCAGCCTGCTTCGGCGCCCGCTTGCAGGAACAGGCGGTAGGCCGGGTTCAGCGTTTCCTCCACATGCGGGTAACCCAGCGTGGCCAGGAAGGCGTCGAAAGCCTCGGCATCGCCGGCCGGCACCTGCAGGCCGACCAGGATGCGCCCGTAGTCCGCGCCCTGGTTGCGGTAGTGGAACAGCGAGATGTTCCAGCTCGGCCGCATCAGGCTCAGGAACTTGAACAGCGCGCCCGGCCGCTCGGGGAAGACGAAGCGCAGCAGACGCTCGTCCTGCGCGAGCTGCGAGTGCCCGCCGACCAGGTGGCGCAGGTGTTCCTTGGCCAGTTCGTCGTGCGTCAGGTCCAGGGCCTCGAAACCGTGGCGCGCGAAGTGCTTGGCCAGCTTGGGCGATTCGCCGCGCCCATGCGTGGTCAGGCCGACGAAGACATGCGCGCGGGCGGCGTCGCTGATGCGGTAGTTGAACTCGGTCACGTTGCGCGGGCCGCCCGGCAGCGCGCCGACCACCTCGCAGAAGCGCCGGAAGCTCCCACGTTCCTCCGGGATGGTGACGGCCAGCAGGGCTTCGCGCTCCTCGCCGACCTCGGCACGCTCGGCCACGAAGCGCAGCCGGTCGAAATTCATGTTCGCGCCGCACAGGATGGCGGCGTAGGTCTCGCCGCGCGTCTTGTTGCGCGCCACGTAGTCCTTGATGGCCGCGACGGCCAGGGCGCCCGCCGGTTCGACGATGCTGCGCGTGTCGACGAACACGTCCTTGATGGCGGCGCAGACGGCGTCGGTGTCCACGGCCATGAACTCGTCGACCAGGCCGCGTGCGATGCGGAAGGTTTCCTCCCCGACGAGCTTCACGGCGGTGCCGTCCGAGAACAGCCCGACGTCCGGCAGCGTCACGCGCTCGCCGGCCGCCACCGATTGCATCATCGCGTCGGAGTCGTTCATCTGCACGCCGATGACCTTCACGTCCGGCCGCACCGCCTTGATGCAGTTGGCCACGCCGCTGATCAGGCCGCCGCCGCCCACGGCCACGAACACCGCGTCGAGCCGCTGCGCGCCGAGCTTTTGCACCTGGCGCAGGATTTCCATGGCCACCGTGCCCTGGCCGGCGATGACATCCGGGTCATCGAAGGGGTGGACGAAGGTCAGCCCTTGCGCGCGCTGCAGCTCGGCGGCGTGGCCGTAGGCGTCCGAATAGCTGTCGCCGAACAGCTCGACCTCGCCCCCCAGGGCGCGCACGGCGTCGATCTTCACCGCGGGCGTGGTGGTCGGCATGACGATCACGGCGCGCGTGCCCAGCTTGTGCGCACTCATGGCCACACCCTGGGCGTGGTTGCCGGCCGAGGCGCAGATCACGCCGCGCGCCAGCTCCTCGGCCGAGAGGTGCGCCATCTTGTTGTAGGCACCGCGCAACTTGAAGCTGAACACCGGCTGCTGGTCTTCGCGCTTGAGCAGCACCTTGTTGTGCAGGCGCTGGCTCAGGTTGCGCGCCAGGTCCAGGTCGGACTCGATTGCCACGTCGTAGACGCGTGCGTTGAGAATTCTCGTCAGGTAATCGTGGGGGGTGAGGGGCTGGGTCATGGCGCGGTCTGGTGGCCCGCCGCAGCCAGTGCCGGGACGGGGCCGCCATCATAGGCGCCCGCCCCGGGCCGCGCGGCGGCAAAAAAAAGCCCCAGGCCGCAAGGCCAGGGGCTTAATCCATCCGTTTTGAGGAGATGGAGGAGACAAACGGAGCGTTGAAGTGGCACGGGTTGCGTGCTGGTTCAGCGCATGCCCCGAGTGTAGCGCTTTGCTTGCTGCGTTGCAGCACGCGGGGACGGAATTTTCTAGAATGTGGCCTCCAAAGCACAAGCTATCGAAAGACACGGATGGAATGCACAGTCAGTTGGACGGGTGCCGCCGGCACACGCTCGGGCATGGGGTTCGTGGCCGAAACCGGCAGCGGCCACGTGCTGTACATGGACGGTGCGCCCGACGCCGACCGGCCCGAGCTGGGTGGGCAGAATCTTGCCCCCCGGCCCATGGAAGCGCTGCTGGCCGGCACCGGCGGCTGCACGGCCTACGACGTGGTGCTCATCCTGCGCCGGGGGCGCCACGAGGTCCGCGGTTGCAGCGTGCGTCTGTCGAGCGAACGCGCCGCCACCGACCCGAAGGTGTTCACCAGCATCCACATGCATTTCGTCGTGATCGGCCGCGCCATTCCGCCCGAAGCGGTCCAGCGCGCAGTGGCCCTGAGCCATGAAAAATACTGCTCGGCGAGCATCATGATGGGCAAAACGGCGCACATCAGCACCAGTTTCGAGGTGGTAGAGGGCTGATACGCGCCGAAGACGGCGGGATTGCCCTGCGTCGCCGCTTGGGCGTTTGGCACAACCTTTTCGTTTTGATACAAATAAAGGCGGGCGCGGCGACCTGGGGAAGACCCTGCTTTCATGGTCTTGCGGCCTTGCTCCGAGCGATGTTGCAGAAGGACAACGGAATTCCGGTTTAGTGCTGGGATACGGTGAATTCCTTTGCGAAACCCGCCCGCCTCTGGTGCAATAGCAGCAACTTCCCCACCAGGAGGTTGGCCCGGGGAACCGGCGGGACTGTACAGGTGCCACAACACCCAAGACCTCCGGGCCGGCGCCCTATGTTTAACCTTGGAGTAACTCGCAATGAAAAAATCCCTGATTGCCCTGGCCGTGCTGGCTGCTTCCGGCGTCGCCATGGCTCAGTCTTCGGTCACCATGTACGGCGTGGCCGACCTCTCCCTGGCCAAGTCCAATGGCGTTACGGCTCAAATGAGCGGCAACGGCGTCATGAACAACGGTAACAGCCGTCTGGGCGTGCGTGGCGTGGAAGACCTGGGTGGCGGCCTGAAGGCTTCCTTCAACTTCGAACAAGGCATCAACGCCGAATCCGGCGCCACCGACGCCAACACGTGGCAGCGCAACGCCTGGGTCGCCCTGTCGGGTGGCTTCGGTAAGTTCCAACTCGGCCGTTCGCTGAACCCCAGCTTCTGGGGCGTGGTTGCTTGGGAACTGACCGGCGCCGCCAACTACTCGGCAGTATTCAACCAGTTCGGCGTTGCCGGCGGTCCTTTCCGTAACAACAGCATGTTCATGTACACCACCCCCAACATGGGTGGTTTCAGCGGCACCCTGGGTTATGTTGCCAAGCCCGACAACGGCGGCAATGCCAAGGTCGACATGAACCTGACGTACGCCAACGGCCCCCTGGCTGTGGCTCTGTCGTACTTCAAGGTCAACTCGCAACCCAAGGGTCTGGCTCTGGGTGCTGCGTACGACTTCGGCATGTTCAAGCTGGCTGCTTCGCTGCAAGACGCTCCTGGCGCTTCCAAGGGCTTCACGCTCGGCGGTACGGTTCCTGTCGGCCCCCTGGCTCTGACGCTGGACATCGCTCGTGAAAACGGCACCGGCATGAAGAACACCGACTTCCTGGTGGAAGCCAAGTACGCCCTGTCCAAGCGCACCTTCACGTACGCTGTGTTCTACAAGGACGGCGACGCCAACGGCGCAGCTGCTGGTGGCTACAACACCGGTGCGAAGAACCACTTCGGCCTGGGCATCCGCCACAACTTCTGATGATGCGCTGGCGTAAGCCAGCTTTCATCAAATCAGTCAAAGCCGCAGACCGAAAGGTCTGCGGCTTTTTCTTTGGCGCCACTTTCCGGGCCGTGGGGCGGCCTCCACCTTGGGCACTGTGCGCCGTTGCAAGCGGCCGACGCACAGGGGAAGCACTGGCGGGCAGATTGTTCAAATATGGCTATCCTCGGGCCATGACGCAGATTTCTCGCCCGGAGCAGACCCCAGCCCACGCCCTGCGTGCCGACAGCCTCAGCACTGCCCAGACCTGACCCGGCATGTTTGCCTTCATTCTTCGCCGTCTCGTCCAGGCCGTGGTCGTTCTCGTGGCCGTGGCCTTCATTTCGTTCCTGCTGTTCCAGTATGTCGGCGACCCGGTGGTGTTCCTGCTGGGCCAGGATGCGCGACCCGAGCAAATCCGCGAACTGCGTGCTTCGCTGGGCTTGGACCAGCCATTTTTCGTGCAGTTCTGGCATTTCCTCGTACACGCGGCCCAGGGCGAATTCGGCTTGAGCCTGCGCCAGGGCGCCAAGGTTTCGCGCCTCATCGCCGAGCGATTTCCCGCCACCTTGGAGCTTTCCTTGGTGGCCGCCCTGCTGGCGCTCCTGGTCGGCGTGCCCATGGGCGTGTACGCGGCGCTGCGGCGCGGCAGTTTCCTCAGCCAGACCTTCATGGCGCTGTCGCTGCTCGGCGTGTCGCTGCCCACCTTCCTGATCGGCATCCTCCTGATCCTGGTCTTTTCCGTCGGCCTGGGCTGGTTTCCGAGTTTCGGCCGCGGCGAGGTGGTGCAGTGGGGCTGGTGGACCAGCGGCCTGGGCACGCGCGACGGCTGGCACCATATCGTGTTGCCGGCCATCACGCTGGCGGTGTTCCAGCTCACGCTCATCATGCGGCTGGTGCGTGCTGAAATGCTGGAGGTGCTGCGCACCGACTACATCAAGTTTGCGCGCGCCCGGGGCCTGTCCGACCGGGCCATCCATTTCGGCCACGCGCTCAAGAACACCCTGGTGCCGGTGATGACCATCACCGGCCTGCAGCTCGGCGGCCTGATTGCCTTCGCCATCATCACGGAAACGGTGTTCCAGTGGCCTGGCATGGGGCTGTTGTTCATCCAGGCCATCACGTTCGCCGACATCCCGGTGATGGCGGCGTACCTGTGCCTGATTTCGCTGATTTTCGTCGTGATCAACCTGGTGGTTGACCTGCTGTACTTCGTTGTCGACCCCCGCCTGCGCGTGGGGGGATCGGGAGCCCATTGATGTTGACTGCCCACCGCCTGAAAGCCGGCGGCCGCGCGTTCGCGCAGATTGCACAATTTCACCCCGAGCTCACGGCCTTGCGCCGCGACCTCCATGCGCACCCCGAACTCGGCTTCGAGGAGGTGTACACCGGTGCGCGTGTCAAGGAGGCGCTCAAGGTCTGCGGCGTGGACGAGATCCACGACGGCATCGGACGCACCGGCATTGTGGCGGTGGTGCGGGGGCGCAGCACCGCGAGCGGCGCCATGGTCGGCCTGCGCGCGGACATGGACGCCCTGCCCATGGCCGAGCACAACGATTTCACCTGGAAATCGTGCAAGCAAGGCCTGATGCACGGCTGCGGGCACGACGGGCACACCGCCATGCTGGTCGGCGCGGCGCGCTACCTGGCCGCCACGCGCGATTTCGACGGCACGGCGGTGCTGGTCTTCCAGCCCGGCGAAGAGGGTTTTGCCGGCGCGCGCGTGATGATGGAAGACGGTCTGTTCGAGCGCTTTCCCGTCCAGTCCATCTACGCCATGCACAACTGGCCGGCGATGAAGCCGGGAACGGTTGGCCTGAACGACGGCCCCATGATGGCGGCCGCCGACCGCATCACCATCCACATCACGGGGCGGGGCGGGCACGGCGCGCACCCCTACCAGACCGTGGACGTCATGCTGGTGGCGGCCCAGCTGATCACCGCCGTACAAAGCATCGTGGCACGCAATGTGCGTCCCATCGACAGCGCCGTCGTCAGCCTGTGCGCCATGCAGGCGGGCGACCTGGGCGCCTTCAGCGTGCTGCCGGGAACGGCCACGCTGGTGGGCACGGTGCGCACCTTCGACCACGAGGTCCAGGCGCTGGTGGAGCGCCGCCTGCACGAACTGTGCGGCGCGGTCGGACTGGCCTTCGGCGCCACGATCGCCCTGGACTACCAGCGCATCTACCCGGCCACCGTAAACACCGAAGCCGAGGCGCGGTTTGCCGGCGACGTGGCGGTGGATCTGCTGGGCGCAGAAAACGTCGTCCGCGACCTCGAGCCCAGCATGGGCGCCGAGGATTTCTCATTCATGCTGCAGACCAAGCCGGGTGCCTACCTGCGCCTGGGGCAGGGAATGGGCGCGAGCGGCGCCGCGCTGCACAACAGCCGCTACGACTTCAACGACGATATCCTTTCCCTCGGCGCGGCCCTCCACGCCAGCCTGATCGAACGCTCCATGCCGTTGCCGGCGGCATGACGGCGCTTCCCCTTTTTTCACACCAGGAGACATTCCATGAAAACGACGAGACAACTGGTTGCCACGGCCTTGTTCACCGCGCTGTCGGCCGCTGCGCTGGTGGGCCAGGCGCAAACCATACGCATTGCCAATCAGGGCGACGCGCTTTCCATGGACCCGCATTCGCTCAACGAATCGCTGCAGCTGAGCACTACCAGCAACGTCTACGAGCCCTTGGTGGGCCGCAACAAGGACTTGAGCCTGGCACCCGCCCTGGCCACGGCCTGGAAGCAGACCAGCCCCACGGTGTGGCGCTTCGAACTGCGCAAGGGCGTGCAATTCCATGACGGCACCCCGTTCACGGCCGACGACGTGCTGTTCAGCTTCGCGCGCACACAGCTCGACGGCTCGGACATGAAGAGCTACACCAACGATTTCAAGGAAGTGCGCAAGATCGACGCCCACACCGTCGAGATCGAGACCAAGACGCCGTTCCCCATCCTGCCGGACGTGATCTCGCAGGTCTTCATCATGAGCAAGAAGTGGGCGGAGGACAACAAGGCCAACGCCCCCGTGGACCGCCGAAAGGGCATCGAGAACGCGGCCTCCTTCCGCGCCAACGGCACGGGGCCGTTCCGCCTGCGCGAGCGCCAGCCCGGCGTGCGCACGGTGTTCACGCGCAACGGCACCTACTGGGGCAAGATCGAAGGCAATGCCCAGGAGATCATCTTTACCCCCATCGGCAACGATTCCACGCGCGTCGCCGCGCTGCTCTCCGGCGAGGTGGACGTGATGGAGCCGATCCCGGTGCAGGACATCGAGCGCGTCAACCAGAACGCCGGCACGCGCGCCATCACCGGTCCGGAACTGCGCACCATCTTCCTCGGCATGGACCAGAAGCGCGACGAACTGCAGTATTCCAGCGTGAAGGGCAAGAACCCCTTCAAGGACGTGCGCGTGCGCAAGGCCTTCTACCAGGCGATCGACATCGACGGCATCAAGAAGAACGTCATGCGCGGGGCCTCCAATCCCTCGGCGCTGATGGTGGGCCCAGGCATCAACGGCTTCGACGAGAGCGTCAAGCGCCTGCCCTACGACCCGGCGGCGGCCAAGAAGCTGCTGGCAGATGCCGGCTACCCGGACGGCTTCGAGGTGTCGATGAACTGCCCGAACGACCGCTACGTGAACGACGGGCGCATCTGCCAGGCGGTGGCCGCGAACCTGGCGCGCATCAACGTGAAGATCAAGCTGGTGGCCGAAACCAAGGGCACCTACTTCCCCAAGGTGCTGCGCCGCGACACGAGCTTCTACATGCTGGGCTGGACGCCGTCGACCTATGACGCGCACAACGCGCTCAATGCCCTGATGGTCTGCCCGGACGACAAGGGCGCGGGCCAGTTCAACCTGGGCGCCTACTGCAACCCCAAGGTGGACGAGCTGACGCAGAAGATCCAGGCGGAAACCGACAAGACCAAGCGCAACGCCATGATCAAGGAGGCCTTCGACCTGCACTCCGCCGATGTGGGCCATCTGCCGCTGCACCAGCAGGCGCTCGCCTGGGGCGTGAGCAAGAAGGTCAAGCTGGTCCAGCTGGCCGACAACTACATGCCCTTCAAGTGGATGAGCATCGAGAAGTGAGCACCCGGGCCGCCGCGCGGAGGGGCGTATGAACCGCCTGCGGCACGCCTGGGACAGCGACCTGGTGCACAGCCTGCGCACCTCGCCCGTGGCCCTTGCCGCGGCGGTGGTGGCGCTCGCGTGTGTGCTGGCCTCGCTGTTCGCGGGCTTCGTCGCCCCGCACAACCCCTTCGATCTGGCCAGCCTGGAGCTCGGCGATTCCCGCCTGCCGCCCGCCTGGAGCGAACTGGGCTCGTCCAAGTACCTGCTGGGCACGGACGACCAGGGCCGCGACATCCTCTCGGCGGTGATCTACGGGGCGCGCATCTCGCTCATCGTCGGTGTCGCCTCGGTGCTGCTGTCGGTGCTGGTCGGGGTGACGCTGGGCCTGGTCGCGGGCTACCTGGGCGGCTGGGTGGATGGCCTGCTGATGCGCCTGTGCGACGTGATGCTGTCCTTCCCGGCGATCCTGGTGGCGCTGCTCATCGCCGGGGTCGGGCGCGCCCTGTTCCCCGACGCGCATGAGACGCTCGCCTTCGGCGTGCTCATCCTGTCCATCTCGCTGACCGGCTGGGTGCAGTACGCGCGCACCGTGCGCGGCTCGACCTTGGTCGAGCGCGGCAAGGAGTACGTGCAGGCGGCGCGCGTCACGGGTGTGCCGCCGCTGCGCATCATGCGCCGGCACGTGCTGCCCAACGTGCTCGGGCCGGTCATGGTGCTGGCCACCATCCAGGTGGCCACGGCGATCATCACCGAGGCCACGCTGTCCTTCCTGGGGGTTGGCGCACCGCCGACCTCGCCCTCGCTCGGCACGCTGATCCGCATCGGCAACGACTACCTGTTTTCCGGCGAATGGTGGATCACCGTCTTTCCCGGCCTCATGCTGGTGCTGATCGCCTTGTCGGTGAACCTGCTGGGCGATTGGCTGCGCGATGCCCTGAACCCGCGCCTGAGATGAAACACCCCCCTGAGTCGCTTCGCGCCTTCCCCCCTCTCTTGCGCTATCGCTTGGAGGGGGAACGCAGCCAGCGCTGCGGGGCGGCCCTTGCGCGGCTGCCGCCGATCTGCCCCGCGCCAGTTGCATCCGCGGTTGGCTTTCCTTAACGCACTGGATTCGACGCGTGCCCCTGCTTGAAGTGAAAGACCTGGTGGTCGAGTTCCCGCACCGGCGCGGCGTGCTGCGCGCGCTCGACGGCGTGTCGTTTGCCATCGCGCCGGGCGAGATCCTCGGCGTCGTGGGCGAATCGGGCGCGGGCAAGTCGCTCACAGGCGCCGCCATCATCGGCCTGCTGGAGCCGCCGGGCCGGATTGCTTCGGGCGAGATCTGGCTGGAGGGCCGGCGCATCGACCGGCTGGACGCCCAGGCCATGCGCAAGGTGCGCGGCCGCCACGTCGGCGCCATCTTCCAGGACCCGCTGACCTCGCTGAACCCGCTCTACACCGTCGGGCGCCAGCTCACCGAAACCATACGCGCGCACCTGCCCATGAACCGCGCCCAGGCGCGCGAGTGCGCGGTC
>MEDL01000068.1 GCA_001724785.1 Acidovorax sp. SCN 68-22 | reverse complement strand
GGCCTTCGTCTATTCCGACTCCGAGTTCGGGCGTGACCCGATCGAAAAGAGCGAGGCCGCGGCCAAGGCGCTGGGCCTGACGGTGGCCATCAAGATCATGACGGCCGCGGGCAGCGTGGACGTCTCGGGCGAGGTAATCAAGCTGCGCCGCGCCGCGCCCGACTACACCATCTTTCACGGCTACATCCTCGCGCCCATTCCCGAGTTCATCACCCAGGGCAAGCAGCAGGGCATGAAGAGCAAGTGGATGGGCACCTACTGGACCATGGACAGCTCCACCGTGATGAAGATGGGGCCCGACGGCGACGGCTTCATGGGCGTGATGCCCTACCGCTACTACTACGACACCGAGCCCGCGCCCATGCTGGAGAAGATCCGCGCGATGCGCCCGCAGTACCAGAGCACGGCCTACACGCAGGGCATGCTCGCGGCGATGCTGTTCCTCGAATCGGTCAAGCGCTGCCTGGATGCCGGCAAACCGCTCACGGGCGGCAACATGAAGGCGGCGCTGAACACGCTCAAGGACTTCGACACCGGCGGCCTGATCGGCGTGCCGATCACCATCAGCGGCAACTCCATTCCAGTCGGCCGGGTCTACCGCGCGGACATGAAGGCGCAAAAAATGGTCCCAGCTTCGGACTGGATCAAGCTCTGACCCTGGCCGCGCCATGACCCAGCAAGCCGCTCCCAACGTCCTCGAAATCAACAACATCGAGGTCGTCTACAACAAGGTCGTCCAGGCCTTGCGCGGCCTCTCGCTCGTGGTGCCGCGCGGGCAGATCGTGGCGCTGCTGGGCAGCAACGGCGCAGGCAAATCGACCACGCTCAAGGCGGTGTCGGGCCTGCTGGCGCTCGAGCGCGGCGAGGTGGAAAGCGGCAGCATCGCCTTCCAGGGCGTGCCCACCGCCGGCCGCAGCCCGCACGCGCTGGTGCGCGCCGGGCTGTTCCATGTGATGGAGGGCCGGCGCGTGTTCGAGGACCTGACGGTGGAGGAGAACCTCGTCGCCGCCACCTACGCGCTCACCGGGCGCGGCGGCGCCAAGCCGGACTTCGACAGCGTCTACCAGTATTTCCCGCGCCTGCACGAGCGGCGCAAGGGCCTGGCAGGCTACCTCTCGGGCGGCGAGCAGCAGATGCTGGCCATCGGCCGCGCGCTGATCGCGCAGCCCGAGCTCATCCTGCTCGACGAGCCCTCGCTCGGCCTCTCGCCCAAGCTGGTGGAGGACATCTTCGGCATCATCGCGCGCATCAACGCCGAGCGCGGCACCTCCATGCTGCTGGTCGAGCAGAACGCCACCGTGGCCCTGGCCGTGGCGCACACCGGCTACATCATGGAAAACGGCAAGATCGTCATCGACGGCCCGGCCGAGCGCCTGGCGAGCGACCCCGACGTGCGCGAGTTCTACCTCGGCATGGGCGGCGAGGGCGGCGGCGCCAAGAGCTTCAAGGACATCAAGCACTACAAGCGGCGCAAACGATGGCTGTCATGACCCTCCCCGAAATCACCCTGCCGCAGATGCTGCGCCAGCGCGCGCAAAGCGATCCCGCGCGCGTCGCCATCCGGCAAAAGGATTTCGGCATCTGGAAACCCTTCACCTGGGCCGACTACCACCGCCGCGCCAGTGCCTTCGGCCTCGGACTGTCGGCCCTGGGCGTGCCGGCGGGCGGCCATGTCGGCGTGCTGTCGGAGAACCGCATTGAATGGGTACTGGCGCAGATGGGCGCCGGGCTGATCGGCGCCGTCACCGTCGGCGTCTACCCGACCAGCCCGAGCAGCGAGGTGGCCTACGTCGTCGGCCACGCCGACATCACGGTGATGGTCTGCGAGGACCAGGAGCAGACCGACAAGCTGCTCGAAGCGCGTGCCAGCCTGCCGGCGCTCAAAAAGATCGTCGTCATGGAGACCAAGGGCCTGCGCAGCTTCTCGGCCGCCGAGCGCGAACTCATCACCACCTTCGCCGAGGTCGAGCGCCTGGGCGAGCAATCCGGCGCGCAAGCCACCATCGACGCGGCGCTGGCGGCGCAGCGCCTGGACGACATCGGCCTGATGATCTACACCTCGGGTTCCACCGGCAAACCCAAGGGCGCCATGCTGTCGTGGCGCAACATCCGCGGCGTGGTGCCCGGCATCGTCGAGCGCCTGCGCATGGACGCGGGCTCCAGCCACCTGTCCTACCTGCCGCTGTGCCACGTCGCCGAGCAGATGCTGACCAGCTTCGTGCCCGCCTACCTGGGTTCGCAGGTGAACTTTGGCGAGTCGATCCGTACCGTGCAGGGAGACCTGCGCGAGGTTGCGCCGAGCATCTTCCTGGGCGTGCCGCGCATCTGGGAAAAGATGCACGCCACGCTGTCGATCAAGCGCCAGGAGGCCGGCGGCCTGCGCGGCGCGCTGTACGACCGGGCATTGGCCGCCTGCGCCCCGCTCGCCGCCAAGCGCCGCGCCGACTGGAGCCTGGCCGAGCGCGCGCGCTTTGCCTGGCACTACCTGCTGGTGTTCCGCGCGCTGCAGAACTTCTGCGGGCTGCGCAAGGCGCGCGTGGCCCTGACCGGCGCGGCGCCCATACCGCCCGACGTGGTGCGCTTCTTTCGCACCCTCGGCGTGCCGCTGATCGAGGTCTATGGCCTGACGGAATCGAGCGGCATGGTCACCGGCCATCCCGTGGACGAAGTGGTCATCGGCACCGTCGGCACGCCCACGCTGGGCGTGGAGGCGCGCATTGGCGAACAGGGCGAGTTGCAGCTGCGCGGCGAGATGGTGTTCTGCGGCTACTACAAGAACCCCGAGGCCACGGCGCAAAGCATCGTGGACGGCTGGCTGCACACCGGCGACGTGGTGCGCGAGGAGGCCGGCCAGCTGCGCATCGTCGACCGCCTCAAGGACATCATGATCACCGCCGGCGGCAAGAACCTCACGCCGTCCGAGATCGAGAACGCGATGAAGGCCAGCCCCTACATCAAGGAGTGCATCGTCGTCGCCGACCAGCGGCGCTTCGTCTCGGCGCTGGTGATGATCGACTTCGACACCGTCGCGCAGTGGGCGCAGGCGCGGCGCATCGCCTTCACGCACTTTCGCTCGCTCGCCGAGCTGCCCGAGGTGCGCGCGCTCATCGAGCAGGAGGTCGCGCGCGGCAACGGCCAGCTGGCGCAGGTCTCGCAGATCCGCAAGTTCCATTTGCTCACCAAGGAGCTCGACCACGACGACGGCGAAGTGACGGCCACCATGAAGGTGCGGCGCGCCAGCATCTACAAGGCCTACGCCGAGGAAATCGAGACACTCTACGCCTGAATTTTTAAGTCAAAATGGCATCTAGCGCTTGTGCAGCAAGCGTTTTCAGCTATCAAAACAGGACTTTCCATGACCCCCACCGAAGCGCCGCTCGAAGTCCTGCGCGAAGGCGCCGTGGCCACGCTGCGCTTTGCGCGCCCGGCGGCGCTCAACGCCATCGACGTTCCCATGGCCCAGGCGCTGCTGGCCGCCGTGCAGCAGCTCGCCGCCGACACCGGCGTGCGCGCCGTGGTGCTGTGCGGCGCCGGCAAGGCCTTCATGGCGGGCGGCGACCTGGCCACCCTGCGCGCCGACCCGGTGCAGGGCGCGGCCGATCTGCTCGGGCCGCTCAACGCCGCCGTGCAGCTGCTCGCCGGCCTGAACGCGCCCGTCATCGCCAAGGTGCACGGCGCGGCCGCTGGCGCCGGGCTCTCGCTCATGCTCCAGGCGGATTTCGTCGTCGCCGCCGAAGGCACGCGCTTCAACCTGGCCTACATCAACCTGGGCACCAGTTGCGACGTCGGCGCCTCCTGGGCACTGCCGCGCCTGGTGGGCCTGCGCCAGGCGCTGGAGATCGCCCTGCTCGGCGAGACGCTCAGCAGCGCCGATGCGCTGCGCCTGGGCCTGGTCAACCGCGTGGTGC
Source organism: Acidovorax sp. SCN 68-22 (assembly GCA_001724785.1). Lineage (GTDB taxonomy): Bacteria > Pseudomonadota > Gammaproteobacteria > Burkholderiales > Burkholderiaceae_C > Simplicispira. The sequence continues at coordinate 8,926 of MEDL01000068.1, read as the reverse complement.
CGGCGGCGCACCTCGACGAAGTCGCTGGCGAACTGGCAGCGCGCCTGGCGCAAGGGCCGACGCTTGCCTACGGCGCCATGAAGCGCCTCATGCGCGCGTCCTTCGACCGCAATCTGGAAACGCAGCTGCAGGCGGAAACCACCGCCTTCCTGGGCTGCGCGGCGAGCGCGGACATGCGCGCCGGCATCGAAGCCTTCTTCGCACGCCAAGCGCCGGAGTTCTCCGGGCGCTAAGGCCCGCCGGCTAGAGCTAGAACGGCGCGCTCTCGGGTTCCAGGTCCTCCGGCGCCTGTGCCGGCCCGGTCACGCTGCCGGCTGGCGCGCCTCCCGAGTGCCCGGCGCCTGCCTGTGCGGCCTGCGCCATTGCCACACCGGCCGGCACCTCGCCACCCAGCGCCGCCAGCAGGTCGGGCAGCAACTGCGCCAGCTCGCCGGTGGCGATCGCCACATCGGCATCGAAGCCGCCCTCGCCGTCCGCCTGGCCTTCGAACACGGTGTCGAGGAAGGCGATCTTCTTGAGCTGCAAGCCCTCGGTGAGCAGGAAGGACACGCGCCCCTCCCAGGTCAGCGCCAGCCGCGTCGGCAGCTTGCCGGCGGCGATGTGCGACTGCACTTCCTCGATATCGAGCGGGTGGCGGGCGTAGCGCACCACGGCCTTTTCCTCGTCGGCCGCCTTGAGCTCGCACTCGCGGTCGATACTGAAGCCGGCCGGCGGCTCCTGGCTGGCCAGCCAGTGCGCCATCGCCGCCTGCGGGCTGGTTGCGGTGTGCACCAGCACCAGCGCCAGGCCGGGCAGCGCCTCGGTGAGCAGGCTGGTCACCTCGTCGGCACGCGCCTGGCTGCCGGTGCCCAGAACCAGGCAGCGCGCGGCCTGGTCAATCCACACCCACATGCTGCCTTGTTTGGTGAACGCCATGGGCAGCAGGTCCAGCAGCGCTTCGTCCTTCAGGTCGCGCTTTTCCTTCTTGCCGGGCTTCCTGCCCGTCTCCTGCTCGATGCGGTCGACCTTTTCCTGCACCTTGCGCGCCACCACCGAACCGGGCAGTACCTTGGATTCGGTCATGAAGCGCAGCATCCACTGGCCACCCACCGATTCGGCCAGCAGGCCGTGCGCCTCGCCACGCGGCGGCACCCAGCCGGCCGAGCGCTCCTGCGTGGCGCCGCATTCGGTGAACGGCGTGCGCGCCAGCGCTTCTTCGAGTTGCGTGAGCTCGCATTGCCAGCCGGGGGCGATGCGGTAGACGATCAGGTTCTTGAACACCAGGATTCCTTCAGGATGGGGCGGAAAAAAAGGGGCTCCGCCACGGCCGGGCGGCCGCGCGGGCGGGCGGAAAGACGCGGGGGGTTTCTATCGAATGGATAGCTGAATTACCAATACAGACGGGCGCTGGAGGCGGTTTTCATGCCAATTTTTAGGCGCCGGCCCGTACCTGCGAGCGACGCAACTTTACACAGCCTCACGCCACGCGCACGAGCAGCTTACAAGGCGGCGCGAGACTGGGCCCCAACGCCGACACCGTGTCCGCGCCGATTGAAAGGATTGTCCATGACCCCGTTCTCCCGCCACCTCGCCGCCGTCGCCGCCGCCGCCGCACTCGCCCTGCCCGTCTGGGCCCAGACGGCACCCGCCGCCGCGGACCCTGCAACGACCAGCGCCGCCGCCACCCCGAACGCCGAACGCCAGGCCAAGCGCCAGCAATGGCAGGAAAAGCGCGCCGCGCGCCATGCCGAGCGCCTGGCCCAACTCAAGCAGCAACTGGCCATCACACCGGCGCAGGAGCCCGCCTGGACGCGGCTCGCGGCGGCCATGCAACCCGAGCGCAACGCGCAGCAGCGCCCGTCCCGCGCCGACATGGAAAAGCTGAGCACGCCCGAGCGCATCGACCGCATGCGCGAACTGCGCAAGCAGCGCACCACCGCCATGGACGCACGCCTGGACGCCACCAAGGCCTTCTACGCCGAACTCCAGCCGGAGCAGCAGCGCAGCTTCGACCGCGTCTCGGCACGCATGTTCAAGGGCGGCGAGCGCCACGGCAAGCACCGCCACGGCCGGCACATGCAGGGCGGCCCGGCTGCCTGAGCCCCACGGTGGGTGGACGTAACAGATCGTAGTCCACCTACACCGCGTCCGGCGGGTAGGAGGTAGGCTCGTGGTTCAGCAAGGGGGCGGCCCGGCCGCCCCCGCCCGCAACCGCACGGCGCGCCCGGCGCGCCCCAGGCCAGAAAGCCCACCATGCCTGCCACCACCGCCCACCTCTATGCCGCCGCTGCCGCCCTGTGCGCCGGCACGGTCTTCGCCCAAACGGCGCCCCTGGACGCCCTGGCGCGCCCCAGCCTGTACCTGCAGGCAGCCACCGCCAGCCACGGCACCGACGCCTGGACCGTGGGCGCTACCCTTCCCTTCGCCACATGGCAGCGCACGCTGGGCAGTTTTGCCGTGCGCGGCTATTGGGATGTCTACCTCAGCCAGTGGTCGGCCGACGGCCCGACCGGTCCCTTCCATAGCCGTCTGATCGGCGTCACGCCCAGCTTTCGCCTGGTACCGGACGGCGGCCGGGCGCGCTGGTTCCTGGACGCCGGCATCGGTGCGACGCTTGCCGACCGGCGCTACGTGACGCTGGACAAGGAATTCAGCACGCGCTTCAACTTCGCCAGCCACGTCGGCATCGGCCTGGTGCTGGGCGCGCAGCACCAGCACGAGCTGCAACTGCGGCTGCAGCATGTCTCGAACGCCGGCCTGAAGGAGCCCAACCCGGGCGAAGACTTCCTGCAGCTGCGCTATGCGCTGCGCTTCTGACAAGCGCCTGTGGACAAGCCTGTGGATGCCAGCCGCACAACCGGCCAGTTGTCCACAGACCAGGCCGGCCCGCCGCAGTTGTCCCCGCCCGACACGCGCCGCGCAGTGCCTCCACCCACAGGCCTGTGCCTGGCGCAAGTGCCCGCCGAACAAGGCGAAACCGCCCTTGTCCACAGGCGCTGCCCGGTCTCTACTACTACCACTATTTAAAAAGAAGAAAACAAGGAAGGGATAGTGGGGTCCCTTTTTCCGTGCCGCCCCGGGCCCGCCGGCCGGTTCAGTGGGTGCGCTTGCCCGTTTGGTGCAACAGGGTCGAGAGCGCTTCCAGACCCATGGGCCGGGCGTACAGATAGCCCTGGAAGGCCATGCAACCGGCCTGGAGCAGCATTTCGCGCTGCTCCAGGGTCTCCACCCCTTCGGCGATCACTTCCAGGCCCAGCGTGGCGCTGAGGGCCACGATGGTGTCCACGATGGCCGCGTCGTTCGGGTCGCTGAGCAGGTCGCGCACGAAGCTCTGGTCGATCTTCACCTGGTGCAGCGGCATGCGCTTCAAGTAGCTCAGGCTCGAATACCCGGTGCCGAAGTCGTCCAGCGAGAAGCCCACGCCGATGGCGCGCAAGGCGTCCATGGTGGCGATGGTGGCTTCCACGTCTTCTACCAGCACGCTTTCGGTCAATTCGAGCTTCAGGCGCCGCGCCGGCGCGCCCGTGACGGCCAGCATGCGCTGCACGTCCTCGACGAAGCTCGCACTGCGGAACTGGCGCGAACTGACGTTCACCGCCATGGTGAGGTGGCGCAGCGGCGCCTCCGTCTGCCAGCGCGCCAGCACCTCGCACGCCGTGTGCAGCACCCAGCGCCCGAGCGTGAGGATGAGCCCGGTCTCCTCGGCCACGGGAATGAACTCCGACGGCGGCACCATGCCGCGCACCGGGTGCTTCCAGCGCGCCAGCGCTTCGACGCCGATCCATCGGCCATCGTGGCGCACCTGCGGCTGGTAATGCAGCAGGAACTCGCCCTGTGCCAGCGCGGCGCGCATGTCGGACTCGAGTTCCGCGCGCGCGCTGACCACGGCCTGCATCAGCGGGTCGTAGAAGCGCAGGGTGTTGCGCCCGCCGGTCTTGGCCTGGTACATCGCCAGGTCGGCCTGCTTAAGCAGGTCGCCCACGGTGCTCTCGCCCTGGCCGAACGGCGCAATGCCGATGCTGGGCGTGGTGCGGTAGTGGTAGCCGTCGAGCTGGTAGGGCTGGGCGAGGGTGAGGAGGATCTTCTCCGCCACCGCGCGCGCCTCCAGCGCCAGCGCGTCGGGTTCCTTGCTGAGCGCCTCCAGCATGACGACGAACTCGTCGCCCCCCAGGCGCGCTACGGTGTCGCTGCCGCGCACGCAGGTTTCCAGGCGGCGCGCCACCTGCTGCAGCAGCAGGTCGCCCTTGTCGTGGCCCAGGGTGTCGTTGAGCGTCTTGAAGTTGTCGAGGTCGATGAACAGGAGGGCGCCGCCCTCGTCCGCGCGCGCGGTGTTGGCCAGCGCGTGGCGCGCACGGTCCATCAGCAGCATGCGGTTGGGCAGGCCGGTCAGCGCGTCGTAGAACGCCAGGCGTGCGATCTCGCGCTCGGTGGCCTTGCGTTCGCGGATGTCGGTGTTGATGGACAGGATGCTGCTGGCCGAGCCTTCCTCGCCGTTGACCAGCGTCCAGCGCCCTTCGGTGTCGATGACGTGGCCGTCGCGGTGGCGCTGCACCATCTCGCCGGTCCATTCGCCGTGCGCGAGCACCGCCTGCGTCGCGCGCTCGAAGTTGCTGCGGTCCAGGTGCAGGAGCACATCCACGGGCTGGCCCATGGCCTGCTCCTGCGTCCAGCCATACAGGCGCTCGGCGCCCTGGTTCCAGTAGGTCACGCGGTGCATCAGGTTGCGCACGATGATGGCGTCGCGCGCCTGGTCGAGCAGCGAGGCCTGGCGGCGGATGTGCGCGTCCGAGGCCAGGCGCTCGATTTCCGCCGAGGCGCGCGAGGCGAAGATCTGCAGCGTGGACTGGACGAATGCGGCGTTCGTCAGCGGCTGGCGGAACAGCACGAACAGCATGCCGATCAGCGTGCCCGCGCTGTCGCACAGCTGCTGGCCCGCATAGGCCTCGGCCGCGGTCTTGCCAACCACCACCGATTGGGGAAACTGCGCCAGCAACCCCTGCGTGACGCAGAACTGCGCCTGGGTCGCAAGGCGCTCGCTGGGCGTTCCGGCCAGCATGTATTCGGCGTTGGGCACCAGCTCGCCGTTGATCACCAGCGCCAGGGTGACCAGGCGTTCGGGGGTACCCTGGGCACTGGGAATGAAGCGCCCGAGGCAGGCGGTCTCGGCGCCCAGCGCCTCGGCCATGTTGCGCACCAGCTGCACGAAGAACGCCGTGCCCGTCGACTCCGATACCGAGGCCGCCACCTTCAGCACCGCCGCCTGCATGCGCTGCTGTTCCTGGCGCGCGCGCAGGCTGAGCATGCCGAAGGCCAGGTCCTTGGCGAGTTCTCCGAGCAGCTCGCTTTCGTGCGCGCTGATCTGCAGCACTTCGGAGGCGTACAGGTAGAGCACGCCGAAGGTGTGCGTCGCATCCTTGAGCGGCAGGCACACCATGCCGTGGAAGCCGCGCGGGTGCAGGCGGTACGCCAGGCCCGCGTAGGCCGTGGCTTCCTGCACGTCGCGCACGATCACGGCCTGGCCGCTGCGTATGGTCTGCGCCGCCGGCCCGTTGCCCTTGGCGCTCGCCTCGTCCCAGGAGAGCGAGAGGTTTTCCAGGTAGCCCTCGCTGGCGCCGGCGCTGGCCACGCACTGTATGGATTTCTGCACGTCGTCGCGCGCCAGTCCCACCCAGGTCATGCGGTAGCCGCCCAGATCGACGGTGATGCGGCAGATGGCTTCGAGCAATTCCGATTCGGAGCTGGCGCGCACGATGGCTTCGTTGCAGGCGCTCAGCAGGTGGCGGGCGCGCGCCATGCGGGCGATCTCGCGCTCAGTGGCCAGGCGCTGGGTGATGTCCGTGCCCATGGACTGGCGCGCTTCCACGCCGTTGAAGGCCACCGCGCGCGAGGCCACTTCCACGTCGATCGGGCGCCCGTCCTTGCGCTGGTGCTTCATGCGCAGCACGCTGGCGCCCGGTTGCGCGCTGGCGGCCCGCAAGGCTTCGATCTGGGCGTCCCGCGCGTCCGGCGGCCACAGGTCGGGCAGGCACAGGGCGAGCAACTCGCTGCGCGTGTAGCCGTGGGCCTGGGCCATGGCCTCGTTGACCGCCAGAAGCGCCAGGCGCTCGTCGGCCGCGAACACCCACATAGGCTGCGGGTGCGTCTGGAACAGGCCCTCGTACTGGCTTTGCGACAACTGCAGTTGCGCCGCCACATCGCGCAGCTTGAGCAGCGCGCCGACCGATTCGCCCAGGATTTCCAGGTGCGCCAGGTCGCGTTCGGCAAAGGCCTGCCCCGCGTCCGACCAGACCGTGATGGCGCCCACGATGGCGGCATCGCGCCGCAGCGGCACCGCCAGCTGCGGCCGTGCCGGCATTTCGGGCGGCCCCGGTGCGGGCGGCCAACCGGCTTCCTGGGAGCCATTGCTGCGCAGCGCCTGCCCGGCAGCGAGCACGCGCCACGCGGGGTGCGCGTCGGTGGCGACCCAATGCCCGGCACCCCGCGGTGGCTGGCCGGCCGCCGCGACGCAGCGCAAGCCACCGTTTTCGAGCAGTTCCAGGCTCGCGCCCACGCCGCTGGTGGCGTGCAGCGCGGCCGAGACGGCGCGTTGCAGCAGTTCCTGGTCGGTGAGCGAAGGGGCCGACAGCTCCTGCTGGATGCTGACCAGCACGGCGTGCATGCGGGCTTCGTGGGCCGCGTCCTCTGCCAGCACTTTCAGTGCTGGATCGGCTGCTTCCTGTGCGGCGACAGGCTGCAGTTGCGGACGGGCGGACGTGGCGCTCATGCGGGGTGCGCCGTGCGAAAGCACCGACTTGCGGCGCAAACCCGGTGCGCGCCGCGCGGGAGCGATCTCACAGAACGAAGTGGCTAAGGAAGAATTCCAATATACACCGCAAGGGCATTTTCGGCTGTTGCTTGCCTGACAGGGGAAAAGCGCCCCGAGCGGCGCCTGGCCGCTGCGGTCAACGCCCCAGCGCCGCGCGCCGCGCGCGCACGCTGGCCGCAAGCTGCGCCAGCACGGGGGCAGTCTGCGCCATGCCGATGCAGGCGTCCGTCACGGAGACACCGTGGGCGAGCGGCTGGCCCGGGACGATGTCCTGGCGGCCTTCCTTGAGGTGGCTCTCGATCATCACGCCGATGATGCGCGCGTCGCCGGCGGCAACCTGCTGGCCCACGGCCTCGGCCACCGCGATCTGGCGCTGGTGCTGCTTGCTGCTGTTGGCGTGCGAGACGTCGATCATCACCTGGGCGCGCAGGCCGGCGGCGGCGAGCAGCACGCACGCCGCGTCCACCTCGGCAGCGCCGTAGTTGGGTTCCTTGCCGCCGCGCAGGATGACGTGGCAGTCGTCGTTGCCGCGCGTCTCGAAGATCGCTGCCTGGCCCATCTTGGTCATGCCCATGAAGGCATGCGGCGCCTGCGCCGCCTGGATGGCGTCGCTCGCCACCTTGACGCCGCCGTCCGTGCCGTTCTTGAAGCCCACCGGGCACGACAGGCCGCTCGCCAGCTGCCGGTGGCTCTGGCTCTCGGTGGTGCGCGCACCGATGGCGCCCCAGCTGACCAGCTCGCTGATGAACTGCGGGGAGAGCAGGTCGAGGAACTCGGTGCCGACCGGCAGGCCGAGCGCCAGCACGTCGAGCAGCAGTTGGCGCGCCATCTCCAGGCCCTCGTTGATGGCGAAGCTGCCGTCCATGTGCGGGTCGTTGATGTAGCCCTTCCAGCCCACCGTGGTGCGCGGTTTCTCGAAATACACGCGCATCACCACCAGCAGCTCGTCGGCGTGGGCGTCGGCCAGTTCCTTGAGGGCACGGGCGTACTCCATGGCCTGGCCGTGGTCGTGGATCGAGCACGGGCCGACGACGACGATCAGCCGGTCGTCCTGGCCGTGCAGCACGCGCGAGATGGCGGCGCGGCTGTCCTCCACCAGCGCCTGGGCCGCGTCCGGAACGGGCAGCCATTCGTCGAGCAGGGCGGGGGTGATGAGCGGGCGCACGGCCTTGATGCGCGTGTCGTCGGTGCGCGTGGTGTCGTGGGTGGAATGCGGCTGGGCGGGGCGCGGCTGGTGTGTCATGCCGCCGATTGTCGCGCCTGGCGCGCCCGCCCCTCAGGGCCGGCGGTAGCCGGGGTTCTGGCGCGCCCAGTAGCCGGAGGTCAGCACGTCGAGCCGTACCTCGCCGCCGGTGGACGGCGCGTGCACGAAGCGCCCCGCGCCGACGTAGATGCCGGCGTGCGTTGGCCGCCGGCCGTTGCCGAACAGCACCAGGTCGCCGGTGCGCAGCTCGCCCGCGCCTATGGCCTCGCCCCAGCCGTCGAGCTGGGCGACGGAGCGCGGCGGCGGCGTTCCGACCTCGCTGCGGTAGACGTAGCCGATCAGGCCGCTGCAGTCGAAGCCACCCTGCGGCGTGTTGCCGCCGTAGCGGTAGGGCGTGCCCACCAGTCCGAGCGCGTGGATGGCGATGTTGCTGGCCTGGGTGTCGGAAAGCGTCGCCGGCGTGCCGCGCGCGCTGCGCACGGCCGAGGGCGGCGTGCCGCAGCCACTCAGCAGCAGCGTGCCGGCCAGGGCCAGCGCGAGCAGGGCCGGCGGCAGACGCAGGCTGGGCGACGAAAATAAGAGCATAAAGTGCCTCTAGCGCTTATGACGTATGCTGTTTAAGCTATCAATACAGTAGTATTCATGTCCTGTGGCCAAGCGCCCGCGGGCCGGAGCAGAAACCGGGCTGCCGGGTCCACGCGGCGCCACGCGCAGCTAGCAAATATAGAGCAGTTTGAGGAAAAAAGGGGCGCCGCGGCCCAGGCGGGATGACCTGGGGCAAGCATGTCCTGCCGGGTATCAACGCCGCTTGCGGCTGCCCTTGCGGCGGCCAGGCGGGTTGGCGGCCTTGGGCGCCAGCCCCAGTGCCGCGCGTGCCAGCGCATCGGCGGCGCCATTGCGGTGGCGGGGAATCCACTGCAGATCGGCGCCCTGGAATG
>MEDL01000067.1 GCA_001724785.1 Acidovorax sp. SCN 68-22 | reverse complement strand
CCAACATCCCGCTTTCCTGAGCATCAGTGCTTGAGTTTTTCTGTAAGGCTGCACCATGTCCGTCGTCAATCAATTTGGAAAACTGTTCAACCGGAAACCCGCCACGCCTGATACCGGCGCAGCCACCGGCGCGACCGACGATGGGCAGGACCTCCTGGCCACGGGAGCCCTGGATGGCTCGCAACTGCGCGACTCCTACCAGGCCGAAGCCATGAACAGCGTCCAGGGCGATCCCGACGGCTACACGCCGGAACTGACCGCGCCCGAAGCGGAAGAAGACCTCATCAGCCTGCCCTTGCTGGGCCGCTCGACCGCTGCCGGCCATCAGCGCCGGCTGCTGGCCTTGCTGGCCGTGGGGGTGGTGGTGCTGGCACTGATCGCCGGTTGGGTGCTGCAGCAGGCCGATCGTTCCGCGCAACAACTGGCGGCTACCGGCCAGTCGCTGATGCAGTCGCAACGTCTCGCCAAGTCGGTGTCGCAGGCGCTGGTGGGTAGTCCACAGGCGTTCCCGGACGTGGTGGAAAGCTCGGGCGTGTTGGCCCGCAACGTGCGCGCCCTGAATTCGGGTGACAACGAGCTGGGTGTGCAGTCGCTGGGCGAACCCTTCAAGCCCGATCTGGATGCCGTCAACCCCCTGATGGAGCGCGCGGAGCGCAATGCCAGCGTGGTGATGGGCCAGCAAAAGATCCTGACGCAGGTCGGTGACGCTCTGCGCACCATCAACCGCCAGTCGTCCGACCTGCTGGAAATCGCTGAAACGGTGTCGTCGCTCAAGCTGCAGCAAAACGCTCCTGCGGCAGAAATCTCTGCCGCAGGCCAGCTGGTGATGTTGACCCAGCGTATCGGCAAGTCTGCCAACGAGTTCCAGACCATGGAAGGCGTGAGCCCCGAGGCCGTGTTCCTGCTGGGCAAGGACTTGAACTCCTTCAAGGAAATTGCACAAGGCCTGCTGGAAGGCAGCCCCGAATTGCGCCTGTCGGCCACCAAGGACGCGCAGACCCGCGAGCAATTGGAAGCGCTGATCAAGCTGTACGAACAGACCCGTACCCAGGCCAGCGCCATTCTGGGCAACCTGCAAGGTCTGGTGTCTGCCCGCGAAGCGCAGTCCGCCATCATTGCCGACAGCGAACCCTTGCGCCGCCAGCTGGAAGGCCTGCAGAGCAAGCTGTCCGCCCAGACCGGTCTGGGCGCAGGCCAGTTCGCCGCTCTGGCGCTGGCAGGCTTGTTCGTGCTGCTGTGCGGTATCGGTATTTCGCGCGTTCAGCTGCTGGACAGCCGTGGCCGTCAGGCAGCTGCTGAAAACCAGCAACGCGACGCCAAGCGCCAGGAGCAGGAAGCCAAGCGCGTCAACGACGCCAACCAGGCCGCCATTTTGCGTTTGATGAACGAACTGCAGTCGGTTGCTGAAGGTGACTTGACGCAAGAAGCCACGGTGACGGAAGACATCACCGGCGCTATTGCCGACTCGGTGAACTACACGGTGGAAGAGTTGCGCCAGCTGGTGGGCAGCGTGCAGAACACGGCGACCCGCGTGGCGCAGACGACCGCTCAGGTGGACAACACCTCGACCGAGCTGCTGGCAGCATCGACCGAGCAGCTGCGCGAAATTCGCGAAACCGGCCGCTCCGTTCTGGACATGGCGACCCGTATCAACGAGGTGTCCACACAGGCGCAAGAGTCCGCCACGGTGGCCCGTCAGTCGCTGCAAGCTGCGGACTCGGGTCTGCAGGCCGTGCAGAACGCCATCGGCGGTATGAACTCCATCCGCGACCAGATCCAGGACACCTCCAAGCGGATCAAACGCCTGGGCGAATCGTCGCAGGAGATCGGTGAAATCACCGAGCTGATTTCTGACATTACCGAGCAGACGAACGTGCTGGCTCTGAACGCCGCCATTCAGGCCGCGTCTGCCGGTGAAGCCGGTCGCGGCTTCTCGGTGGTGGCGGAAGAAGTGCAGCGCCTTGCTGAACGCTCCGCAGACGCTACGCGCCAGATCTCGGCGCTGGTGAAAGCCATTCAGACCGACACCCAGGACGCCGTGGCCGCTATGGAGCGCTCCACGCAGGGTGTGGTGGAAGGGGCTCGGCTGTCCGACAGCGCCGGTACCGCACTGACCGAAATCGACCGCGTGTCGCGCCGTCTGGCTGAACTGATTGAGCAGATTTCGTCTTCGACTTCCCGGGAAGCTGTTCTGGCCAACGAAGTGGCCGACAACATCCAGCACATTTTTGCGGTGACCGAACAGACGGGTGAAGGTACCCGCACGACTGCGCAACAGGTGCGCGAGCTCTCGCACATGGCCGAAGAACTGCGCCAATCGGTGGCACGGTTCAAGATCGCCTGACGCAGCAGTTAGTCATCAACCAGCTGGCTCATTGCAGCCGGGGACGAATCCATGTCATCTATTGATGTCAACAATGCACCGGCCGCCGACGGGACCCAGGGAGATCAGGACCTGGGTCCTTTGGCTTGGGTGCTTGACGAGCTGCGCAAATCGCTGGACGGTGCCGTCAAGGCGATGCGTCGCTTTGTGCGTGATGCCGAGGTAGCACGCGAGTCCGATCTGGCGGCGCTGGACGCTGGCCCCTTGCGCATTGCACGCCAGCAGTTGCACCAGGCCTGCGGCGCGCTGGAAATGGTGGGCATGGGCCCGCCCGCACTGGTGCTGCGGTCCATGGAATCGGCGGTGCAGAAGTTTGTGCAGCGCCCCGAGACCTGCAGCGATGACGCTGCCGCCGTCATCGAGCGTGCCAGTTTTGCACTGATCGAATACCTGGAAACCGTGCTGGCCGGCAAAGCCGTGTCGCCGGTGGCGCTGTTTCCGCAATACCGCGATGCCCAGGCCCTGGCGGGCGCTGATCGTGTTCACCCCGCAGACCTGTGGCCGGTGGAACGCCGTTTCCGCGAGCCTGAAGGCGCGGTGTCGCTGCCTCCGTTGCCTTATGGTCCCGAGGCGCGTGCGCGGCTGGATGCTGCAGTGCTGCGCATCGTCAAGTCGGGTGATCTGAAGGCCGCCCTCAGCTTGCGCGACACCTGCCTGGGCTTTGTGGCTGCCCAGACGGACCGGCAGGCTCGCGCGTTCTGGAAAATCTGCGCGGGCTTCTTCGATGCCTTTGGCTCAGGGCTCTTGCCGCCGGATGTGTACGTGAAGCGCGTGGCGTCCCGTGTGCTCATGCAGTACGCCACCCTGGCCAAGGGTGATCCGACGATTGCCGACCGGCTGGTGCAGGATCTGCTGTTCTTCTGCTCGCAGGCGCGGGTGGCAGATCTCCCGGATGACGCTGCGCCATCGCTGCGGGCGGTTCGCCAAGCTTTTGCGTTGGACCGGTTCAAGCCGGTGGACTACGAGACCGCCCGCTTTGGCCGTTTTGACCCGGCGGTGCTGGCCCAGGCGCGCAAGCGCATTGCCTCCGCCACGGAAACCTGGTCCGCCCTGGCGGGCGGTGACCGCAACAAACTCAAGCCAGCCGCAGACCAGTTCAGTCTGGTGTGCGATTCGCTGCGCAAACTCCATCCCGGTAGCGAGAACCTGGCGCAAGCGCTGACGCGTGCCCTTGATTCCACCACCCGATCGGGTGAGCCTCCATCGCCCGCGTTGGCCATGGAAGTGGCCACCTCGGTGCTGTATCTGCAAGCGGCTTTTGAAGAGCTGGACACGGCGGACGAGCAGATGGAAGCCCGCGCCAGCCGTCTCGCAGAGCGTCTGGACGCGGTCACGGCAGGTGCCGAGCCCGAACCGCTCGAACAATGGATGGAAGAGCTGTACCGCCGGGTCAGCGACAACCAGACCATGGGCAGCGTGGTCGATGAACTCAGGGTGACCCTGGGCGAGGCCGAAAAGGCCATGGACCAGTTTTTCCGGAATCCCAAGGACACCGGCGTGTTGGCGACCGTGCCAGGGCATCTAGCGCAAATGCGTGGCGTGCTGTCGGTGCTGGGGTTGGACCAGGCGTCGCTGGCCGTGGTTCGCATGCGCGACACGGTGGAGCGTCTGCTGATCAATGAAGTGCCCGAAGAAGAACGCCAGGGCGCATTTGAAAAGCTGGGCAACAGCCTGGGAGCCTTGGGCTTCCTGATCGACATGCTGAGCTACCAGCGCACCATGGCGCGCAAGCTTTTCGTCTACGACGAAGATCTGGGCGAGTTGCGCATCCTCATGGGCAAGACCCGTGCGCGCGCCTCCGATGCGGTGGAAGAAGCGCCCGCCAAGCTGGAAGAGCGTTCAGCCACCGTGGTGCCCGACGTGATTCCCCGGTTCCCTGTGCAGGAGCCTGCCAGCGAGCCCACGGACTTTGCGCCGTTCCCTGATTTTGATTCGGCCCCTGCGGCCGATGCTGGCGTGGCGGCTGAGCCCGCCGGCCTGGCCCCGGACATTTCTTTTGACGTTCCGGCCCCTGCCGTGGTGGCCCCTGCGCCAGCCGAGGCGGCGTCCCCGGTGCCCGCCGCTGCGCCCGCCGCCGTGCCCGATGTGGAAGACGAACTGCTCGACGTGTTCCTCGAAGAGGCGCGCGAAGTGGTGGTGAACGGCCTGGCTGCCATCGAGCAGCTGCGGGGCGAGCCCGGTGACCTGAGCGAGCAGACCACACTGCGTCGTGCGTTCCATACGCTCAAGGGCAGTTCGCGCATGGTGGGGCTGAACGACTTTGGCGAAGCCGCGTGGTCGATGGAGCAGGTGCTCAACGTCTGGCTTGCCGAACAAAAGCCCATGCAGCCCAGCTTGCTGCAGTTGTCGACCGATGCCCTGCATGCCTTCAGCAGCTGGGCCGATGACATCGCTGCAGGCCGGGCGACGGGCTGGGACCCCGAGTCCTTCCGTCGATCTGCCGACGCCATGCGTCTGGACGGCACATTGGTGCCGCTGGCCATGGCCTCTGGCGGCACTGCCGCGCTGGAGCCCGTCCTGGACTCGGCAGTGGCAGACGTCGCAGAGGAGCCCGCACCGGAGCCGACCATGGCGGCGACGGCCCTCCCTGCTGATACGCTCGAAGACGAACTGATGGTGCCGGACTTCCAGGCCACCGAGATCTCGGACCATGTGCCCGAACAGCCTGCCGAAGCTGCCAGCGCTGCGCCAGAGGTGGCCGAGGAGATCGACTTCTCCGTGTTCACCGCAGCACTCAACGAGTCCGCTCCCGAGCCCGCACCGGCGGTGGATCCGTCCAGCGCAGACTTCGTACTCGACCTGGAGCTGCCCGATCTGGAACCCGTGTCGGCCGAGACGCCTGCGCCAGCAATGGCTCACGCAGAGCCCGTCGACGCGCCGCTGGAAGTCCCCGCAGACGCTCTGGGCGACGAATTCCTGCTACCGGAAGACCTGGTGCTCGACGCGCCCGAACCGGAAACCGGGGTGGTCACGGAGGCCAGCGTTCCTTCGGACGGGTTGGAAGCGCTGGATGTGGCCGAGCTGGAGAAGCTGCTGGAGGCCGAGTCGGCCGAGGCTGCTGCACTGCAGGCACCTGCCCCCGAGGACGTTGCCGAGGCAAGTCCCGAAGCCTTGCCAGACGACCTCGCTGAAGCAGAGTCCGCGCAAGACGTGGCGAATCTGCTCGATGCCCTGCCGCAGGAAGAAGGCGGCAGCGACGATGCCGTCAAGGTCATCGACACGCTGCGCATTGGCATCCCGCTGTACAACGTGTACCTGAATGAGGCCGATGAATGGTCTCGTCGCCTGGTGACCTGCTTGCAGGAATGGGCGCTGGAGCTGCACGAGCCGCTGCCTGACACGGCCGTGGCCTTGTCGCACTCGCTGGCCGGCAGTTCGGCCACGGTAGGCTTCACCGCGTTGTCCGAAATGGCCCGCGTGCTGGAGCACACGCTGCAGCATGTGCAATTGCAGTCGGGGGGCACCGAGGAACAGGCGGCCGCCTTCATGGCAGCGGCGGAAGACATCCGTCGCCTGCTGCACCAGTTTGCTGCCGGGTTCCTCAAAGAGCCCAGCCCGGAAGTGCTGGCCCAGCTGCGCCAGATTCTGGAAACCGAGGTGGTCAGCACCCAGTCTCCGCCCGAAGAGGATGCGCAGGCCTACCTCGACGCCGCCGAGCAGGAAGCGTCCGAAGCTGCCGCTGCCGAATTGGCACCAGAGCCGGTGGCGAAGGCGCCCGTCGCGGATGCCGAGCCAGAGCCAGCTGCACCTGCCGTGCCCGAGCCCGTGTCCGCACCTGCCGTGGGCCATGTGGCCCCCGCGCTGTCTGCGGTCATCCACGACCATGATCAGCACATTGACGATGCCATCGCGCACGCCATTGCCTCGATCCCGGACGCGGACGACGACATCGATGCGATCGACGTCATCGACCCTGACCTGTTCCCCATCTTCGAAGAAGAGGCGGCCGAGTTGCTGCCCCAACTGGGTGGTGCGCTGCGCCAGTGGGCCTCGCGCCCCGACAACCTCAGCGCCCGCAGCGAAGTGTTGCGGGCCCTGCATACGCTCAAGGGCAGTTCACGACTGGCCGGTGCGATGCGCCTGGGCGAAATGGCCCATCGGCTGGAATCTGCGATCGAACAACTGGACGCAGAGACCGTCACGGCCGACCAGATCGAGCCGCTGCAAGGTAGTTTCGACGGCCTGCAAGCCAACTTCGAGGCACTGCGTGCCATTGGTCAGGCTCCCTCGGACGGTGTGGTGGCCTTGCCGGTGGAAGCCGTGCCTGCCGCCCGCGCCAGCGTGGCGGATGTGTCGGAGGCTTCCGTCCCGTCGGTGGCCGCACCGTCTGCCAAGCCGGTGGCGATGACGGCCCCGGCCGTGCGCCTGCCAGGACCCTCGCAACTGGCGCCCCTGCGCGTGGCGGCCAACCAGTCGGTGCGCGTGCGTGCACAGCTGCTGGACCGCCTGGTCAACCAGGCGGGCGAGGTGATGATCAGCCGTTCGCGCCTCGACGCGCGCCTGGGCCAGTTCCGCAGCTCGCTCACCGATCTGTCGGGCAACCTGGACCGCTTGCGCCAGCAATTGCGCGACATCGAGGTGCAAGCCGAGTCGCAGATGCAGTCGCGCCTTGCGCTGTCCAAGGACTCTGCGGCAGGCTTCGATCCGCTGGAGTTCGACCGCTTCACCCGGGTGCAGGAGTTGACCCGCATGATGGCCGAGTCGGTCAACGACGTGGCCACGGTGCAGCGCAATCTGCAACGCGCCATGGAAGGCGCCGAAGACGACCTGATCGCCCAGGGCCGCCAGGCGCGTGAGCTGCAGCGCGATCTGCTGCGCACCCGCATGGTGGAGTTCGAAGGCATTGCCGAACGCCTGTACGCCGTAGTGCGCCAGGCCTCCAAGGAAACCGGCAAACAGATCAAGCTGGACATCACCGGCGGCTCCATTGAAATGGACCGTGGCGTGCTGGACCGCATGACACCCGCCTTCGAGCACTTACTGCGCAATTGCGTGGCCCACGGCATCGAAGAGCCCGAGGTCCGCATGGCGGCCGGCAAGCCGGCGTCGGGCACCATCACGGTGGACCTGCACCACGAAGGCAATGACGTGTCGGTCGAGTTCCGTGATGACGGTGCGGGCCTGAACCTGCCGCGCATCCGCGAAAAGGCCCTGTCCCAGGGCATCGTGGAACCCGGCGTGGAGCTGAGCGATGCTGACGCCGCCAACCTGATCTTCATGCCGGGCTTCTCGACGGCCTCGGAGGTCACGGGCCTGGCAGGTCGTGGCATCGGCATGGACGTGGTGCGTGCCGAAATCAACGCACTCGGCGGCCGCATTGAAACCACGACCGAGGCCGGTAAGGGCGCTGCGTTCCGCATGGTGCTGCCGCTGACCACGGCGGTGACGCAGGTGGTGATGCTGCGCTCGGGCGATCTGGCGATCGGGGTTCCGGCCAACGTGGTCGAGATCGTTCGCCGCACGTCGGCCCCCGACCTCGCAGAGGCGTATCGCACCGGTGTATTTGACGACGGCATGGAGAAGATCCCGTTCTTCTGGTCGGGAGCCCTGCTGCAGTCATCCGCCCGCAGCACCGAGCCAGCGGGCAAGACCCGCCCGGTGGTGATCTTCCGAAGCGCTGCCCAGCGCGTGGCCATGCACGTGGACGAAGTGCTGGGCAACCAGGAAGTCGTGGTGAAGAACCTGGGGCCGCAGTTGTCCCGTCTGCCAGGTCTGGCGGGCATGTCTGTGCTGGCCTCGGGTGCCGTGGTACTGATCTACAACCCGGTGGCCTTGGCCACGGTGTATGGCGACCAGGTGCGTGCGGCCAGTGCCGACATGGCGCCAGCACCCGACACCCCCGCTGCCAGCGGTACGGGCAAAGCCGTGGTGTCCCAGCAGTTGTCGGGTCCGAGCCAGGTGCCTTTGGTGCTGGTGGTGGACGACTCCATCACGGTGCGCCGCGTGACGCAGCGCCTGCTGCAGCGCGAAGGCTACCGTGTGGCCCTGGCGGCAGATGGTCTGCAGGCGCTGGAGCGTCTGCAGGAAGAGCGCCCGACGGTGGTTCTGTCCGACATTGAAATGCCGCGCATGGACGGCTTCGATCTGGCGCGCAACATCCGTGCGGACGGTGCCTTGCGTGATCTGCCCATCATCATGATCACCTCGCGCATTGCTGAAAAGCACCGCGAGCATGCGATGGAACTGGGCGTGAACCACTACCTGGGCAAGCCGTATTCGGACGAAGAGCTGCTGAGCCTGATCCAGCACTACGCCCGCATCGCCGCAGCGGCCGAGGCCTGACACCATGCAGGCCCACTCCCGACCCTGCGAGTCAGCCTGGGTCGGGAGTGCTCATTCACCACCATCGCTTGTGTCCTGTGCATGGACACGGCGGACCGAGTCTCCGTGATGGACCCGCTGGCACCATCCCCATCCCCCGATCCCCGGCTGCTGGCTTGCCTGGCCTTGGTGGCGCGCGAACGCGCTTCGGACCTGTTTCTGATGGCCGGTGCTGCGCCCACCATCAAGCGGCAGGGCGCATTCATCCCCATTGCGCAGCAAGTCCTGTCAGCCGACGATGGGCGGCAAATGGCCTATTCCATCCTGCGGGAGGCCCAGCGCAAGGAGTTTGAGGCCACGATGGAATGTGACCTCTCGCTGCAGACCGCCGATGGCGAGCGCTTCCGGGTGAATGTGCACATGCAGCGAGGGCAAGTCGGCATGGTGATTCGCCATGTGATTGCGCGGATTCCCACGCTGGAAGAACTGGGGTTGCCGCCCGTGCTTCAGCGGCTGGCGTTTCTCAAAGGGGGATTGGTCCTGACGGTGGGCTCGGCAGGCTCGGGCAAGACCACCACGCTGGCCGCATTGCTGGACCATCGCAACACGCACACTGGCGGGCACATCCTCACGGTAGAAGACCCCATCGAATACCTGCACAGCCACAAAAAATCCCTGGTGACGCAGCGCGAGGTAGGGCTCGATACCCTGTCGTATGACGAAGCGCTGCGCCGCGCCATGCGTGAGGCGCCCAACGTGATCATGATTGGGGAGATCCGCGACCGGGCCACCATGCAGCACGCGCTGCACTACGCCGAATCCGGCCACCTGTGTGTGTCCACCCTGCACGCTAACAACGCCAACCAGGCCGTGCAGCGCATCGTCAACTTCTTCCCCGAGGATGCGCATCGCCAACTGCTCATGGACCTGTCGCTCAACCTGCGCGCCGTGATTGCACAGCGTCTGGTCCCGGGGCTTGCGGGCCATCTGGTGCCTGCCACCGAGATCATGCTGCTGACGCCCTATGTGGCCGAGTTGATCCAGAAGGGGCAGATCGACGAACTCAAGACCGCCATCACCCGCAGCGGCGAGCAGGGCATGTGGAGCTTTGACCAATCGCTGCTGGGCATGGTGGAGACCGGTGCGATATCGCCCGAAGAAGCCATTGCCAACGCCGACAACCGCACCGATGTGCGCTTGCGGCTGCGGCTGGCCGCCGGGGCCTCGCTGGGCGGCGAGGGCATGCAGATGGCGCCGGAAGAGCCCCCGCCAGACGATCTGCCACCCACGGTCCATCGCTGACCCAACGTGCGCCCTGGTTAACAGGGCGTGTGGTGCTACCCGCCGGCCGTCTTGACGACGGCGTAGCGCTCCAGCGTGCGCTGCCGCGCTGCATCGTGCTCCACCACGGGCAGGGGGTAGGTGTCGCCCATACGCACCCCCGCTTCCTGCAGCTCCAGCGGCCGCGCCAGCCACGGGGCGTGCAGCGCCTTGGTGGGGAGTGCTGCCAGCTGGGGCAGGTAGCGGCGGATGAACTTGCCCTCCGGGTCGAACTTCTCGCTCTGGCTCACCGGGTTGAAGATGCGGAAATAGGGCTGGGCATCGCACCCGCTGGAGCTGGCCCACTGCCAGCCGCCGTTGTTGGCGGCCAGGTCGAAGTCATTGAGGTGCGTGGCAAAGTAGGCCTCGCCGCGACGCCAGTCGATGCCCAGGTCTTTCACCAGAAAGCTGGCCACCACCATGCGCAGGCGGTTGTGCATGTAGCCCGTCTGGTTGATCTGCGCCATGGCGGCGTCCACCAGCGGGTAGCCGGTGCGGCCGTCGCACCAGGCGGCAAACAGGGCATCGGCTTCGGGGCCGGTCTCCCAGGCGATGGCGTCATAGGCCGGCTTGAAGCTCTGGCCCACCACATGCGGGTGGTGGTGCAGGATCTGGAAGTAGAAGTCCCGCCAGATCAGCTCACTGAGCCAGGTCGTGGCTCCGGGGTTGCCTTCCAGCATCAGGCGGTGCGCCGTGCGCGCGAGCAAGCGCGGCGAGATGGTGCCAAACCGCAGGTGCACGCTCAGGTAGCTGGGCCCTTTCACCGCCGGAAAGTTGCGCGTGTCCTCATAGCGCTCGATACGGCCCAGAAAATCGTCGAACAGCTGCTGTGCGCCCTGAGCGCCCGTGGGCAGGCGCAGCTGGGACAGCGCTGTGGGCTCAAACCCGAGGTCCTGCAAGGTGGGCACGGGCTGGCAATAGGCCTCGGGGCGCGCTGCCAGATGGTGGGCGTGGCGCTCCACCGGATAGCTCTTGAGCTGGAACGCGTCGATCTTCTTGAGCCACGCATTTTTGTACGGGGTGAACACGCTGTACGGGTTGCCGGTCTGCGTCAGCACCTCACTGCGTTCCAGCAGGGTATGGTCCTTGAAGGTGTGAAAGGCCTTGCCGGCGGCCGCCAGGCGCGTGCGTACCAGGCGGTCGCGGTCCAGCGCCTGGGGTTCATCGTCGTGGTTGGCAAAGACAGCCTGCACGTCCAGGGCGCTGGCCAGGGCCGGAATGGCGTCGCTGGCCACCGCGTGCCACACGATGAGGCCGCCCCTTTCCTGCCCCGAAAGCGCGCGCAGCGTGTCATCCAGCTCCACCAGCGACTCGCGGATGAACTCCACCCGCCGGTCTGCGCGGGGCAAGGCGTCGAGGATGTCCTTGTCAAAGACAAAGGCGCAAAACACCTGCTCGCAGCACGTCAGCGCGTGGTACAGGGCGGCCTGGTCGTGGGCGCGCAGGTCGCGGCGGAGCCAGACCAGGCCGCGGGGGTAGCGGGGCTCGGGGGAGGGGGGCATGTTCACCGTTAAAATTGCGGGATGTCTTTCGATTCTGCGCCCATCAACCTGACGCATCATTTCCTGATCGCGATGCCCGGCCTGGAAGATGAGTCTTTTGCGCGCAGCGTTGTCTATCTGTGCGAGCACAGCGAGCGCGGTGCGCTCGGCCTCATCATCAACAAGCCCACCGATATCACCCTCAAGGGCCTGTTCGACAAGGTGGACCTGTCTCTGCGCCGTGAGGACCTCACCAAAGAGCCCGTTTTCCAGGGTGGCCCGGTGCAGACCGAGCGCGGTTTTGTGTTGCACGAACCCATGCTCATGGACAAGGGGGAAACCGACGAGTCGGCCTACGCCTCCACCATGACCATCCCCGGTGGCCTGGAGATGACCACCTCCAAGGACGTGCTCGAAGCGCTGTCCACGGGCGCCGGCCCCCGCCGCGTGCTCATCACGCTGGGGTACTCGTCCTGGGGCGAGGGGCAGCTTGAATCGGAGCTGGCCGAGAACGCCTGGCTCACCGTGGCGGCCGATCTGTCGGTGATCTTCGACACCCCTGTGCCTGAGCGTTACGACCGGGCCCTATCGCTGCTGGGCCTGCAGGCCTGGATGCTATCGCCCGAGGCGGGGCACGCATGACTGGCGCGCCCGCTCAGTCCCTTCAGCCGCCAGCCGTTCCTGCGCATTTCCAGACTTTTCTTGCTTTTGATTTCGGGCTCAAGCGCACGGGCGTGGCCTCGGGCAACCGCATGCTCAAAAGCGCCACCCCCCAGCGCACCATCCAGGCTGAGGGCGATGCCCGCTTTGCCCAGGTGGCCGAGCGCATCAAGGAATGGCAGCCTGACGCTTTGGTGATCGGCGTGCCTTACCACCCGGACGGCGCAGCCCACGAAAACACGGCACGTGCGCTCAAGTTCGGGCGCCAGTTGCGTGGCCGCTTTGGTCTGCAGGTGTTTGAGGTGGATGAGCGCTACAGCACCACCGAAGCCATCGCCGGTGGCGCCAAGGATGCCGACGCGGCCTCGGCCTGCATCATCCTGGAACAGTTTTTGAGGAATCTTCCATGACCATCCCATCCCCCGGAATGTCCGGCAGCCTGGTGCTAGACGCCGAGGCGTTGTACCGCGAGCTGCTGCGCGGCGTGCGCAGCATGCTCACCCCCACCACGCGCCTGGCGGGCATTGCCTCGGGCGGTGCCTGGCTGGCCGAGCGCCTGCAAAAAGACCTGGGCCTGGAAGGGCCCGCCGGTGTGCTCTCGTCGGTGATGCACCGCGACGACTTCGCGCAGCGCGGCCTGTCGGCCAGCGCACAGACCGCGCTTCCGTTTGATGTGAACGGAGCCGACGTGCTGGTGCTCGACGACGTGCTTTACACCGGCCGCACCATCCGCGCCGTGCTCAACGAGCTGTTCGACTACGGCCGCCCCGCCAGCGTGCGCCTGGCCGTGCTGGTGGACCGGGGTGGGCGC
>MEDL01000066.1 GCA_001724785.1 Acidovorax sp. SCN 68-22 | reverse complement strand
AGGCCGCGCTGCTGTTCCTGGACCTGGACAATTTCAAGGACATCAACGACACGCTCGGACACGAGTGGGGCGACCAACTCCTGATCGAGGTGGGCCGGCGTCTGTCGGAAGGCCTGCGCGAGTCGGACACCGTGGCACGCCTCGGGGGGGACGAGTTCGTCGTTGTCCTGCAGGGCTTGAACGGTCAGGTGGCCGAGGCCGTGCAGGAAGTGGAGGTGGTCGCACTGAAGGTGCTCGCGCGGTTGAACCAGGGCTACGAGATCGAGAACCGCACCATCCACAGCACTTCCAGCATCGGCATTGCCTTGTTCGATGCCGCCTCCGGGACGCCGCAGGACCTGCTCAAGCGCGCCGATCTCGCCATGTACGAGGCCAAGGCGCAAGGGCGCAACACCCTGTGCTTCTTCGATCCGCAGATGCAGGCCACGGCGTCGGCGCGTTCCCTGCTGGAGGCCGACCTCCGCCAGGCGCTGGCACGGTGCGAGTTCCTGGTGCATTACCAGCCGGTGGTCGACGCCGAGGGGCAGGTGCTGGGCGCCGAGGCGCTGGTGCGCTGGCAGCACCCCCAGCGCGGCCTGGTGTTGCCCGGCGAGTTCATTGCCATGGCCGAGCGTACCGGCCTCATCGTCCCCCTGGGGCGCAGCGTGCTGCGCAGCGCCTGCGAGCAGCTGGCACGCTGGTCGGCGGGGACGGAGAGCGCGCGCTGGACGCTGTCGGTCAACGTCAGCGCGCAGGAATTCCGCCACCCAGATTACGTCGAGCAGGTACTGGCCATCCTGCAGGAAACCGCCGCCCCGCCGCACCGCCTCAAGCTGGAACTGACCGAAAGCCTGCTGCTGCACGACGTCGAGGACTGCATCGCCAAAATGCAGGGCCTGCGCGCGCAGGGGCTGGGTTTTTCGCTGGACGACTTCGGCACCGGCTATTCCAGCCTGGCCTACCTCAAGCGCCTGCCGCTGGACCAGCTCAAGATCGACCAGAGCTTTGTGCGCGATGTGCTCACCGACCCGAACGACGCCGCCATCGCCTGCACCATCATCGCGCTGGCGCACAGCCTCGGCATCGACGTCGTGGCCGAGGGTGTGGAAACCGAAGGCCAGCGCCAGTTCCTGCTGAACAATGGCTGCCGCTACTTCCAGGGGTATTTGTTCGGGCGCCCCGGCCCGGTGGCGGACCTGCAGGCGCGGTAGCGGCGAAGCTTGTGCCGATTCACCCGCGCAGCAGCCGCTCCTCGGCCAGCGCCAGGGCCGGCGGCGCGCCGGAGAGCACCAGGGTGTCGCCTTCGGCCAATACCGAGGTGTCGTGCACGCTGAGCGCGTGCCCGACCCGGTTGCGCAGGTTGACAACGCTCACCCCCAGCTCGGGCAGCGCGAGCGCGCCCAGGGTCTGGCCCAGCGTGGCCGCGCCGGCCGGCAGGGTGAGCGGCACGAGGCGCGCCTGCTCACGTTCGGCCGAGGTGTCGTCGTCGGCGCCGTGGAAGTAACCGCGCAGCAGCTGGTAGCGCGCTTCGCGCTGGGTCTGGACGGAGCGGATCACGCGGCGCATCGGCACGCCCACCAGCGCCAGCGCGTGGCTGGCCAGCATCAGCGAGCCCTCGATGGCTTCGGGCACCACCTCGGTGGCGCCCGCGGCGCGCAGCCGGTCCAGGTGCTGGTCGTCCTGGGTGCGCACCACCACCGGCACCTGGGGGGCGTGCGCGCGCGTGTTGGCCAGCACCTTGAGCGCCGCGGGCAGTTCCAGGTAGGTGATGGCCACCGCGCTGGCGCGCGCCAGGCCGGCGGCCGTCAAGGCCTGCAGGCGCGTGGCGTCGCCGTACACCACCTTGTCGCCCGCCGCTGCCGCCTGGCGCACGCGGTCCGGGTCCAGGTCCAGCGCCAGGTAGGGGATGGATTCGCGCTCCAGCATGCGCGCCAGGTTCTGCCCGCAGCGGCCGTAGCCGCAGATGAGCACATGCCCGCTGGTGCCGATGGATTGGCGCGCGATTGCCGTCATTTGCAGCGACTGTTGCAGCCAGTCGCTCGCCACCAGGCGCATCACGATGCGGTTGCTGTACTGCACCAGGAAGGGCGTCGCGAGCATGGACAGCACCATGGCCGCCAGGATGGGGTTCATCAGCGCCGGCCGCAGCAGGCCATTGTCCAGCGTGAGCGACAGCAGCACGAAGCCGAATTCACCGCCCTGCGCCAGGTACAGCCCAGTGCGCAGCGCGACGCCCGTGCTCGCCCCCGCCAGGCGCGACAAGAGCAGGATGATGAGCACCTTGAGCGACAGCGGCAGCAGGACCAGGCCGAGCACCAGCCACCACTGTTCGAGCAGGATGTGCCAGTCCAGCATCATGCCGATGGTGATGAAGAACAGTCCGAGCAGCACGTCGTGGAACGGACGTATGTCGGTGCCCACCTGGTGGCGGAACTCGGTTTCCGAGACCAGCACACCGGCGATGAACGCCCCCAGGGCGAGGCTCAGGCCCGCGAGCTCGGTCAGCCAGGCCAGGCCGAGCGTGATGAGCAGCAGGTTGAGCATGAACAACTCGTCGCTCTTGCGCCGCGCCACCAGGGTCAGCCACCAGCGCATGGCGCCCTGGCCGCCGGTCAGCAGGACGCCCACCAGGACGATCGCCTTCAGCAGCGCCATGCCGAGCGCCGCGAGCAGGTTCTCGGGCGAGGAACCCAGTGCCGGCACCAGCACCAGGAGCGGCACCACCGCCAAGTCCTGGAACAACAGGATGCCGAGCACGTTGCGCCCGTGTTCGCTTTCGAGTTCCGCGCGCTCGGCCATCAGCTTGACCACGATGGCCGTGCTGCTCATGGCCAGCACGCCGGCGAGCGCCAGCGCCGTCTGCCAGCCCACGTCCCACACGCCGCCCAGGGTGCGGGCCAGCAGCAGCGTGCCGCCGAACCCGGCGGCCATGGTCAGCGCCACCTGCATCAGGCCCAGCCCGAACACCTGGGTGCGCATGGCGCGCAGCTTGGGCAGGCTGAATTCCAGGCCGATGGCGAACATCAGGAACACCACGCCGAATTCGCCCAGGTGGCGCACGCTCTCCGAGTTGCGCGCCAGCGCCAGCGCGTGGGGGCCGATCAACACCCCGGCGATCAGGTAGCCGAACATCGGCGGCAGCTTCAGGCTGCGGCAGGCGACCACGCCCAGCACCGCCGCAAGCAGGTAGAGCAGGGTGAGCGCGAGGCTGGACATGGCCCAATGCTAGCGCCCCGGCGTCGATAGAATCCGCCGATGCACGCTGCACACGCCACCGAGCGCCCTTTCGACCCGCAGCAGGCCCTGCGGCTGGGCCGCGAGACCTTCGAAATCGAATCCGCCGCCCTGCAGCGCCTGGGCAGTTCGCTCGCCCCGGCGTTCGCCGATGCCGTGCACGCCATGCTGCGGACGCACGGCCGGGTGGTCGTCATGGGCATGGGCAAGAGTGGTCACGTCGGGCGCAAGATCGCCGCCACGCTGGCGTCCACCGGGACGCCGGCGCTGTTCGTCCACCCCGCGGAAGCCAGCCACGGCGACCTGGGCATGGTGACTCCGATCGATCTGGTGCTGGCCATTTCCAACAGTGGCGAGAGCGCCGAGCTCGTCTCCATCCTCCCGGTGCTGCGCCGCCTGGGCACGCCGCTTGTCGCCATCACCGCCAAGCCGCAATCCGCGCTGGCGCAGCACGCCGACTGGGTGCTCGACTGCAGCGTCGAGCGCGAAGCCTGCCCGCTCAACCTGGCGCCTACCAGCAGCACCACGGCGCAGCTGGCCCTCGGTGACGCCCTGGCGGTGGCGCTGCTCGATGCGCGCGGTTTTCGCGCCGAGGATTTCGCCCGCTCGCACCCCGGCGGCGCGCTCGGCAGGAAGCTCCTGACCCACGTGAGCGACGTCATGCGCAGCGGCGACGATGTGCCGCGCGTCGGCCCGCAGGCGGGGTTCGGCGAACTCATGCGCGAAATGAGCGCCAAGGGCCTGGGGGCCGCCGCCGTGGTGGACGCCGGCGGCCACGTGCTGGGTATCTTCACCGATGGGGACCTGCGCCGGCGCATCGAAGGAGGCGCCGACCTGCGCCAGTGCACGGCGGAGGAACTGATGCACCCCCGGCCGCGGTCCATCCGCGCCGACGCGCTGGCCGCCGACGCGGCGGCGCTGATGGAAGCCCACGGCATCACGAGCGTCCTGGTGGTCGACGGCGACGCGCTGCTCCTGGGCGTGGTGCATATCCGCGACCTGATGCGCGCGAAAGTGATATGACCAGGCGGATGGGCGACACCCCCCTTCCCGCGCTGCAATTCGCGCCCGAGCTTCTGCTGGCGGCGCAGGACGTGCGCGTGGTGTTCTTCGACGTCGATGGCGTGCTGACCGACGGCGGCCTGTATTTCACCGAGGCGGGCGAGTCGCTCAAGCGCTTCAGCACGCTCGACGGGCACGGCCTCAAGCTCCTGCAGCGCGCGGGCATCGTTCCGGCGGTGGTCAGCGGGCGCGACTCGGCGCCGCTGCGCCTGCGCCTCGCAGCGCTCGGCGTGCAGCACGCGGTTTTCGGCACCGAGGACAAGCGCCCGGCGGCCGAGCGCATCCTGGGCGAGCTGGGCCTTTCCTGGGAGCAGGCGGCCGCCATGGGCGACGACTGGCCCGACCTGCCGCTCCTGCGGCGTGCGCGCCTGGCCTGCGCCCCTCCCGGCGCGCAGGCCGAGGTGCTGGCCAGCGCCGACCACATCACGCGTGCGGCCGCCGGCGCCGGGGCCGCGCGCGAGCTGTGCGATCTGCTGCTGATCGCCCAGGGCAGCTACGCGGCGCTGCTGGCCGAGTACTGCGCATGACGGCGCGCCGCCTGCAACGCGCCTGGGACCGCTTCCTGGGCTACCTCCCGGTCGTCTTCATGGGGTTGATGGCGCTGGCCAGCTGGTGGCTGGTGCGCAGCGCGCCCTCGGTGCCGTCGGACGTGCAGGAGCCGGTGCGCGGTCACGAACCGGACTATTTCATGCAGGGGTTCTCGGTGAAGAACTTCGGCCCCGAAGGGCAGTTGCTGAGCGAGGTGCACGGCGAGATGGGCCGGCACTACCCCGACACCGACACGCTGGAGATCGACCGGATGCGCCTGAGCGCCCGGGACGCCTCGGGCCGCACCACGCAGGCCAGCGCAGACCGCGCCTTGAGCAACGCCGACGGCTCCGAGGTGCAGCTCTTCGGCAACGCCAAAGTCGTCCGCGAGGCCGCTCCGGGCGCGGCCGGTCGGTCGCAGCCGCGGCTCGCGTTCGAGGGCGAGTTCCTGCACGTGTGGCCGCAACTCGAACGTGTGCGTTCGCACCAGCCGGTGACACTGACGCGTGGCAACGACCGCTTCACCGGGGACTCCCTGGCGTACGACCACATCGCGCAGGTGCTGGAACTGCAGGGCCGGGTGCGTGGGCAGTTGTCCCCAAAAAAATAGGCAAATTGGCCTCCAGCGCTTATCTGACAACGATTTATCGCTACAAAAATAACGGTCTTTGATCGACCGAGCGGGCGCAAAAAAAGCCCCCGAAGAGGCTTTTTCACGCGATAGGCGCGGCTTCAGTAGCCGTTGCCGCCGCCGTAGTCGTTGCCACCGCGGCCACCACCACCGCCGCGCGGGCCCGAGCCGTAGGGGCTGCGAAAGCCCCCTTCGCTGCGGCCGCCGCCGTAACCGCCCTCGCGTCCGCCGCCGTAGCCGCCGCCACCTTCGCGACCGCCGCCGCCATAGCCACCACCGCCGCCTTCACGGCCACCGCCGTAACCGCCGCCGCCACCGCTGCGGCCGCCACCGCCGTAACCGCCGCCACCACCACCGTAACCGCCGGAGCGGGGTGGGCGCGGCTCCATCGGGCGCGCCTCGTTGACCACGATGGCCCGGCCGCCCAGCGACTGGCCGTTCATGCCGTTGATGGCCGCCTGCGCTTCCGCGTCGCTGCCCATTTCGACGAAACCAAAACCCTTGGAACGGCCGGTGTCGCGCTCCATCATCACCTTGGCGCTGGTGACCGCACCGAATTCGGCGAATGCCTGTTCCAGGTCGTTGTCGCGCACGCCGTAGGGCAGGTTGCCCACATACAGTTTGTTGCCCATGTTCGGGATCCTCAAAAACACATAAAAAAAGCGATGGAGTCCCGAAAACGCAAGCAGACCAACGGACGACGCTGCGTGAAACCGACGGATCACCGCAAACCCCACGGGAACCGTGCAGTCCGCCCCCGCGTACCACGGGCGTCCCGCACGCGCTCCCGCAGGAGCGCCCGCCCGCGCATTATGAATCCCGTTTTTCCCAGGAAAGCAAGGGTTTTCCGACATTTTTTGCGAGCAGCTGCAACAAAAAAAGGAACCCGAAGGTTCCTTTTTGCTGCAGTGTGCCGGTGCGAACCGGCGGCACGGTCAGATCAGTAGCCGCCGCGGCCACCGCCGTAGCCGCCACCACCACCGCCGCCGCTGCGGCCACCGCCGTAGCCGCCGCCGCCACCACCGTAGCCACCACCATTGCCGCCGCCGTAGCCGCCGCTACGGGGGGGACGCGGCTCCATCGGGCGCGCTTCGTTGACGACCAGGTCGCGGCCGCCCATGTTCTGGCCGTGCACGCCGGCGATGGCGGCTTGCGCCTCTGCATCGCTGCCCATTTCAACGAAGCCGAAGCCCTTGGAGCGGCCGGTGTCGCGCTCCATCATGACCTTGGCGCTGGAAACCGCGCCGTACTGGCCGAAGGTTTGCTCCAGATCGCTGTCGCGGAAGGAATAGGGCAGGTTGCCCACGTAAAGTTTGTTGCCCATGAGGGACTCCTGAATAAACCAAAAAACGCGATGGAGTCCGACGCAATCAACAAACCTGTGACGACTTCAAAGACGCGAAACTGACCAGACACCGCTTTTGCCATTTTTTCGACATGCGAAAAAACCTGCCCATTATCAGCCAAATTCCCTGCACGCACGTTTTTATTTGCTTTTTCTGCCGCCGCACTGCAGGCCCCTGCCGGAAAAGGGGTTGTGGCAGTTTTGCTATAGTGACCGCCACGCGCCGATTTGCCACAGCTTGCGGGCGCGCTACAAATTCAGCTAAAGACCGTCCGCGCGCCACCCGGTACCGTTTTTAGCGTTGCCGGGTTTTTTTATGCCGCTGCTCGCCACGACCCAGTTCCAGCATTTCTCCGAACCGCTTGCGCTGCAATGCGGCGCCGTGCTCGCCGACTACCGCCTGGCGTTTGAAACCTACGGCCGGCTCAACGCCGAGCGTTCCAACGCGGTGCTGGTCTGCCACGCCCTGAACGCCTCGCACCACGTTGCCGGGGTGTACGAAGGCCGGGAAAAGAGCGAAGGCTGGTGGGACAACATGATCGGCCCCGGCAAGCCGGTGGACACCGACCGCTTCTTCGTCATCGGCATCAACAACCCCGGCTCGTGCTTTGGCTCTACCGGGCCCATGGACACCAACCCGGCCACGGGCGAGGCCTACGGCGCCGATTTCCCGGTCGTCACGGTGGAAGATTGGGTGCACGCCCAGGCCCGGCTGCTGGACGTGCTCGGCATCGGGCAGCTCGCCGCCGTGCTCGGCGGCAGCCTGGGCGGTATGCAGGCGCTTTCGTGGACGCTGCAGTACCCCGAGCGCGTGCGCCACGCCGTGGTCGTGGCGAGCGCGCCCAACCTGACGGCGGAAAACATCGCCTTCAATGAGGTGGCGCGCCGCGCCATCGTCACCGACCCCGACTTCCACGGTGGGCATTTCTACCGCCACGGCCTGGTGCCCAAGCGGGGCCTGCGCATCGCCCGCATGATCGGCCACATCACCTACCTCTCGGACGACGTGATGAACGAGAAATTCGGCCGCAGCCTGCGGCCGCTGGCGCAGCGGGAGGGCGCCGCGCCGACCACGGACGACCCGGCGGCGCTGCTGCGCGACTACCACTACAGCACGCAGGACATCGAATTCCAGATCGAGAGCTACCTGCGCTACCAGGGCGACAAGTTCAGCGAGTATTTCGACGCCAACACCTACCTCCTGATCACGCGCGCGCTCGATTACTTTGACCCGGCACGCGCCCACGGCGGCAACCTGACCCAGGCGCTCGCGCCCGCCACGGCGAAATTCCTGCTGGTGAGCTTTTCCACCGACTGGCGCTTCGCCCCGGCGCGCTCGCGCGAAATCGTCAAGGCGCTGCTGGAGAACCGCCGCGACGTGAGCTACGCCGAAATCGACGCGCCGCACGGACACGACGCCTTTTTGCTGGACGACGCGCGCTACCTGGGCGTCGTCGGCGCGTATTTCGAGCGCATCGCCAAGGAGCTCGCATGACCGAACAAGCCACCATGCAGGCGCTGGCCGCCCTCGTGCCCGAAGGCTCGCGCGTGCTCGACCTCGGCTGCGGCGACGGCGCCATGCTCGACTACCTGCAGCGCGCGCGCCGCTGCAGCGGCTACGGCGTGGAAATCGACGACGCCAACGTGCTCGCCTGCGTGCGCCGCGGCGTCAACGCCATACAGCTCAACCTCGACGAAGGCCTGGCGATCTTCGAGGACAACTCCTTCGACGTGGTCCTGCAGATCGACACCCTGCCGCACCTGCGCAATGCCGAGGTCATGCTGCGCGAGACGGCGCGCGTCGGCCGCACCGGCATCGTCGCCTTCCCCAACTTCGCGCACTGGCCCAACCGGCTTTCCGTGCTGCGCGGGCGCATGCCGGTCACGCGCCGCCTGCCCTACCAGTGGTACGACACGCCCAACATCCGCGTCGGCACCTACAAGGATTTCGAGGTCCTGGCGCACAAGAACCGGCTGCGCATCCTGGATGCCTTCGGTATGCAGGAGGGGCAAGTGGTGCGCTGGCTGCCGAACGCGCGCGCCGGAACGGCGGTGTTTCATTTCGAGCGGGCTGCCTAAAATCCTTCCATGGACTTCCTCGACATGCTGCGCGCCGCTTCGGCGCAGAACCGCTCCATGCTCTGCGTCGGGCTGGACCCCGAACCGACGCGCCTGCCGGCCTGCGTGCCGCAGGGGCCCAATCGCCTGTACGACTTCTGCGCCGCCATCGTCGACGCGACCTGCGACCTGGTCTGCGCGTTCAAGCCGCAGATCGCCTACTTCGCCGCGCACGGCGCCGAGGACCAGCTTGAGCGCCTGATGGCGCACATGCGCTGCAATGCGCCGCAGGTGCCCATCATCCTGGACGCCAAGCGCGGCGACATCGGTTCGACGGCCGAGCAGTACGCGCGCGAGGCCTTCGAGCGCTACGGCGCCGACGCGGTGACGCTTTCGCCCTTCATGGGCTACGACTCCATCGCGCCCTACCTGCAGTATCCCGGCAAGGGTGCGTTCCTGCTGTGCCGCACCTCCAACCCCGGTGGCGACGACCTGCAGAACCAGCGCCTGGCCGATGTGGACGGGCAGCCGCGCCTGTACGAACACTTGGCGCGCCTGGCGCAGGGGCCGTGGAACCACAACGGCCAGCTGGGGCTGGTCGTCGGCGCCACCTACCCGGCCGAGATCGAGCGCGTGCGCGCGCTTGCGCCCACCCTGCCGCTGCTCATCCCCGGCGTCGGGGCGCAGGGCGGCGACGCGCTGGCGACGGTGCGCGCGGGCTGGCGGCCCGAGGGGCCGATCGTCGTGAATTCTTCACGCGCCATCCTGTACGCTGGCAGCGGCGAGGATTTTGCCCAGGCGGCGCGGCGCGAGGCCGAGCGCACGCGGGCGATGCTGCAGGACGCATTGCTAGCTAATTAATAGCTATTAATGTAGGCGCAGCAAGCGCCAGCGCCTTTTTTATCTGAAAATTCAGCGCAAACGGGTGGGCGCCATGGCGGCCGCTTCCACACCGTGCGCCCGCAGCTGCGTATCCGGCGCCTGGCCCAGCAGCAGGTTGCGCGCCAGCAGCGCGTAGGCCGGCGCGCTCTGGATGCCGTAGCCGCCCTGCGCCGCGACCCAGAACAGGCCGTCCACGCCGCCGTCCCAGCCGACCACCATGTCGCCATCCGGCACGAAAGAGCGCAGCCCCGCCCAGGTGTGCGAGGGCCGGCGGATCTGGAAGTGCGTGCGCTCCTCGATGTGGAAGATGCCGGTGGCTACGTCCAGCTCCTCGGGCACCACGTCGTGCGGCGTGGTCGGGTCGGCGTTGGCGGGCGAGCCGAGCAGCTGGCGCGCGTCGGGCTTGATGTAGAAGCTCTCGTCCACGGCGATGATGGCCGGCATGCGCGCCAGGTCCAGGCCGTCCGGCGCCGGAAAGGTGAAGGCCGTGCGCCGGCAGGGCGTCAGGCCGATGGGCGCTGCGCCCGCGAGCGCCCCCAGCACATCGGCCCAGGCGCCCGCGGCGTTGACGAGCGTGCGCGCCTGCACGTGCGCGCCGCTCGCCAGGGTCAGCGTCCACAGGCCGCCCGCGCGGCGCAGCGCCACCACTTCGGCGTCGGTCTGCAGCGTGCCGCCGCGCTGGCGCAGGCCGCGCAGGTAGCCCTGGTGCAGCGCGTGCACGTCGATGTCGGCCGCGCCCGCCTCCTGCAGGCCACCGCCGAGCGCCTCGCGGCGCAGGCAGGGCACGCGCGCGGCCAGTTCGTCGGCCGAGAGGCGTTCGAGCCCCGGCGCGTGCGGGCGCAACTCGGCTTCGGTGGCGTCCAGCAGGTCTATCTGGTCCGGCCCGGCGATGTAGACCACGCCGCGCGGCGCGAGGATGGCGCCGTCCGCGAAGCCGGCCGGTGGCGCCTCCAGGAAGGCGCGGCTGGCGCGCGTCAGGGCGCGGATCGCCGGCGTGCCGTAGGTCTCCAGGAACAGTGCCGCCGAGCGGCCGGTGGTGTGGTAGCCGGGCAGGGATTCGCGCTCCAGCAGCAGGGTGCTGCCGTGTGCCGCCAGTTCCCAGGCGACGCTGGCGCCGGCCATTCCGGCGCCGACCACGGCGAAATCAAACGGAGGCATGGGGTTCTCCTTGGTGTTCGGCGGCCAGCAGGGCGCGGCCGCGCTGCACGAAAGCATCGAATTCGGCGTCCGGCAGCAGCGCGCCGCCGGTGGTCCAGGCGATGTGGGTGGTCTGGGCGAGGTGTGCGGACAAGCCATGTGCGTCCAGCCAGGCGCAGCCGGCGACGCTGCTAGTAAGGCAGAGCGGCCCGGACAGGGCAGCGGCGGCAGAAGGCTCCAGGCGCAGGCCCTCGGCGTCGTGCGCCCGCACCAGGTCGCACAGCAGGCGGGCGTCGTCCACCGTGTAGGCGCCGGCCAGGCGTTCGTGCATCAGCCCGGCCGCCAGGCG
The DNA here is from genome assembly GCA_001724785.1 of Acidovorax sp. SCN 68-22. GTDB lineage: Bacteria > Pseudomonadota > Gammaproteobacteria > Burkholderiales > Burkholderiaceae_C > Simplicispira. The sequence goes on along the minus strand of MEDL01000066.1, from coordinate 1,877 downwards.
CGACGCCTGCGCCACGGCCAGGCCGTCGGCCTCCGTGCGGTTGGTCAGACCGATGTCGTACACCGACCGGTCCGCGCCCAGGCCGGCGCGCAATTGCAGCAGCATGCAGGGCGCCTGCACCGGCTCGGCGAAGAAGCAGTGCACATGCGCGCCGAAACACTGGCGCAGGCCCAGGGTGATGCCGCCGGGCGCGCCGCCGACGCCGCAGGGCAGGTAGACGAACAGCGGGTGCTCGGCGTCCACCACCACGCCGGCGGCCCCGAGCTGCGCCTGCAACTCGCCCGCCGCCGCGCTGTAGCCGAGCAGCAGCGAGCGCGATTGCTCGTCGTCGACGAAGTGGCACAGCGGGTCCTGCGCCGCCGCAGTGCGCCCGGCCTGCACGGCGCGCGCATAGTCGCCGGCGTGCTCCAGCACCTCGACGCCGTGCGCGCGCAGGCGTGCCTTCTTCCAGGCCTTGGCGTCCCGCGACATGTGCACGCGGGCGCGAAAACCGAGTGCGCGGGCGATCAGGCCCACGCCCATCCCCAGGTTGCCGGTGGAGCCCACGGCGACCTCGTGGCGACCGAACAGCGCACGCGCGGGCGCCTCGGCCAGAGCGGACAGGTCGCCGCCCGGCGCGATCAGGCCGTGTGCGAGCGCCAGCCGCTCGGCCAGTTCCAACACCTCGTGCAGGGCGCCGCGCGCCTTCACCGAGCCGGCCACCGGCAGCAGGTGGTCGCATTTGAGCCAGAGTGCCCCGGCCTCTTCGTCCAGCCCGAGCGCGCGCTGCAGGTGGGCGGTGCGCCGCAGCGGCGAGGCGACGCGGCCAGCGCTGGCCGCCAGCTCGGGAAACACCTTCGCCAGCAGGCCGGCTGCGCGTTCAAAGCGCTGGGCTGCCGCCTGCACCTCTGCCGGTCCGAGCGCGCCGGGCGCCGGCGCGGCCTGGCACGCGGGGTTGGTCCAGAGGCAGGGCTGGGCCTTGCGCAGCGGCGCCTCCAGGGCATCGGGGCTGGAGGCGACGGGGGTATCGGGAGGCAGCGCACGCGACATGCCTCCATTGTGCCGACGCCCCGCTTCGGGCGTTGTCCAGCGGGGAATCGCCGTGCCGAATTAAAAGAGTCATTCGACATGGACCATTTCCACGCGGTGCGCGTTGAACCCAGCAAGGTGACCGTCACCGGATCGGGAGATTGTTCCAAATACCAGAACAGTTAGTTTGCGACTGAATAGTTTTTAAATGAACCAAACGGGCGTAAAGTTCACCCCATCGATGAGCCAAACACAACGGTGACTCACCGAAACCGCTGCCACCCGGCAGGACGCCAACCGGCAGCGGGCCCATTTGTCAACTCGTTAAGGAAAATTGCCATGACCACCGCACGCATCGCCTCCATCGCCGCCATCGCCGCATTCGCTTCCCTGGGCGCCCAGGCCGGCCAGCTGAACGGCAACCTGTACGGCACCGATTTCGAAGCCGGTTTCAACGCCAGCCGCACCCGCGCCGAAGTGCAGGCCGAAGCCGTCGTGGCCGTGCCCGCCTTCAAGAACTACTACGTGGCACCGCAAGCTGCGCAGGTCGCGCCCCAACTCTCGCGCGCCGAAGTGCGCGAAGCCGGCCGCATTGCGGGCCGCTCGCAGCAGATCGCTACCGGCAACTTCAGCTAAGCCGGTCGCGGGCTTGCCCGCACTCCGCACCCCGGAACCCGCAGTGCCAACGCCTGCGGGTTTTTTTAATCGCCGGGCCGCCCCAAGATGAAAAAGCGCCCCCCTCGGGGGGCAGCGACCCGCGCAGCGGCGGAGCGTGGGGGCCATTTTCATCGCCGGGCCGCCCCAAGATGAAAAAGCGCCCCCCTCGGGGGGCAGCGACCCGCGCAGCGGCGGAGCGTGGGGGCCACACT
>MEDL01000065.1 GCA_001724785.1 Acidovorax sp. SCN 68-22 | reverse complement strand
GTGGCACCTGCCGAGCCAGCGGGGCCCGTGGCGCCCGTCGACCCCGTCGCACCGGTCGCACCGGTCGCACCGGTCGCGCCCGCGGCACCGGGCGCACCTGCCGCACCCGTCGGGCCGGCGGGTGCGCGGGGGCGCGCCCGCCGGGCCGGCAGGCCCCTCTGGCCCCACACTGCCGTGCAAGTTGCCTACGACGCCGCGCCAGAATCCACCAGATTTCGGTCCGTAGACGCTAAAAGTGTTTATATCTACGTAAAAGTCTCCATCTCTTCCCACGGTCGCATTGGGCTCCCCGGAACCCGAGAGCAACACGGAGCCCACGCCGTGCCCGGGTGGCGCTTCGGCGCCGGCAGGGCCTGCGGGACCCACGAGGGAGAGGCTGGAAGACGGCCACACACCTCCGGCCTTGGGCCCATACAGGCGACCGGTCGAACTGTCGAGAAAGAAGTCGCCATCGTTGCCAACCGCATTCGAGGGTGCGGTCGCTGCGCCGAGCAGGGTAAAGCCGGAAGCGGGGACCACGCCCCCCGCGTCGTCACCGCCGCCGCAGGCCGTGACAGTGAGGGTCAGTCCCAGCATCAGGCTGGACAACAGGGGATGGATGCGCGGTCGCGATTTCAAAAGCAGCTCCTAGTTGAAAATGGCGATCTTCAGCGCAATTAATAAGTTCGTCAGATAAGTAACGAACATCACACTTTTTTACTCACCCATTTCCCATGGCCCCGCCCCGCATCTGCCTGAGCATGATCGTGAAGAACGAAAGCCCGGTGATCCACCGCTGCCTGGCGAGCGTGCGCCCCTGGATCGACCATTGGGTCATCGTCGACACGGGTTCCAGCGACGGCACGCAAGATCAAGTCCGCGCGGCGCTGGCCGGGGTACCGGGCAGCCTGCACGAGCGCCCCTGGCAGGACTTCGCGCACAACCGCAACGAAGCGCTGGATCTGGCGCGGGCGCAGGCCGATTACGTGCTGTTCATCGACGCCGACGAGCAGCTCGTCATGCCGCGAGATTTCCAATGGCCCGCTCTGGGAGGCGACGGCTACCTGTTTCGCTGCGAGCTCAATGGTTGGCACTACGGCCGCAACAGCCTGATAGCCACGCGCCTGGACTGGCGTTGGGTCGGGGTGCTGCACGAATTCCTGACGTGCGACCGGCCGCACCGCTGGGAGTTGCTGCCCGGGCCGCAGATCGTGGTCGGCCGAGACGGCGCACGGGCACGCGATCCGTCCACCTACCTCAAGGACATCGACGTCCTGCACCAGGCGCTGCAGCGTGAGCCGGGGCACACCCGCTACACCTTCTACCTGGCCCAGACCTACCGCGACGCGGGGCTATTGGAAGACAGCGTGCGGTGCTACCGCCTGCGCATGGCGCAGGACGGATGGGACGAGGAACGCTGGTTTTCCGCCTTCCAGGTCGCCGTGCTCTGCGAGCGCTTGCAGCGGCCCGCCGCCGAAGTCCAGCAGGCGTATCTGGCGGCGTACGCCATGCGCCCGTCGCGCGCCGAACCCCTGTGCGAGCTGGCGCGCTACCTGCGCCAGCGGGGCGAGCACGCCATGGCCTTCCTGTATGCCGCGCGCGCCGCAGCCATGGCGCTGCCGCAGGACGTGTTGTTCGTCGATGCTTCCGTCTACGCATGGCGCGCACTCGACGAACTGGCCAGCAGCGCCTGGTATGCCGGCGCGCTGGACGAAGGCCGCCAGGCGATTGCCAGACTCATGGCGCAGCAGCGCTTTCCTGAAACCGAGCGCCAGCGGATCGAAAACAACGCGCGCTTCTATGCGTAAGGCGGCAACCGCGCCGCGGTGCCACTCGGGCTTGCCGCCCTCAGCGCCGCCAGCCGCGTTGCAGCAGCCACTGGCAGCTGGCACCGGCCAGCACCAGCGCTGCATAGGTGAGCATCTTGCCGTCGCGCCCGAACACCCACAGCCCGGCCAGCAGCACGGCGGCGCCCACGGCCGCCTGCACGCCCCATTGCACCCACCAGCGCGGCGCGCCGGCCGGCCGGCCGAAAGCCAGGCGCGCCATCGGCCAGAGCAGCAGCGGCAGGCACAGGGCGGGGGCCAGGAAGTTCAGCAAATGGAGGGTGGCGGCGGTGAAATCCATGGACATGACACAAGTCAAGACTCAGGCGCGGCGCGGCGCGCCTTGAACGGGCTGGCGATTTTATAATTCCACAATGTCTGTCTGGGCCCTGGGCATCAACCACAACACCGCGCCGCTCGATCTGCGCGGGCGTTTTGCGTTCGCGCTCGACCAGATCGCCCCCACGCTGAGCGGCCTGCGCGCCGCGCTCGGCGCCGCCAACCCGCACCGTCGGGTCGAGTCGGCCATCATTTCCACCTGCAACCGCACCGAGGTCTATTGCGCCGGGGAACAAAGCGCACTGGACCACACGATGCGCTGGCTGGCGCAGAGCGGCGGAGTGAGCACCGACCTGCTGCGCTCGCACGCCTATGTGCTGGAAGATGGAACGGCCGCGCGCCACGCCTTCCGCGTGGCCAGCGGGCTCGATTCCATGGTGCTCGGCGAGGCGCAGATCCTCGGGCAGATGAAGGACGCCGTGCGCGCCGCCGAAAGCGCCGGGGCGCTGGGCAGCACGCTCAACCAGTTGTTCCAGCGCAGCTTTGCCGTCGCCAAGGAAGTGCGCACCTCGACCGAGATCGGCGCGCACAGCATCAGCATGGCGGCCGCTGCGGTGCGCCTGGCGGGCCAGATTTTCGAGGACCTGGGCAAGACGCGCGTGCTGTTCATCGGCGCGGGCGAGATGGTCGAGCTCACGGCCACGCATTTCGCCGCGCGCAACCCCGCGTCCATGGCGATCGCCAACCGCACGCTCGAACGCGGCGAGCACCTGGCATCGCGCTTCGGCGCCCAGGTGCTGCGCCTGGCCGAGCTGCCCGAGCGCCTGCACGAATTCGACATCGTCGTGAGCTGCACCGCCAGCACCCTGCCCATCGTCGGCCTGGGCGCTGTCGAGCGCGCGCTCCGCAAACGCCGCCACCGCCCCATGTTCATGGTCGACCTGGCCGTGCCGCGCGACATCGAGCCCGAAGTCAAGGCGCTGCAGGACGTTTACCTCTACACCGTGGACGACCTCGCCACGGTGGTGCAGACGGCGCAGGCCAGCCGCCAGGCCGCCGTCGAACAGGCCGAAGCCATCATCGATGCGGGCGTGCAAAGCTTCATGCACTGGCTGGACCAGCGCGACCCGCAGCACGGCGTGGTGCCGCTGATCCGCCAGATCCACGAACAGACCGAGCAGTGGAGCGCCATCGAACTGGCGCGCGCGCGCCGGCGCCTGGCGCGCGGCGAGGACGTGGAAGCCGTGCTGCAGGCGCTCTCGCGCGGGCTCTCGCGCAAGATGCTGCACGGCACCATGGCCGAACTGCGCACGGGCGACCCGCAGGCACGCGAGGCGACGGCGCGCACGGCATCGCGCCTGTTTTTGCGCTCTCAAAGCAAAAAACCCCTGTAGCGCTTAACCAGCCTACGTTTATAGCTACTCTTTTGGTAGCTTATCAGCCCTTCGCGCATGCAAACATTTCTCAGGAACCAGCTGGAACGCTACGCCCAGCGCATGGAGGAACTCGATTTCCTGCTCTCGCGCGAAGACATCATGGCCGACATGGGGCAGTACCGCGCCCTCTCGCGCGAGCACGCCGAAGTCACGCAGGTGGCGGGGCGCTACGCGCGCTACCGGCAGGTCGAAGCCGACCTGGAATCGGCCCGCGGCATGCTGGACGACCCCGACATGGCCGAGCTGGCAGAGGAGGAGATCGCCGCCGGCGAGGCCGAGCTGCCCGCGCTGGAGGCCGAACTGCAGCGCCTGCTGCTGCCCAAGGACCCGCAGGATGCGCGCAACGCCTTCCTGGAAATCCGCGCCGGCACCGGGGGCGACGAATCCGCCCTGTTCGCCGGCGATCTGGCGCGCATGTACACGCGCTACGCCGCCAACACCGGCTGGCGCGTGGAGGTGGTGAGCGAGAGCCCCTCTGAACTCGGCGGCTACAAGGAAATCGTGCTGCGCATCGAAGGCCCGGACGGCAGCGGGCCGGGCGGCAGCGGCGTGTACGGCAGCCTGCGCTTCGAATCGGGCGGCCACCGCGTGCAGCGCGTGCCCGCCACCGAGACGCAGGGCCGCATCCACACCAGCGCCTGCACCGTGGCCGTGATGCCCGAGCCGGACGAGCACGAGGCCATCAAGCTCAACCCGGCGGACCTGCGCATCGACACCTTCCGCGCCAGCGGCGCCGGCGGCCAGCACATCAACAAGACGGACTCCGCCGTGCGCGTGGTCCACCTGCCCACCGGCATCGTCGCCGAATGCCAGGACGGGCGCAGCCAGCACAGCAACAAGGCCAAGGCGCTGCAGGTGCTGCAGGCGCGCATCCAGGAAAAGGAGCGCAGCGAGCGCGCCGCCAAGGAGGCCGCCGAGCGCAAGGGTCTGATCGGCAGCGGCGACCGGAGCGACCGCATCCGCACCTACAACTTCCCGCAGGGACGGCTGACGGACCACCGCATCAACCTCACGCTGTACAAGCTGCTTGCGGTGATGGAAGGCGACCTGGCCGAGGTGCTGCAGGCCCTGGCGCACGCGCGCGAGGCCGAGCAACTGGCCGAGATGCAGCAGGGCAGCCTGTGACGGCAAAAATTTGGGTCAAATTGGCCTCTAGCGCTTGCTGCGTAATCGTTTACAGCTATTGATAGCATAGTGATTCCCCCCCACACCCTCGGGGCCGCACTGGCCCAGGCCCACGCCCTGGGCCTGGCGCGCATCGATGCCCAGCTCCTGCTGCTGCACGTGCTGGGCCAGCCCGCGGGCGGCCGCGCCTGGCTGCTGGCGCACGACACCGACCCGCTTCCTCCCGCTGCGCAGGCGCAGTACGGGGCGCTGTGCCAGCGCCGCGCGGGCGGCGAACCACTCGCCTACCTGACGGGCCGCAAAGCCTTCCACGGGCTGGAGCTCGACATCGACGCGCGCGTACTCGACCCGCGGCCCGACACCGAAACCCTGGTGGACTGGGCGCTGGAGCTGCTGGCCGACCAGGCCGCACCGCGCGTGCTCGACCTCGGCACCGGGAGCGGCGCCATCGCCCTGGCCCTGGCCAAGGCCTGCCCGGGCGCCCAGGTGAGCGCCGTGGACGCCAGCGCCGACGCGCTCGCCGTGGCACGCACCAACGCCGCCCGGCTGCGCCTGCCGGTGCACTTTGCGCTTTCGGACTGGTTGGCCGGCGTGCAGGGCGAATACGAGCTCATCGTCTCCAATCCGCCCTACATCGCCGAGGGCGACCCGCACCTGCCGGCCTTGCGGCACGAACCCTTGTCGGCCCTGGTGGCGGGCCCCGACGGCCTGCGCGACCTGCGCGCCATCGCCGCCCAGGCCGGCCGGTACCTGGCGCCCGGCGGCTGGCTGCTGCTGGAACACGGCTGGGACCAGGCGGCCGCCGTGCAGCAGCTGCTGCGCGGCGCGGGGCTGGTGCAGGTGCAAGTCCGCAATGACCTGGCCGGCATAGGGCGTTGCACCGGCGGCCAGCGCCCGAGAATGAAATAATCGCGCCATTCCCCACCGGCCTCCCACGGCCCTACCTCTTTGGAGCCTCCCATGAGCGACACCCAGAAACGCATCGACGACCTCGTCAAATCCAGCAACGTGCTCTTGTTCATGAAGGGCACGGCCAGCTTCCCCATGTGCGGCTTCTCCGGCCGCGCCATCCAGATCCTGAAGGCCTGCGACGTCGACCCCAAGGAGATCACCACCGTCAACGTGCTCGACGACGATGAAATCCGCCAGGGCATCAAGGACTACAGCCAGTGGCCCACCATCCCGCAGCTCTATGTGAAGGGCGAGTTCATCGGCGGCTCGGACATCATGATGGAGATGTACGAATCGGGCGAGCTCAAGCAGATGCTGGGCGCGCAAGGCTGAGCGGGCAAGCCGCCCCGTCCCCAAGCCACCTTCGGGTGGCTTTTTTGCGCCCGCTGGTGGCGGCTGGCGCCGGCGAACGCACAGATACACTCGGCAGGCGGGCGCGCATGGGCCCGCGCCCGTGCCATGTCCCTCACCCAAAGCCTCCTCGTCATCGCGCTGCTGATCGCCGCCAGCGCTTTTTTTTCAATGGCCGAGATTTCGCTCGCGGCAGCGCGCCGCCTGCGCTTGCGCCAGCTTGCCGACGAAGGCGACGCGCGCGCCGAGCGCGTGCTGCGCATGCAGGAGCAGCCGGGCGACTATTTCACCGTGGTTCAGGTCGGCCAGAACGCCGTCGCCATCCTCGGGGGCATCGTCGGTGAAGACGCGTTGAGCCCGCACCTCAGCGCCTTGCTCGGCCTGTGGCTCGCCCCTTCCATGGCGCAGACCGTCGGGTTCCTGGCCTCCTTCCTGGTGATCACTTCGCTGTTCATCCTGTTTGCGGATCTGTTTCCCAAACGCCTGGGCATGGCCGAGCCCGAGCGCCTCGTCCTGCGCCTGGCCCAGCCCATGGCCTGGTGCATGGCGTTGCTGCGCCCCCTGGTGTGGCTGTACAGCCGCTGCGCGGACGCGCTCTTTCGCTTGTTCGGGCTGTCTTCGCTGCGCGACGACCGCATCACCTCGGAAGACATCCTGGCCATGATGGAGGCCGGCGCCCGCGCGGGCGTGCTGGCGGCGCGCGAGCAGCAGGTCATCACCAACGTCTTCGAGCTCGATACGCGCACGGTCTCGAGCGCCATGTCGCCGCGCGACCGCATCGCGTTCTTCCGGCGCGACGACGCGGACGCCGTCATCCGCCTGCGCATCGCCGCCGAGCCGTTCTCGACCTACCCGGTGTGCGAAGGCGACATCGACCATGTGGTCGGGTATGTGGACGCCAAGGACCTGTTCCAGCGCGTGCTGAACAACCAGCCGATCTCGCTTGCCGACGACAGCCTGGTGCGCAAGGTGCTCATCGTCCCGGACCGGCTGACCCTGTCGGAAGTGCTGGAACAGTTCCGCCAGGTGCACGAGGACTTCGCCGTCATCGTCAACGAGTACAGCCTGGTGGTCGGGGTGGTCACGCTCAACGACGTGATGAGCACGGTGATGGGCGATCTCGTCGGCCCGGCCGACGAAGAACAGATCGTGCGCCGCGACGAGGATTCGTGGCTGATCGACGGCGTGACCCCCATCGAGGACGTGCTGCACGCGCTCTCGCTCGATGCGCTGCCGCATACCGAGGAATACGAAACGCTCGCCGGCTTCCTGATGGTGATGCTGCGCCGCGTGCCGCGCCGCACCGACAGCGTGACCTGGGGTGGCTACAAGTTCGAGGTGCTCGACGTGGACAGCTACCGCATCGACCAGGTGATGGTGTCGCGCATCGCGCCCGCGGGCGCTGCGCCAGCGGATGCGTGATCAGCCGGTCAGGCGACCGTCGAACTGCCAGTTGCGCTGCGCCGCGAACACCGCGTTCGGATACGGCGCGCGGCCGCGGCTGCCGTTGTAGCGCCCGAGCGTCATGTACAAGTCGCCGCGCTCGCGGTCCAGGTAGTGGCGCAGGATCACGCAGCCAAAGCGCAGGTTGGTCTGCATGTGAAAGAGCTTGCCCGGATCGCCATCGCCGATCACGCGCGTCCAGAACGGCATGACCTGCATGTAGCCGCGCGCGCCGACGCTGGAAATGGCGTACTTGCGAAAGGCACTCTCCACCTGGACAAGGCCCAGCACCAGCGACACATCAAGCCCGGCGCGCCGGCTTTCGTACCACGCGGTCTGCAGGAAGTCGCGCCGTACTTCCCAGTCGAGCTTGCGCCGGCGCAGGCGGTCGCTCATGGTGGTGAGCCAGCGCAAATACAGGATGCGCTCCTGGGTGCTGGCGAATTCGGGTTCGGGGGGCGCCTCGAAGGCGATGGCGGCACTGAGCGCGGAGCGGACCGAATCGGCCAGGGGCTCTTCCAGCTGGCCCGCGTGGGCGGCTGCGGGCACGGCCCAGCCGAGCGGCGCCAGGACAGGCAGCGCCGCCGCTAGACAGCTGCGGCGTGTCATTCCCACGTTCATACGCTAAGTCGGCCCTTGATGTGGGCCAGGATATCGGTCAGCGCAATCTTGGTCGGCGCAGTATCGCGCCGGTGCTGGTATTCGACAAGACCTTCCTTCAGGCCCCGGTCGCCGATGGTGACGCGGTGCGGTACGCCAATCAACTCCCAATCGGCGAACATGGCACCGGGGCGCTCGCCGCGGTCGTCCAGTATGACGTCCACGCCGGCCGCCAGGAGCTGCGCATACAGCTGCTCGCCCGCCGCCTTCACGTCGGGGAAGCGCTCAGGCGTGATGGGGCAGAGCACCACCGTGAACGGCGCGATGGCGTCCGGCCAGATGATGCCGCGCTCGTCGTGGTTCTGCTCGATGGCCGCTGCGGGAAGGCGGGTGATGCCGATGCCGTAGCAGCCCATTTCCATGTGCTGCGGCTTGCCGGCCTCGTCCAGGAAGGTGGCGTTCATGGCCTTGCTGTATTTGGTGCCCAGCACGAAGATGTGCCCGACCTCGATGCCGCGCTCGACCGCCAGCAAACCCTTGCCGTCGGGCGATGGGTCGCCTTCCACGATGTTGCGCAGATCGGCCACCGCGTCGGGTTCGGGCAGGTCGCGGCCCCAGTTCACGCCGGTCATGTGGAAATCCACCACGTTGGCGCCGCAGATCCAGTCGCCCATGACGGCCACTTCGCGGTCCACCACCAGCTTGACGGACTTCTTCAGGCCGATCGGACCCAGGTAGCCGGGTTGGCAGCCGAAATGCGCGTCGATCTCGGCCAGCGTGGCGAAGCGGAACCCGGCATCCAGGCCGGGCACCTTGGAAACCTTGATCTCGTTCATGTCGTGGTCGCCGCGCAGCAGCAGCAGCCAGACGGTGCTCTTGACGATCTCGCCCGCCGCGTTCGCCTCGTCCGTGGCCAGGACCAGCGACTTGACGGTGCGGGCCAAGGGCACGCCGAGCAGCTGCGCCACCTCGGCGCAGGTCGCCTTGCCGGGCGTGGGCGTCTTTTCCAGGGCCTGGCCGGGCGCGGGGCGCGGGCCGGACGGTGCCAGGGCTTCGGCCTTTTCCATATTGGCCGCGTAACTGCTCTGCGGGCAGTAGACGATGGCGTCCTCTCCCGTGGCGGCAATCACCTGGAACTCCTCGCTCAGGTCGCCGCCGATGGCGCCGCTGTCGGCAGCGACGGCGCGGTAGCGCAGGCCGAAACGGTCAAAAATGGCGCGGTACGCCTTGGCCATGGCCTGGTAGCTGCCCTTGGCGGCTTCCAGGTCGCGGTCGAAACTGTAGGCGTCCTTCATGATGAACTCGCGGCTGCGCATCACGCCGAAGCGCGGCCGCCGCTCATCGCGGAACTTCGTCTGGATATGGTAGAAGTTGCGCGGCAATTGCTTGTAGCTGCGCAGCTCCTGGCGGGCGATGTCGGTGACAACCTCCTCGCTCGTCGGCTGGACGACGAAGTCCCGCCCGTGCCGGTCTTGCACGCGCATCAACTCGGGGCCCATCTTGTTCCAGCGGTCGGTTTCCTGCCAGAACTCGGCCGGCTGCACCACCGGCATCAGCAACTCCACCGCGCCGGCCCGGTTCATTTCCTCGCGCACGATGGCTTCGACCTTGCGGAGCACGCGCAGCCCCATGGGCATCCAGCTGTAGATCCCGGCCCCGAGCTTCTTGATGAGGCCCGCACGGGTCATGAGTTGGTGGCTGGCGACCTCTGCGTCAGCCGGCGCTTCCTTGAGCGTGGAAATAAAGAACTGGGAGGCTTTCATCGGAACCCTGCAAGGATGCGCGCTTGCCGCCGCTTTCTGCAAGGGCCGTGCATAATGGACGCAGTTTAAAGATTTTGGGGTTCGATTATGCTTGACCGGGACGGCTTTCGGCCGAACGTCGGCATCATCCTGCTCAACCAAAGAAACCAGGTGTTCTGGGGCAAGCGCATACGCACCCACAGCTGGCAGTTCCCGCAAGGCGGCATAGACCGCGGCGAATCGCCCGAACAGGCGATGTTCCGGGAACTCCACGAAGAAGTCGGCTTGCTGCCCAACCACGTGCGCGTGGTGGCCCGGACCCGGGACTGGTTGCGCTATGAGGTGCCAGACCGGTACATCCGCCGCGATGCGCGCGGACACTACAAAGGGCAAAAGCAGATCTGGTATCTGCTGCAGTTGCTCGGCCACGACTGGGACTTGAACCTGCGGGCCACCAACCACCCCGAATTCGACGCCTGGCGCTGGAACGACTACTGGGTCCCGCTGGACGTGGTGGTCGAGTTCAAGCGCGGTGTGTACGAAACGGCGTTGACAGAACTGGCGCGTTTCCTGCCGCGCCAGGAGCAGCGCAACCGCTACCTGCGCAGCGGCATGCGTGCGCGCGACGCGGAGCCCGGGTTCGGAAGCCCGCACCGCAGCGGCGCCATGTTGGTGCATCCGGGCGTGGAACTGCCGCCCGGGGCCAGCTTCGATCCCAACCCGCAACGCGATGCTCCCACCGCGCCGCGTGAAGCGCCCGAACCGCCGAGCGTGCAGCCCGGCGAGGCCTCTAGCGCCCCGTGAGGACGAGGTTGTCGCGGTGCAGCATCTCGGGCTCGGCCGCGTAGCCGAGCAGCTCCTCGAAGGCGCTTGAGGGTTTGCGGCACAGGCGCCGTGCCTCGCTGCTGGCGTAGTTGGCAAGCCCGCGTGCGATCTCCACACCCTGCGGGTCGTGCACCGCGATGACGTCGCCGCGCTCGAATTCCCCCTCGACATGCGTCATGCCTATGGGCAGCAGGCTTTTGCCTTCCGCGCACAGCTTGGCCGCGGCACCGGCGTCCACGCGGACGGCGCCGCGCAGCTGCAGGTGGTCTGCCATCCATTGCTTGCGCGCCTGCTTTTTGGCCGTCTGCGATACGAGCAGCGTGCCGATGGCTTCCCCTCCGGCCAGACGCAGCAGCACGTCGGGTTCGCGCCCCCAGGCGATCACGGTGGATGCTCCCGAGCCGGCTGCGCGCTTGGCCGAGAGGATCTTGGTGAGCATGCCGCCCCGACCGATGCTGGAGCCCGCCCCCCCGGCCATGGCCTCCAGCGCTGGGTCGCCCGCGCGCGCCTGGGCGACGAAGGTCGCCTCGGGATCCCGACGCGGATCGGCCGTATAGAGCCCTTTCTGGTCGGTCAGGATGACCAGGGCATCGGCTTCAACCAGGTTGGCCACCAGGGCGCCCAGGGTGTCGTTGTCGCCGAATTTGATTTCGTCGTTGACGACCGTGTCGTTCTCGTTGATCACCGGGACCACGCCGAGGCGCAGCAGCGTCAGCAGCGTGGAGCGCGCGTTGAGGTAGCGCTCGCGGTCGGCGAGGTCGCCGTGGGTCAGCAGCACCTGCGCGCTGCCGATGCCGTTTTCGCGCAGCTTGGTTTCGTACATTTGCGCCAGGCCCATCTGGCCCACTGCGGCCGCCGCCTGCAGTTCGTGCACCTGGCGCGGGCGCACGCTCCAGCCCAGGCGCTTCATGCCCTCGGCGATCGCGCCGCTCGACACCATGATGACTTCGCGCTTGCCGCCCACTTTCCCGCTGACCAGCGCCGCCAGTTGGCGCGCCCACTCGCCGATGGCCTGCGCATCCAGGCCCCGGCCTTCGTTCGTCACGAGGCTGGAGCCGACCTTGACGACGATGCGGTGGGCGGTGCGGAGGACTCCCGAATTTTCAAGGTTCATTTTGACCTCTAGCGCTTTATTCATAAGCACTTTAAGCTATCAATACTATAGTTTTGCAGCGCTGTCGGTGGGCACGGCGTCCGGAAAGCGCGGGTCGATAGCCGCCGCCGGCGCCTGCGCAGCCACCTGTTCGGCCTGGACATGCGCATAGATCGCGCGCACCAAGGGCTCGCAGCCCTCCCGCGTCAGGGCGGAAATCTCGAACACCGGGCCCTTCCACTTGAAGCGCTTGACGAAATCGACCACGCGCGCGGCGCGCTCGTCGGGCGCCAGCATGTCGAGTTTGTTCAGCACGAGCCAGCGCGGCTTCTTGAACAGGGCGCTGTCGTACTTTTTCAGTTCGCCGACGATGGCTTTGGCCTGCGCCACCGGATCGACGGCATCATCGAACGGCGCCAGGTCGACGATGTGCAGCAGCAAACGCGTGCGCTGGAGGTGGCGCAAGAACTGGTGCCCCAGGCCCGCCCCTTCGGAGGCGCCTTCTATCAACCCGGGAATGTCGGCGACGACGAAACTTTGTTCGGGCCCCACGCGCACCACGCCCAGATTGGGATGAAGGGTGGTGAACGGGTAGTCGGCGATCTTCGGCCGGGCGTTGGAAACCGCGGCGATGAAGGTGGACTTGCCGGCATTGGGCATGCCCAACAGGCCGACATCCGCCAGCACCTTGAGTTCCAGTTTCAGGCTCTTGCGCTCGCCAGGCCACCCCGGTGTCTTTTGGCGCGGGGCCCGGTTGATGGCGCTCTTGAACCGCATGTTGCCGAAGCCGCCGTCACCGCCCTTGGCGATCGTCACGACTTCACCCGGTTTGAGCAATTCGTACAGCACCTCCCCGGTTTCGGCGTCGCTCAAGATGGTGCCCACCGGCATCTTCAAGGTGATGTCGGCGCCGGCGGCGCCGAACATGTCCGAACCCATGCCATGCTCGCCGCGCTTGGCCTCGTGCCGGCGGGCATACCGGAAATCAACCAGCGTATTGAGGTTCGGGTCGGCCACGGCGAACACATGGCCGCCGCGCCCCCCGTCACCCCCGTTGGGGCCGCCGAACTCCTTGTACTTTTCGTGGCGGAAGGACACGCAGCCATTGCCGCCATCGCCCGCAGCAATGTCGATAAAAGCTTCGTCGACGAATTTCATGGGAGTTCCAGTCTACAAAATCGCGCTGGCCGCAGAAAAAAACAAAGCCCCGGCAAAGCGGGGCTTGGAATGCAGCGCAATGCGCGCGCCCTCAGGCCGCCGTCACATTCACCGTATGCTTGGACAGAGCACCTTGAACGCCGAACGACACGCGGCCGTCCACCAGGGCGAACAGCGTGTGGTCCTTGCCCACGCCCACATTGGCGCCGGGGTGAAACTTGGTGCCGCGCTGGCGCACGATGATGGAGCCTGCGGTGATCATTTCGCCGCCAAAGGCCTTCACGCCGAGCATCTTGGGCTTGGAATCGCGCCCGTTTCGCGTAGAGCCGCCGCCTTTTTTCTGTGCCATGAGATCTGCTCCTGATTAGCCGGCAATGGCGCCGATTTGCAGTTCCGTGAACTGCTGGCGGTGGCCCTGGCGCTTCTGATAGTGCTTGCGACGGCGCATCTTGAAGATGTGCACCTTGTCGTGCTTGCCGTGCGCCACCACCGTGGCAGTGACCGTCGCGCCGGACACCAGGGGCGTGCCAACCTTGAGTTCGGCGCCGTTTCCGACGGCCAGAACCTGGTCGATCACGATTTCCTGGCCTACGTCCGCAGCAATCTGTTCTACTTTAATTTTTTCGCCGGAAGCAACGCGATACTGCTTG
>MEDL01000064.1 GCA_001724785.1 Acidovorax sp. SCN 68-22 | reverse complement strand
CGCGCACTCGGGTATCCCTGCGAAGGATGATGCGGATCTCGCAACCGGCGATGCCGGTCCGCATGCAGCCGGCGTCGCGCCCGGCCCGTCAGAAGAATCCCGCGCGAAAGAACCGGAGGCAAACGCAGGATCAGCGGTGACGGACATGCACCGCCCTGCGGAGGGTTCGAGTAGGCCTGTCGATGGGCGGTCATCGACTGCAACGTCTGAGCGAATGGACGCGACAGCCGGAGAGACGGCACTCAATTCATGCGCCGCGCCCCCACAGTCCGTCGACGACATGCTGGAAATCCCCGCCTTCCTGCGGCGCCGGTTGCAGGGGCAGCACGCGCCCCACGGGCTGGGGCGGCAGGGTGTCGGCAAATTCACCGGCGGCGCAGGTGCCCTCTTCCACAAGATCATCAAGCCCGAAGGCCGCGCGCACGGCGGGCACGCGCAGCAGTTCGGCCGTGTCGCGGTAGACCATGGCATCGGTGCGCGCCAGCGCGGGGGCCTGGGGGGTGTGCAGGTGCACGATGCGGCCCGGCCCGGCGGCCATGACGAGCACGGTGTCGGCCAGGCGCACGGCCTCCATGAGGTCGTGCGTGATCATCAGCACGGCGGTACCCTTCTCGGCCTGATGGCGCAGCAGCAGGCGGTGCAGTTGCGCCTTGAGGCCGATGTCGAGCGCAGCGAAGGGCTCGTCCATCAGCAGCAAATCGGGTTCGAGCACCAGCGCGCGTGCCAGCGCGGCGCGGCTTTGCATGCCGCCCGAGAGCTGGTGCGGGTAGGCGGCCAGGGCTTCGGCATCGAGCCCCAGCACGGCGCCCATGGCGTGGGCGTGTTCACGCGCGGCAGCCCGCGCCATGCCCTGCGCGCGCAGGCCCAGGGCGATGTTATCCATCGTGGTCTGCCAGGGCAGCAGGCGCGGCTGCTGGAACATCAGCGCGGGGTTGCCGAAGGCGTTTTCCAGGCGGCCCTCCTGCAAATCCAGCAGGCCGGCGCACAGGTGCAGCAGCGTGGTCTTGCCGCAGCCCGAAGGACCCACCAGCGCCAGCACGCCACCGGGCGCCAGCGCCAGGCCCACGCCACCGAGCACTTCGGTCAGCGCGTAGCTATGGCGCACATCAGTCAAAAGAAGGCTCATCGCGGTACCTCCCGCCAGCGCTCCACTTCGCGCTTGAGCGGTTCCAAAAATCCATACTCCACCACCAGCAAGCAGCCCACCACGGCGCTGATCCAGCCCAGCGTGGTGGCGGTGTCCAGTTGCGAACGGCTGGCCGCCAGCGCGGCGCCCACGCCGTCGGTGCTGGCGAGCAGCTCGGCCATCACGGCCACCTTCCAGGCACTGCCCAGGGCCGTGACCCAGGCGGGAAACAGGTACGACAGCACATGCGGGCCGTACACCTCGCGCAGCGCCATGCCCATGGGCAGGCGGTAGGCGCGAGCCATGTCGCGCAGTTGCAAATCCAGCGTGCGCGTGCCCTGCAAGGCGCTGGCAAACACCACGGGAAAGCAGGCAATGAACACGGTGAACACCGGCGTGCCGTCGCTCATGCCGAACCACAGCATGGCCAGCACCAGCCAGGCGATGGGCGGCGTGCCCAGCAGCACCGTGACCAGCGGGCGCGCCAGCACCGAGGCCGTGACGGACAGGCCCGCCAGCAACCCCAGCACGCTGCCCACGCCCAGCGCCAGCGCCAGCCCCATGAAGGCACGCCGCGCCGTAGCCCACAGCGCAGGCCCGGCGGCGCCCTGCTCCACCACCGCCCACAGGGCGGCGAAGGCGGTGCGCGGGTCGGGCAGGATCAGCGGGTCGTACAGCGCGGCCACGGCCTCCCAGGCGGCGAGCAGCAGCAGCAGGCTGGCACCCGCGCCCCAGCCGCTCCACAGGTAGGCGGGCAGGCTCGCGAGCACGCGCCAGATCAGCCGCAGCATCAGGACAACGGCACGGAAACGGGCCCGTAGAACGGGTCGGCCGGGAGCTTGCCACCCACCAACGCGGGGTTGCGCGCGATGAGCTGGCCAAAGAAAAACTCCAGCTCAGGCCGGGCAACGGCGGCAGGCACGGCATCCAGCTGGCTTACGGAAATGGCATCTGCCACCGCCTCCGGGGTCAGCAGGTCAATGTGCTTGGCCATCAAGGCGCCGCATTCCAGCGGGTGGGCACGGCACCAGGCCAGCGACTGTGCATAGGCTTGTGAAACGGCAGCCAACACCTCAGGCTGGCTGCGCACGATGCCTACCGCTGCAATGCCGGCTTGCGGCAGGTGAGACTGGCGCTTGAAAAAGCGCCCCCACTCCTGCTGCAAATGAGCGCCCCGGTGCAATTCGGGCGCAATCAGGCCTATAGGAAAAGACTTGGTTTTGCGCAGCGCCAGCGACACTGCCGGCTCGGCCAGCAGCGCATGCGATACGCGCCGCGTGATGAGTAGTTGCATGGCCTCCATGGGTGTGGGCACGTAGCGCAGGCGAAAGTCCTTCTGCACATCCAACCCCTGCTTGGCCGCCAGCAGTTGCAGCACGATGTCCGGCATGTCGCCGCGAAACGGCACGGCAATTTCCTCGCCCCGGTAGTCGGCCAGCGCCTTGCGCTGGCCATCGCGCGTGACGATCCACAGCGCCCCCCAGGTGGAAATGTTGAGCAATGTGACACCCGCACCCCGGTTGAACAGGTTGGCCGCGACGTTGCTGGGCATGGCCAGCACGTCGGCCTTGCCCCCCATAGCCAGCATGCGCAGTTGGTCGGGGTCGCGCCACGATGTGAACGTGGTTTGCTCGGCCACGCTGGCCAGCGCCTGCGTTTCGGCCATGTGGATCAAGGGCGCCGAGACGATGGCCGGCGGCCCCGCGAGCGCGATGCGCGACTGGCGCGGAGCGGCGCCTGCCAGCGCTGGCAGCCCGGCGGCGGCCAGGGCCGCGAGCACCTGGCGGCGAGAGGGAGATTGCTGCATGAAAACGCTCTCAAAACTGGTAGCTCAGGCCCGCCGTGAAGCTGCGTCCCAGGCCTTGCAGGTAGCCCGGCTGTGCGGCGGTGGCCTGGTTGCGGATGACATAGGCGCTGGCGTAGCGCCGGTCGGTCAGGTTGTCGGCCTGCAAGTACACCGCCAACGGGCCATCGCGCCATTCGAGCTTTAGACCCAGCAGGGCGTAGGCGTCCTGCTCGGCGCCGGCGGTGTTGGCGTGGTCGGTCGGCGTGCTTACCGGCATCCAGCGCACGTTGGGGCCGAAGCGCCAGGCGCCGACGCGGTAGAGCACTTCGGCGTTGATCAGCTGGCGCGGCACGCCGGCAATCTGCTTGCCTGCATATTCGCCGCCACGGAAGCGGAAGTCGCTGTACGTCCAGCTGGCGCGGTAATCGAATGCGCCCGTTCCCACGCGCTGGCTGCCCGAAAGACCCAGCTCTACGCCCTGGTGGCGCGTGCCGCCCGCATAGTTGTAGGTGCCGACCTTGATGCCGTTGGCGTCCGTGGTCGAGATGAGCTCGTCGGCCAGCACGCTGCGGTACACGGCGGCCGTCCAATGCAGGGCGTTGGCGCCCTCGCCCCAGCGGCCTGCGCCGCCGATTTCGATGGTGGTGGCGCGCTGCATCTTCAGGTGTACCAGTTCGGCCTGGGCCGTGGCCGGGCTGTTGGGCGCCACCGTGGCGCTGACGATTTCCCAGAAGGTCGGCGCTTCCTGGCTGCGGCTCAGGTTGGCCCAGAGGCGCGTGGTGGGCGTTGCCGCCCAGTTCACGCCGATTTTCGGCGTGGCAAAACTCCAGTCCTGGTCGAGCTGCGCGCCGGTGCCGAGGTTGCGCGCATCCCGCGTGAGCTTGCTCCACTGCAGGCTGCCCAGCAGCGTCCAGGCGGGCGCCAGGCGCCAGTCGGCCGCGGCGAGCGCCTGCAGGTTCTGCGCCCCCAGGTCGTAGCTGCCAAAGCGCTGCATCTGCGTGCCGTTGGCGGGGTTGGTGGCGTAGAGGTCGCGCTCCATGGCGCTGTCGGCCCACGACAGCGCCGTGCGCCAGCCAAGCGCGCCGTCGCTGCCCGCCGGCCTGCCGCTGGCCTGCCACTGCGCGCCGGCGGTGCGGCTGTGCGTGACGGTGTGGCTGGTCATGTTGTTGAACAGGTCGTCCGTGTCCTGCCAATACACGCCGACTTCCTGGCGCAGGGCATCGCTCCCCCAGCGCGAGCGGTTGGCCAGGCGCAGCTGCGTGGCGTCGCGGCGCGGGTCGCGGTTGTAGACGTTGAGCAGCCGGTCCTGGGGCGTGTTGCCGTCGCCCATCACGCCGCGCGGGTCGGAGTGGATGCGGTCCTTGGGCACGACGTTGGGAATGTGGAAGGCCAGGTCGGTCCAGTTCAGGTAGGTGCGGTTTTCGAACCCCCCGTCGCCCTGGAAGCCGACATTGGCCTGCAAGGCATCGCGCCGCGAATCGGAGTGGTGGCGGTAGCCGTCGTAGCGGTCGCTGCTGACGGAGACGCGGCCGTCGAGCCGCTCGCCTACGCCGCCCACAGCGGCCTGCGCGCCGCGCCGGCCGAAGCTGCCGCCTTCGAGCCGCACCCGGCCGCGTTCGTCGGCGCCGGTGAGGGAGACGAAATCGAGCTCGCCGCCCAGCGTGGTGGCGGCGGGCGATGTGGCATTGGCGCCGCGCAGCGCGCTGACATAGGCTGCATTGCGCGGCTCGATCAGGCCGATGATGAAAGAGCCATCCGCTTCATTCAGCGGCAGGCCGTCCTGCAAGAGCAACACGCCCCGGTTGACCGGGTTGCTCTGGATGCCCGAGCCACGAATGCCCAGGCGCGGCTGGTCGGTGCCACCAAAGAAATCCTGCATCACGATGCCAGGCTGGTAGTCGAGCGCGTCGCGCAGAGTCGCCAGACGCGCTTCCTTCTGCGGCTCGGCCAGATTGGTGCCGCCCGACACCTTGGCCAACTTGGCGCGCTCGGCCTGCACGCTGTCCGCGAGCGGGAGCAGGGCGCCGTCGCGCTCGGCATGGACGGTGACAGTGGGCAGTGGGGGGGCGGCCTGGGCCCAGGCCGCGCCGGGCAGCGAGACCGCAACGCCGGCCAGGCCACCCAGGCACAGGGGGCGGAAGAAGTTGATGTAATTCATGTTGAGAGTGATTCGCATTTGCATGATTATGACGAATTGTTGACCACATGTAACTGACATTTGTCAAAGCATGGGGGGGTCCTCCGGCGTCTGGCCGAACCGAACCACACCACCGCCAAGTGGGACAATGGATACCGCCCTGGCTCCGTTTCCCGTCCAAGACCCATGCAAATAGCCACCTGGAACATCAATTCGCTGACCGTGCGCCTGCCGCAAGTGCTGGCCTGGCTGTCCGCCAACCCGGTCGATGCGCTGTGCCTGCAGGAGCTCAAGCTCAGCGACGACAAGTTTCCCCACGAGACGCTGCGCGAAGCGGGCTACGAAGCGGCGGTGTTCGGACAAAAGACCTACAACGGCGTCGCCATCCTGAGCCGCCGGCCGCTGCACGACGTGGTGCGCAACGTCCCCGGCTCCAGCGACGCGCAGGCGCGCGTCATCGCCGCGACGCTGGAGACGCCGGGCGGACCGCTGCGCCTGGTGAACGGCTACTTCGTCAACGGCCAGGCGCCGGGCAGCGACAAGTTCACCTACAAGATGCAGTGGCTGCAGGCACTGCAGGATTGGTTGCGCGCGGAGCTCGCCGCCCACCCGAGGCTGGTGCTGCTGGGCGACTTCAACGTCGCGCCCGAAGACCGCGACTCCTACGACCCGGTCGGCCTGGCCGGCACCATCCACCACACGGCCGAGGAGCGGGCCCATTTCCAGGCCCTGCTGGCGCTCGGCCTGCACGACGCCTACCGCATGTTCGACCAGCCCGAGAAAAGCTATTCCTGGTGGGACTACCGCATGCTGGGGTTCCAGAAGAACCGGGGCCTGCGCATCGACCACATCCTCGTCAGCGAGGCGCTGCGCCCAGCCGTGCGCGCCTGCGCCATCGACCGGGCCCCGCGCAAGAACCCGCAGCCGAGCGACCACGCCCCGGTCACCGTGACGTTCGCCGACTGAAACGGCCCCCGGCCCACAGCCGCCGCATGCTGACGACCACCGCCATCCTGCTCGCCTTGTCGCTGGGAGCCGCCTTGTGGCTGCGCCCCTGGCGGCTGCTGCGCGGCGGCGCCCTGCTCTCGCCGCTGCTGGCAAGCCTGGCCGTCCTGCCCTGGCTGTGGGCGCTGCCGTGGGTGGACACCATTCCCCTCGCAATGCACTGGTCCTTCGCCTGCCTGGTGCTTTTGATGCTGGGCTGGCCGCTGGCCGTGCCCACCCTGTGCGCGGTTGCGGTGCTCGCCGGTCTGCTCGGCGACCAATCCTGGGAAGTGGTGCTGCTGCTGGCGTTCTGGCGTGGCGTCCTGCCGGCCACCCTGGCGCTGGCGCTCGGCGCGGTGATCCGCCGCACTGTCGGGGCGCACCTGTTCGTCTACGTGCTCGGACGCGGCTTTCTGGGCACGGCTGTGTGCCTGTTCGCCGCCAGTGCCCTGCTGCAATGGTCCGGCCCCACGCAACCGGGCATGGACAAGGAACTCTCGTTGGTCGCGCACTGGCTCACCGCCTGGGGCGATGCCATCGTCACCGGCATGCTCACGGCGATCTTCGTTGCCTTCAAACCCCAGTGGCTTGCCACCTGGTCCGACACCCTGTACCTGCCCAAACCCTGAACCCTGCCATGACCATTGCCCGCGAAATCTCCCCCGGCCTCGTCGTCCAAGGCGTGGACACGCCGCTCCGCCTGGCCGACTACCGCCTGATCGCCTTCGACATGGACTCGACCTTGATCAACATTGAGTGCGTGGACGAAATCGCCGATGCCGCCGGGCGCAAGGCCGAGGTCGCGGCCATCACCGAAGCGGCCATGCAGGGCGTGATCACCGACTACAAGGAAAGCCTGCGCCAGCGCGTCGCCCTGTTGAAAGGCGTGCCCATGGCGCACCTGGAACGCGTCTACACCGAGCGACTGCGCTTCAACCCGGGCGCACAGCAGCTCATCGCGGCAGCCAAGGCCGCCGGGCTCGCCACCTTGCTCGTGTCGGGCGGCTTCACGTTTTTTTCCGACCGGGTGCGTGCCGGGCTCGGCATCGACTTCGCCCGCTCCAACCAGCTGGAGGTCACAGACGGCCTGCTCACCGGCCGCATGCTGGACCAGACCTGGGGCGATATCTGCGACGGCGCGGAAAAACGCCGCGCGCTGCTGGAACTCGCTTCCCTGATGCGCATCGCGCCCGAGCAGGCCATTGCCGTGGGCGACGGCGCGAACGATCTGCCGATGATGGCGGCGGCCGGCCTGTCGGTGGCCTACCACGCCAAGCCGGCGGTGCGCGCCAACGCACACATAGCCATCAACCAGGGGGGCCTGGATCGCCTGCTGGAAGTGGTGCGGGTGCAGCCGTGAAGACGGGCACCTCGGCAGGCGCCGGGTCGCGCCTCGGCAGGCCCGGCACCAGCCGCACGACGCCGGTGCCGGCCGGCGCGGGCGTACCCTCCACCAGCAGATCGGCCAGCGTGTAGCGGTCGAGCACGGCGAAGAAGCTCTGGATGGATTCGCCGAGGACGTTCTGCAACCGACAGTGGCTGCTCAGGCGGCACTGGTTGGTGGTCACATCGAAGCACTCCACCAGGCTGAAGTCGGTCTCGGTGGCGCGCACGACGACGCCCACGTTGATTTCGCTGGCCGGGCGCATCAAACGCATGCCCCCGCCGCGTCCGCGCGTGGTTTCCAGGAAACCGGCGGCGGCGAGCTGCTGCACGATCTTGGTGAGGTGGCTGCGCGATATGCCGTAGCCCTCGGCCACTTCGGTGATGGTGACCGGCTGGGCACGTCCATCGCAGGCGGCGCAGTACATCAGCACGCGCAGCGTGTAGTCCGTCCATTGGGTCAGTCGCATGGGCCGCCTTTCAACAAGCGAGGGGTCATGGAGCCATTTTATTGCGATAAAATATGCATGCAAAATACCTCTTAAGGAACCCCCTATGAACGCGCGTCTCGATGCCCTTTCTCCTGCCTCCTTGCTCACCCCCCAGGCCACCATCGGCAGCATCGCCGTGGCCTTGCCCGGCGCCACCGCCGTGTTTCGTCGCCTGAAGCTCGATTTCTGCTGCGGCGGCCAGGTTGCACTGGGCCAGGCCGTGGCCGACAAGGGCCTGGTGCTGGACGAAGTGCTGGACGAACTGGCCGCCTTGCAGCGCCCCGAGGGCACGCCGGCCGCCGCCACGCCGGCGGAACTGGTGGACCACATCGTCAGCCGCTACCACGATGTGCACCGCGCGCAGTTGCCCGAACTCATCCGCATGGCACACCGCGTGGAAGCCGTGCACCGGGCCAACCCCGACGTGCCGGCGGGCCTGGGCGACCTGCTCGAAGGCATCCAGGCCGAACTGCTTGCGCACATGCAAAAGGAAGAGGCGATCCTGTTCCCCATGTTCAAGTCGGGCGGCAACCCGTTTGTCACGCAGCCGATCGGGGTCATGCGTGCCGAACACGTGGAGCACGGCAGCGCCCTGGAGCAGTTGCTCGCCATGACCAACGACGCCACGCCGCCCCCAGGCGCCTGCAACACCTGGCGCGCGCTCTACACCGGCATCGGCCAGTTCGCCGACGACCTGGTGAACCACATCCACACCGAAAACAACGTGCTGTTCCCGCAGTTCGAAGGCGCTGCCACGGCCAGCAGCGATTGCGGGAGTTCCTGCGGATGCAGCTGAGCCCGCCGCACGCCCCGCACCTGGTGAGGGGCCCCATCACGCAGGAGCGCCTCGCCACGCTGGTGCACGGCTTTTACGCCGACGTGCGTGCCGATCCCTTGCTCGGTCCGGTGTTCGAACAGGCGCTTGCCGACCGCTGGGAGCCCCATCTCGAACGCATGGTGGCGTTCTGGAGCACCGTCGCGCTCGGCAGCAAATCCTTCACCGGCAATGTCTTCGGCAAGCACATGGCCCTGGCGGACGTGACGCCCGCCCACTTCGCCGCCTGGGTGCGGCTGTGGGGCGAACACACCGAACGGCTGTTCCACGCCGAGGATGCGCGCGAATTGCAGATCACGGCGCACGGCATCGCGCGCAATCTGTTCCAGGGCTATTTCGGTACGCGCCCGACGTTCGCGCACCGCAGCTAAGGCCGGTCAGGCCACCTGCGTTCCCGACCAGACCCACCACGCCAGCCCCAGCATGGTGCAACCGGTCACCGCGTCCAGAACGCGCCAGGACTGCGGCCGGGCGAACCAGGCTTGCAAGCGGCGCCCGGCCAGCGCCAAACCCAGGAACCATGCCAGGCTGGCGGAGGCCGCGCCGGCCACGAACGCTGCCTTGAACGCGCCGGGCTCGCGCGCACCGATCGCGCCCATCAGCACCACCGTGTCCAGGTAGACATGCGGATTGAGCAGGGTAATGGCCGCCAGGGCCCATAGCACCGCACGCCGCGTGGGCGGGGCGGCGGCGCCCGCCTGCAGCGCCGCGCCGGCCCCGGCGCGCCGGGGCAGCAGCCGGCTCCAGGCGATCAGGCCGTAGCACAGCAGGAAGACGGCGCCGCCCACGCTCAGCGCCTGCGCCAGCGCCGGCCGCTGGTCCAGCACCTGCGCCATGCCGGCCACGCCGACGCCCACCAGGACCGCATCGCTCAGCACGCACCAGGCGACGCAGGCGTGCACGTGCCGACCGCTCACCGCCTGGCGCAGGACAAACAGGTTCTGCGCGCCGATGGACGCCACGAGTGCAAAACAGACCGTGAAGCCCGCCAGCCAGGAAGAAAAGGTTTCAGCCATCCACATGCCGCCATTGTGGGTGGCAGGGTGATTTACGTACACTTCATTCTTCTAAACAACCTTAAGCAAACCTGATGTTCGACTACGCCGCCCTGGAAGCCCTGGCAACGGTGCTGCGCGAAGGCAGCTTCGAGCGCGCGGCGCGGCGCCTGCATGTCACGCCCTCGGCCATCTCGCAGCGCATCAAGCAGCTGGAGGAACGTGCCGGCCAGGTGCTGGTGCTGCGTGGCCCGCCGTGCACGGGCACCGAGGCCGGCCGCCAGCTGTGCCTGCACTTCGAGCAGGTGGCGCTGCTGGAGCACCAGTTGCGCCGCAGCCACCCGGCCCTTGCGGGCCAGGCGTCCGGCCCGCCGACGCTCAAACTGGCCGTCAACGCCGACTCGCTTTCCACCTGGTTCATGGACGCCCTGGCGGCATTCACGGCCGGGGGCACCGAGCTGCTGGACCTGCGCCTGGACGACCAGGAGCACACCGCGCAGCGCTTGCGCCAGGGCGAGGTGCTGGCCGCCGTCACCACCACCACGGCCGCCATCGCCGGGTGCAACAGCTGGCCGCTCGGCGCCATGCCGTACGTGGCCGCCGCCAGCCCGGCTTTCGTCGCGCGTTACGGGCCGCTGGGCGGCAAGGTCGATGCGCTGGCGCGCGCGCCCATGCTCAGCTTCGACCCCAAGGACCGGCTGCAGGAGCAATGGCTGGCGCAGCAGGGGCTGCCGGCGCGCACGCAGCCGCCGCGCCACTACCTTCCGTCCAACGACGGCTACGTGCGCGGCTGCGAGCGCGGGCTCGGTTGGGGCATGCACCCGGTGGCGCTGATCGAGCGGCAGCTGGCCGATGGCCGGCTGCAGCGCCTGCTGCCGGATGCCGAACTGCGCGTGCCGCTCTTCTGGGTGCACCTGCGCAGCGCGCAGGCGCCGCTCGAGCGGCTCACCCGGTGCGTCATGGCCGCGGCGCGCGCCGGGCTGGAACAGGCGCCACCGCCGACCGCCTGAGCCTCATGCGCCGCGCCGGGCCTGCAGGCCGCGCGCCGCGAGCTCGGCCAGCACGCGCTCGACATGGTCGCCCTGCAGCTCGATCACGCCGGCCTTGAGCGTGCCGCCCACGCCGCAGGCGGCCTTGAGCTCGCGCGCCAGCTGCGCCAGGGCGTCCTCGGCCAGCGCCAGGCCGCGCACGGTGGTCACGGCCTTGCCGCGCCGGCCCTTGCTGTCGCAGGCCACGCGCGCCACGCCATCGCCGGCCGGCTGTGCGGGCCGCGCACAGCGGCATTGGCCGATGGGCTGGCGGCATTCGGGGCACATGCGCCCCTGCTCAGTGGAATAGACCAGGCCCCCGCTGCCTGCCGTGCGCGACAGGCGGCTCATGACATGCCGGCGTCGCCGAAGTTGAGGATGCGCGTGGCGGCAACGGTTTCGAGGAAGAACAGCACCAGCGCCGCCAGGAAGCTCATCACCCCCAGCAGGAAACTGGCCAGTGCCCAGCGGGGGCTGTCGAAACCGGTGGTCTCGCCCAGAAACAGGAACAGGATCGTCAGCCCGATGAGAAAGCCGCACAGGGTGAGCAGACCGATGCACACCGTCACCAGCCAGCCGCGCTTGCGCAGCAACGCCAGCTCGGCCAGGGTGCGCCGGTGCGCAGCGCCGTGCTCCGGCGTGTGGCGCAGCGCTTCGAGCACGCGCGCGCGGTCCACGATGCGCGACAGGCGGTGGGCCACGGTCCCTATCATCGCGGAGACCGCGGTGAGCAGGAACACCGGCGCCACCGCCAGCTGGATGCTGTGGACAATGGCTGTCGGGTCGTAGACGAAGTTCATGCGGCCGATTATCCGGCGCCCCTGGCGCCGGCCGCTGGCGCACCCCTGCGCCGGCCTACCTTTTTGGGCCTTGCATGTCATTTTCAGCACTCGGACTCCACGGTGCGCTCAGCGCGGCGGCGCAGGCGCGCGGCTACCAGGAGCCAACCCCCGTTCAGGCGGACATGGTCCCCGCCGTGCTGGCCGGCCGCGACGTGCTGGCGCAGGCGCCCACCGGCTCGGGCAAAACGGCCGCCTTCGCCCTGCCCCTGGTGCAGCGCCTGGCCGGCGCCTCCGGCCAGCGCCCGCGCCCCGTGCGCGCGCTGGTGCTGGTGCCGACACGCGAACTGGCGCTGCAGTGCGGCGCCGTGCTGCGCGACTTTGCCGCCGCCTGCACGCCGCGCGTCGAGGTGGCGCTGGCCTTCGGCGGCGTTTCCATCAACCCGCAGATGATGGCGCTGCGCGGCGGCGCCGACGTCGTCGTCGCCACGCCGGGGCGCTTGCTCGACCTGGTGCGCCAGAACGCGTTGCGCCTGGGCACCGTGCAGACCCTGGTGCTGGACGAAGCCGACCGCCTGCTCGACCTCGGGTTCGCCGCCGAGCTGGAGCAGGTCCTGGCGCTCTTGCCGGCCGAGCGGCAGAACCTGCTTGTCTCCGCCACCTTTCCGGACAAGGTGCAGGCGCTCGCGACCGCCTTGCTGCACGACCCGCTGCGCATTCGCGTGGACGCCCCGGCGCAAGCGCCGGCCATCGCCCAGCGCAGCATCGCGGTGGATGCGGCGCGGCGCACGCAGCTCCTGCGCCACCTGGTGGCCCAGGAAGGCTGGAGCCGGGTGCTGGTCTTCGTCGCCACGCAGTACGCCGCCGAACACGTGGCGGAAAAGCTCTACCAGGCCGGCATCTTCGCCACGCCGTTCCACGGGGGCCTGAGCCAGGGCGCGCGGCGCCAGGTGCTGGACGAATTCAAAGCCGAGCGCTGGCAGGTGGTGCTGACCACCGATCTGGCCGCGCGCGGCCTGGACATCGACCACCTGCCGGCCGTGGTGAACTTCGACCTGCCCCGCTCGCCCGCCGACTACGTGCACCGCATCGGCCGCACCGCGCGCGCGGGGGAGAGCGGCGTGGCGGTGAGCTTCGTCGTGCCGCACAGCGAGCCGCACATGCGCTTGATTGAAAAACGCCTGGGCATGCAGCTGGCGCGCGAGGTGGTGCCGGGCTTCGAGCCCCGTGAAGCACCCGCGCCGGCCGGGGCCGGCGCCGGTGGCGTCAAGGGCCGGCGCCCGAGCAAGAAGGACAAGCTGCGCGCCGCCGGCCTGCTGCCCCCACTCCCGCCGCCCGATCAGTCGCCTTCGTAAGGCGCAGCGGCCAGGGGCGTGCCGTCGGGGTTCTCGCTCGGGTGTACGCGCGGTGCGCGCTGGGCGGCGCGCGCCAGGATCTCCAGGTAGAACTGCCCGGCCTGCGCGGCAGCGGCGCCATCCACCAGGCGGGTGATGTCGGCCAGGGCCACCGGCTCGGGTGGGTTCGGCGGCACGGCGAAGCGGCAGTCGAAGTCCCAGAAATCCGCGCCTTCGGGCAGCGGCTTGCCGCGCTCGCGGCGCAGGTATTTGCGGATTTCGTGCTTGATGGCGTCCAGGCGCCGGTCCGGGTGCAGGCCCTGGACGTGCAGGGCAAAGGTTTTCTTCATGGCCCGATGGTAGCGCCCGCACCTCCTGGCCGGCCACCGGGCGGCTCGCTGGCGCTTGCCGGGTGAAAAATATGGTTCAAATAGGCCTCCAGCGCTTATCTGGTATGCCTTTCAAGCTACATATTCAATAGTATTCAACGGGGTGCAGGCCGCATTCAGTAGTGCGGCGGCAGCTCGCCCCTCGGGTCGCGGGCGCCGTCCGCGTCCCTGCCGGGCGCCTGCTGGC
>MEDL01000063.1 GCA_001724785.1 Acidovorax sp. SCN 68-22 | reverse complement strand
ACTCCGTCGTGATGGGTTCAGGGACACTTCGTTTTTAGCTCATATCTGAATCCGTGTTCCCGCGACGGCCAATTTCTTTGGCGGCCGAAGTCGAGCACCAGCCGGCGCGCATGCGCGCCGAACTTCGCGACGCGAGATACTTGAGATTCTGTATGAGGTAGTTGGCGGAGGGCGTTGTCGGCACAACGGAATTCCGGTGTCGCTGTCGGCTGAATGGGTGGCGGCTTAATTCCCAACTGGTTGTGTGTCGGTTGCTCGGTAGGGAGACGAGAGGCGGCCGGGAAACCCTGGTTACCGAAGTTCCATTGTCCCGACAACAGTTGTCGCTCCCACGAAATTCGAGTAACACGACCTCAATGAAATCAGATAGTTAACTTCACAGACAAACGCCATCCAGCAAACCGCCTATTTCATCTAGGAAATTCATATTTATCAATCAGATGGCGTCCATTCCTGAGAACGGGAGAGAGCGGCCCCCTAAAAATTCTGGTAACGCTCAAAATACCGCGACCAAAAGCACGCGTTCGGCATACTCCATGACCTTCCGCTCATCGGCCGAAGGCGACACTGACCTGGAGACCACTCTTTGGCCGATGCTCATCCAAGATCAGACATTGGACACTCGGTGTGTCGAAGCTAAACGGGCGCGTAACGTACTTACTTCCAGCACTCCACCACCACCGTGTAAGTGCGTGCGTCCTCGGCAATATCCGCAAGGTCTTTCTGCCCGATATTCCACCAATGGCCGGTTTTGTATTGGACTTGGTTGCTGTCCAGAAAAGCCCGCGTGGTGGATTCGTTAATGGCAAAGTTGACGTTCTGTGGCACGTCGCCGGTCAGCTTGGCCACTTTCACCGCATCGAGTTTCTGAACCACCACACCGACCACCTGCCCCTTGCTGTCCAGCACCGGCCCGCCGCTGTTTCCTTGCTGCACGGGAGCCGTGATCTGGATATGACTGGTGTTGTTGCCCAGCCCGGCCAGTGCGCTGACTACGCCGGGCGAGAGATTCCCGCCTGCGGCCAAGGCCCCCTGCAAAGGATAGCCATAAGCGGCAATGCTCTCACCCTGGCGCAGATCGTTTGCAGCGCGGAACACCGCCGCCGCCTTGGGCTTGCCGGTCATTTGCAGCAAGGCCAGATCGTTGGCCTCATCCTGTGGCAGCACCTTCAGCGGTTTGTCGCTGCCGGCCAGGCGAACTTGCTGGCAGTTGCCGACGACGTGGCGGTTGGTTAGTAAATGCCCCTGGCTGCTAACGACGAAGGCTGTGCCAACCATCTTTTTCTCCAGAACTCCACTGGGTGGTCTATCGGAGGTGACTGCGGATTCCGTGTGCTGTCCAGACTTCCATTCGCGGGTCAGTCGCTGGGCTTCGGCGATTTGCTTAGGCGACATGATTATGGCCACCAATTCCCGCTGTTTATCCGCGCCCGCGAATCCTTGTGCAGCAGCTAGGTTGAACCACATGTAGGCTTGCACTGGGTCACGTAGCCCGTAATTTTCCCCAAGTCTAAACTGCGCATTCGCTTGCCCCTGCTCGGCAGCCTTGCGCCACCACGTCACAGCTTGGACATCATCTTTGGGCACGCCTGTGCCTTGGTCATACATCGTGCCAAGATTGTACTGAGCTTTCGCATCCCCCTGATTCGCGGCCTTGCGCCACCACGCCACTGCCTGGGAGACTTCCTTTTGAACGCCTTTGCCGAAGTAGTATGCAAACCCAAGATTGAACTGCGCATCTGCATCCCCCTGTTCCGCAGCCTTGCGATACCACGTCACTGCTTGGGTAGCGTCCTTGGGCACGCCTTCGCCTTGGTCATACATCGTGCCAAGATTGTACTGAGCATTAGCCTGCCCCTGTTCCGCAGCCTTGCGGTACCACGCCACAGCCTGGGTAACATCCTTGGGCACGCCATCGCCATTGCTGTATGCCCACCCAAGATAGTTCTGGGCATTTGCATCACCCTGGACGGCGAATTTTTCACCGGGCTTGCCTACGACTTCCCACTCCCTCGGCTCTGCAGCCTTGCGCCACCAAGCCACTGCTTGGGCAGGGTCTTTGGCTACACCTTTGCCTTCGGAGTACCGCAATCCAAGTGCGCTCTGGGCCGATGCATCACCCGCCTCGGCCCGCCGCTTTAGCGAGAGAAAATCTGGCTCGTCGATATTTTCCCAAGGGTCGACAATTTTCTTGGGTTTCCCGGTATTCACCGAGTCAGAACAGCCCGCTATCAGCGCGACAGCCATACCCAATGCCAGCATTTTGAAAACCACATTCATGCGCATCCCCCTTATGGTTTGTTTCCTTGGGGTGATTCTCCCGTAAACGCTCACCTTTGACCGGCCTCAAGCCCAAGCGTCGTGAATATCAACCCCGGCTCTAACGCGGGCAATGACGGCTGTCCATAGCTCTAGGCCATTCGGTGCCTCGACCCAGAAGGCGACATCTTGCCACTGACGATGTACAGCGACGCGCGAGAGTATCCCCCTTCGAATCTGGCGGAGGGCCAATTTTTCCACGGAATCATAGCCTTCTCGCACGCATGGGCCCAATGCAGTCAAGGCTGCTTGGCTTAGGAAAGCATCGTCCCACTGACAAGCTCGCCTCACTTGGTCCGGCAAGGTGAATATGTATGCCAGCTCAGGGACTAGACGCAGAACGAATTCGCGGGCATTACCACATCGGCCAAACCGGTTCTCCTGCGTGCCGAAGGTGCGCTCCAACTCGACCAGTGGTTTACCCTCCATCCAGTCGGCCAGCAGAGAAGTAAGCACCGGAATCGCGTAAAGGCCGCGTTCGGTGTCATTCTCAAGCACCCGGTAGTCCCTGCCAAGCAGGTTTTCAAGGCTTTCACGACGGATAAGTTCCGGGACAAGATTTGGTTGTGCAGCGAGCCAATCGAACACCCAAGCTCGCCAGCCATTAACGCTCAGTGCAGGTTCCTGTGCACGCATCCTTTCGGCGAGGCCCCGAATAACAGCGCTTTCCACACCCGCTGCCGCAGCAAGACGGTCCGCCCAGTCTAGTTCGGCCGGAGCGACTTGGTCAGCATGGCGTGCCACCAAGGCGGCATCGATTCGGCTGTCCACCCACGCCTGATCGCCCGCTTTTCGACGGAAATAGGCATACATAGACCGATTTAATAGAGAGCGAGCTGGGCCATCCGGATCATCATCATTGGCTGCCCCGACTGGCAAACGCCGGAGCAAATAGCTAGCAGAGTCTCCCGCCAACGCGCCAAGCTCGTGTATACGATCGAGTACCGGTTGAAGTGGGTCTTCAATGGCGAGGCACTGGTCGCTCTGAGAGAAAATGGCTTGAAGTTCGGTCCAATGATGGTGGATGGTGCTCGTCGCGTCGTCGAAGTGCACTACCTTGCTAGGCACGACGAGGACAAATCCGTATGCATTCTCACCCGCGCGCCCGGCGCGCCCTGCAGCATTCAGAAGTTCATGTGCCTCCAGCCTCTCCATTTGATTGGCAGTTGGATCAAACCGACTGTCACCGGCGATGATTACTACGTGGCTGGGTAGGTTCATTCCTTGGGCCAGAGTTGAGGTCGCCACTAGAACCTGGATCCCATCCGGTCGCTTAAAAAGTGCCTCATGGAGTTGTCGTTCGGATGGCAGCAATAGGCCGTGATGGGGGGCGCAGGATGAAGTAAGGCGGCCATCATCTGCGACTGAAATGTAGAGATGGGCCTCGCCACCCATCTCATCGCGCGAAATATCGTATAAGCGTTTCTCTTCCTCCGTTAACACGCATCCGGGATCACCGAGAGTGTCACTGATAAGTTTGGCGGAGCTTTGAGCATGAGGAATGGTCTGGGTAAACACGAGCGTTTTTAGCCCTCGTCCAGCCACTGTTGTGGCAGCCGCGCCTACTGCCAAGGCCGATGCGACCTGGAGGCCATTGGGGGTCAAGTACCAGCCACCTGCTGGCGATGTCGCGACTGCAAGGGTGACCGGATCATCGAGGAGCGGAAGCAGCGAATAGTCGTCTCGTCGCTTCGATTGCCACGTTTGGTTGAGGCAAAAGAAGCCATAGGGCTGTGCTCGCATCTGGCGTTTAGTCGCCGCCGGTGCGTTAGGACTTCGCACGGTCGCACGTACATGCGCTAGACGCTGCCGTAGAGCGGTGACCTCCCCGGCACCGTAGACGACGCAGCCGCGCACCTGTCGGGTGGGCTTCCAATTCAGATTCAATGCAAGACAACGTCGGTCGGTAAGACTCCCGATCCACTCCGCGAGTGCATCTGCGTTACTCATCATTGCGGACAGGAGCAACAAGTCGGCCTCTGGAGCAAGGACGGTAAAGTTCAAGACGCACAACATTGCATCCAATGACCGCCGGCTTCGATCGAGGTCTCTCGGGTGTAACAGGTGACACTCGTCAAAGACCAGAAGACCGACGCCGGCGAACGCCGTTGGCTCGAAGCCCATAAGCGCCAGGCAGCGCTCTGGGGTCATGACGGATATTGTCGGTAGCGCATCCGCATCGAAATCGAAGATGGACGCTTCATCCCGCTCTCGTTGCAAATCGGCCGCAGGAAAGGTACTACGAAGTGCTCGCGCTGTTTGGTCGACCAAGGCTAGTGTAGGCGCGAGGAAAACCACCTTTAGTCCCCTCAGCAGGGTGGCAGCGATCTTCAGTTCCGATAGGGTCGA
This sequence comes from Acidovorax sp. SCN 68-22, assembly GCA_001724785.1. Classification (GTDB taxonomy): domain Bacteria; phylum Pseudomonadota; class Gammaproteobacteria; order Burkholderiales; family Burkholderiaceae_C; genus Simplicispira. The sequence goes on along the minus strand of MEDL01000063.1, from coordinate 8,829 downwards.
CTTGCCCGCACCGGTCGGAAAGCTCACTACCGAAGAAACGCCCGTTTCCAGATAACCCCGTTCGACCGCATCCCGGTGATTGCGCCATAAATATGGACGTTTGGATGCAATTTCCATGACCATACCCGCCCATCTCCCACCATCAAGCCCAACAGGTGCAGGAAGATTTGCTAATGCGGCTGAAGGCAGATCGCGAGCTACAGCAGACAGTAGGGCTGCCAAGTGGCTTGGACCCGGATATACGCTGTACGCAGCGCCACCGCCGCCAAGTTCGACCTGTGTCAAACGGTGAGTCGAGAGCGATCCCACATGGCTGAAAAGCGCCAGCGGGTCATCGCCATCTCGGTTGAGAAGTCGTGCCGCCAAGGCGCGAATGCCTCTTAGCAGCATGAGATATAGGGTCTCGGTCGCCCGTTGCCCAGGAGGCCCAATGAGAATTGCCTCCGCCACCGGGTCAGGTTCCTCCAAGATTTTAGTCAGAGCTCCATCAGCCAATTGCTGTATTGACCTCAACAAGATCCGCTCGAGTGGGCGGGCGTTGTCATCAATCAGGATTGCCTTGGCCATCTCCGATGCATCTGCGCAGGCCTCTGCGACGAGAAAGAGCAGCGTGGCGGAAATTTCTGGCGATACTCCATTGATATCGAGACGACTGGGCGGGACGTCCGGCGCCAACAGACGCTCAGCCTGCAGTACTACGTGATGAGCCGCGCCTGCGACGAAGGCGCCGGCCATGCGGTCCTCGCGGTCAGGGGCGATAGAGATAAGCGCCTCCTGCGCGTAAGCAAGGCGCCGCATCTGTTTTATGGTGCCCACCACCTGTTGCGAGAGAGCCGGGTGGTCATTCTCCGGGTTGAGCTCCCTCAACCTAAGCCGAGCTGCCACGATGGTCGCATAGGCTGAAGTGAGCGTCTTGGGTAGAGAATCCGTGTCCAGCCCTTCCAGATTAGGGGCAGCCCTCATAAGGTCGACCGTTGATGCGTCAAACATGAGTTAGGCCCCTAGCCTTGCTGATGGCGAGGTCAGCCAATGCGGCCATCCAGTTCCTCAAGTTCGGCACCAACAAGGTCTCACCGCGACGACGTGAACGGTCCCCGGGTGCAACCTCGTCATAATCCGCAAATAGCCGTTGTCTCCCTCTCTCTTCGGCGTGGCCATTCTCGATGGTGACGCTCACGCGGTAACGTCTCGCATCAGCCCATATGATCTTCTGCACCGCAGCACTGGGATTGGGGTGCGGTGCAGCTTTGAGCAGGGTGGTCACCTCTGCGACCAGAACATTCTGCCGCTTCCCTGCCTCGAGGTCCCGAAAATCAGGCCAAACTAGCTCGCGGATCGTGTTGCGCGGGTTCTCCGTAGCTTTATCTTCGAAGATGACCACGCCAGAGACTTCTCCTGAGCCATCTTCAAGTTCGATCTGAATGCCGTCAAACCCTTTATCCGCATGGATCATGTGAGGAGCGCGGATCAAGCCTCCGATTGCTTGCTGGTTCGCTGCGATCCATGACATCACCTGGAACATCCAGCCGTCGCGATGATAGGGGTCGCCGACGGCAGTCAGGAGTTCCACTGCACCTTTAATTGCCTCGACCGTAGTGGGCATCTCCGCAAGCCCGACCTCGGCGAGAATGTTGGCCACATGCTCAGCCTGGCCCACAGCGACACGTGCAATTTGCTCGGCAAGAGCATCAACGTCTTCGACTGACCAGGAAAAACCTTCACAAAGTTCACCAACTCTAAACGGGGTTAGGGTAATAGCCATCGTCCTCCCAGGACCGATACATGTACGGCATGATTTTTACCGTGCACACAGGCATTCAAAAGCCAACTGCCGTGAGTGTAACGTGAGATGAGGAGGGCACCTTCCGCAGTGGACTATCTTGGGATGACTACTTCAGCTAAGAAGATATTTGGGGGCTGTGGACCACGAAATTGGCTAGCATGAAAGGTCCCAACCACTCCCGAAAAAGCTCACCTGACAGCCAGAGCAAGGTACCAAGGCACGAATTCCCGTGTGTCGCCGGCAGATACCAGCGACAAACGCCCAAGTCATAGGTGGCAAGGATCGTAATGGCTTTAGGCTGTCGCCCGCGACCAAAGGTGATGTTTTTCGGGAGTGACGGTCAGGTGATGTTTTTCGGGAGGGGGGCTGGAAGATAACGGCTGCGCCCAATCAAGCACACCAATTCTTTGCCTGCAGAACCGTCACCCGGCCGCTCGGCGTCGTGCCGGCACCTGTATCCAGGAAAAAATGCGACCGATACAGGACGGGCTTCTGGACATACGAGTGCCCGACAAACGTGAGTCCGACGCCGTTTTCCAATTCCATGCCTGGCACAGCCAGGTACGCCCCCCGGTCGGTCGGTTCCTGGCGCGGGATCTGCCTCAACAGCCGCCTGCTCCAAAGCAGGGCTTCAAGCTGGTTGTCATCCGTTATGAACGGGAGCCTCTCGTCGTCCAGCAGGGGCAGCGGGTCGCCATAGCGGCCGAAAACACCTCGATCTGCATGCGCCATCCAGAAACTCGACTCGCCCTCGACGCGCAGCACCAGAGGGGCATCCTCGATCTTCGGGAGCAGTACCGCCCGCAGATAGGCGAGTTCCTCTTCGCTGAGCCGGTAGACCCAGTCCTGCCCAGTCTCTCGGGCGGCAGCTTCGCCTCCCGGTGCCACGTACTGATACTCCAAAAATGCGGACAGCTCGTCCTCATGGTTGCCCCGCACCCAGTAAAACCAAGGCTCGAGGATCAGCTTCAGCGTGCCGAATGAATCCGGGCCCCGATCGATGAGGTCCCCGGTGCAAAAAAGCCTGTCGCGTGTTGGGTCAAAGCCCAGCCGCTCAAGCTCATCAAGAAGCATCCCACGATGGCCGTGCAAATCCCCCACAACGAAATCAGAGCCGTGGGCATTGGCCGGGTAGGACTTAAAAAATGCCATGGGGTCTGATTATGCGGGTGGCTGGAGTGCGGCCGTCTTGCTGGGGCTTGGCGTGCTGAAACGCGGTGAACGCCATTCCTCGGCGTCATGCTCAGACAGAACGATGCTTGCCCAATCAAACGGGCTCATCCACCCAAAATCGCCCACCTCCCCGCGGCACGCCCGGACCACGACGTCCGACACCACCTGGAAAGGCCGCACGGCCATACCGGCAAGATCGCCCAGCCGTACGCCTTGGTCAGCTTCAAAGCCGGGCGTCCAGTTCTCTGTGAGCCGCTTCTGAATGATCAGCAGGTCATCGACAGCCACCCGCAAGTCGGCCGGGTTCCTGGGATTCCAGGGACGGATCAACGTGGAATGCGTCAGGTCGTCCCAATCCAGCGGTACGCCGACGATCGAAGACAGCTCAGGAAGCGTCAGCAAGCCCTTGTAAAGGAAGGTCTGAGCGGCCAGTACTTCATCGATGTCGTAACCGAAGTCCTCGTCGGTGGGCAGGGTCAAGATCTCGCGCGCCAGCAGCCCGTCAAACGTGCCCATGTCGGTTGCCAGGAAAGCCAGGACCTCCTCCTGGGTGCGAAGTGTCGGCGGGCGCCCGTGAAACACCTCCGCGCCCGATAGCTCGGGAGGCAGGGGGCGCTCCGGTGAGCAAATCGCCTCGGCCAGTTCGTCCGGCAGCCAGGCCTCTGTCAACACATGCATCGCGCAGCGCTCGGGGACATGGGACCGCGGCACGGCCGTCAACGGAGCCAGCGCCGGCAGCGCGTTCCACCGCAGTCCGGCGAGGAAGTAGGTGCCGTTTCGCCTGACCCGCGCCAACTGCTCGGCGATGGCGTGCCGCTCGTGCGCGGGCAGCAGCTGAACCAGCTTCTTCGGCCACTTGTCAGCCGCGATGGCCGAGCCGGGCAGAGCCAGGGCCTTGAAAATCCGGAACATGATGTCCCACTCGACGGTGAGCACCTCGCCGTTGTGCCCGGCCGCCCGAAATGGTGCCAGCGCGGCAAAGTCCTCAGCGACCTCACAGATTTCCGGGTCAACCGGCTCTCCTGGCAGCAGCCGAAGGTCAGTCCCGCACTTGCCGCAATGCATCAGGCTGGTCCGAGTCCACCTGAGGGGGTATCCGCATGCCGGGCAGGCGTCGATCAGCCTGGAATGGTGCCTGCTGCAGGCCGTTACCGGCCCAAGTTCAAGCTCCTCTTTAACAAACCCGTCCTTGACGAGGCATTGCGGGCAAACCTGCGTCCGCTCCGGGAGGAGCGCGTCGCCGTCGACGAGGACGTTATGGAACAGGTAGGTCTGTCCCTTCAGTTCCTTTGCGCCGAGGCTATCGAGGTGGTGCGGGTCGCCGATGGCCATGCGGCCGATAGCTGCGAGCAGCTCCGGCCGGGCTCTCAGCTTGAAGGAATAGCCGTTCTTGCTGGTCCAGAGGCCGGTGGCACGAAGCAGCGGCTGGATGCCGGCATAGCCGTTCGCTTCCGCCAGGCGAAGCAGGTAACCGGGGAGTGATTCGCCGGTCACGATGGGCAGGTTGCGATAACAGCCGGGTATCCAGTTGGAGGGAAGATCCATGTCAGCCTTTCTTTTTCCGGCTGCCCTTGGGCTTTTCGTTCGTGGTATGGGCCGTGATCTTTGGCATGGCCATCGCCCTCTTCACATAGGCGGTGACTTCCTCGCTGCTCCACCGGAAGGGATTCCCTATCAGGTGGCCGTTATCTCCCACTTGGTCGTATGCCGTAGCCAGCATTTCCAGCGACAGATTTTGTTCAGGATGCCGGCGGGAAAGCGTCGCGATCCTCTGCAGCAGTTTTTCGAGTTTCCGGTAATGGGCACCACAGGCGATCAGGAGCCTGGAGGCCACATCGTCGTTGTTGGCATCCAGGTGATCCGCGAGTCCGTACCGCTCTGCGAGGCTTTGGAGCACGAGCCGAAACTCCCTTAAGGATTCGGGCGGGAAAAATCTCGGCTGTTCCGTCTCGATTACACAGCTGAAGCGGCTTCCCAACTCCTTGTCTGTGTCAAAAGGCTTCCTGAGCTCATCTGTGCCCGAGACGATGATGAGCAGCCGATAGTCCCCACGGTGGGTGTCGGGGATGGCCCATCCGCCAGCGCTTTCCAGCGGGGCCTGGTTCCAGATGTTCTTGAGCATCCTCGCCGTTTGGCCACGGAACAGGGGTGAGTTCGAGAGGAGGGCGTTATGGAACTCCTCAAGTATCAGGATCAGGACCTTGTGGGCCCTCATGGCTGCGTGCATCGACAACTCGAGCTCACTCAGCTTGGTGGTGCCGCTTGAAGTCGACACAGGCTTGCCGAGTTGGGCGAGCACTCCGGCCGCTATTGAAGGCGCATCGGCTTTGGCGGCAGATGAGACGCGACAGCACGTCTTGATGCGCTGGTACCCTTCCTGACTTTCAGCACCGAAGCGCCCAACCACCAGGTCGAGTGCATGAGACTTGCCGGTACCAGATGCCCCCATGAGCAGAATACCGTGGCTGTTGCCGCCGGCCCTGATTTCCTCCAGTGCCATATCGACCTCGTCGAGCAGGCGCTGCTGAAACGGCAGCTTGTAGTCATATATCCCCATTTCAGATTTTGCTGCCCTTGAGGAGATCGCTCAGGCTGACATTGGTGCTGGTATGCACCTGCTGCGGTGTGACAGTGGGCAAGGCCACAGCGTGCGTGGCGGCCTGGGCGTCGGAGCGCGTGGTCTTGCCAGGGGTCGGCGTCCTGGGGCCGGACTGGACCCGCTGAAGCTCGTCCAGGAAATGGAAGCCGATATCCTCCTTCCACACCTCGTTGCCTGTGTACCGCACCTCCAGACGCTTGAGCAGCACGCGAATGAGCTCAAGCGACAATGGGAAATCCAGATCGAAGGTGGTGAGGAAGGCTTCGATCGGCTCGTCGTGTTGTGGCACGAGCACCAGCACGGAGCGGACATCGTCCGGATCGAGCTTGACGTGCACCTTTTCGCCGGTGTGCACGCGATATACGGCGTGTAGTTCCGGGCTGTTGAACATCAGTTCTTCCGCCTGTACGCCCTCGCTGGTCAGGGATGCCGGGTATGTCAGAGCGAAGGCCGTTCTGAGCTGCAGTAGGCCGGTGGGGAGCACCAGCGGCGCTTGCTCCTGGCCATCACGCCAGACCTCGATACGTGGCTTCTTGAAGTCGGGGTGAGGGGCATGATTGTGCTCGAGTATGCCCTCGACGAGCCGAGCCTGGAAATCGGCGACCGTCATGTTCGCCTTGGCTTTTGCCCGATCCCGGATCTTCTTGTGCCGCGGGTCAAGGCCAGTGTACTTATTTGAAACATAGCCTGGCAGGCGGGATACAACCCTCGTCTCGATGGTTTGCTGAGTTCGCTCGACCTTGCCTTTGAGATCGCCTCGCCGAGGCGGCATTCGAAGCACGATGACCCCGTTGATCATGAACATCAAGATGATGGCGTTTGCCGTCAGGTCGGTGGCGTTGTCGACCACCACGTAGACCTCGATCCCGAACACATCCCAGTGCTGGGCGTAATGGCGCAATGACGGCGGCAGCCACAGGGATTTCGGCAGCACACAGTTGCGGTACAGCCGCACAGCGTCGCGCGCAGATGGATCGACGGTGATCGTTTCCCCTTTGATCACTGTGGCCGCGTGATCGATCCCCATCCCCGTGTAGTAGAAGAGTGGCTCGTCGTTCCAGTTCTCATTCGGAAACAGCCAGACGCCGTACTTCGTGTAATCGAGCTCCGTCCTCTGGCCTGGGTAGTAGGTATGCAACCGGCCGATCTGACGTTCGTCCTGGATGGCGTGGAGGGCCCCCAAAAGCCGTAACTTGTGCTCGAACTTGTCAACGCGGAGGAGCTTCTGTCGCAGGAGCTCGTACGAAACCTCGGGTGGCGTCTCAGTGTTCACGGTCAATCCCCGGTTTATCGAGAAATTCAAGACTAAGACGCTTGTTCACCTCCTCATGAAGGGAGGAAATGCTGAATGTCGGGTTCGCCTTCCGCAGTTCCAGTAACAGCTCTTCTGCCCTCAGATACAGGGCGGGACGCTGCCTCCACGGGCGATACTCGAACCCTTTGCGCTGCACTGTGGCGAGGGCGTAGCGAAAAGATCGCCACCGCCGCAGGTCGTAATACGTCGTCCGGCACTTCCAAGTCTTGGCGCCCGCCAGACCAATCGCCCGATGCCAGCTTTCCAGCTCGGCCTTGGCTCGCTCGAAAGCGGCCTGAAACACTGCAGTCCTGGGCGAGCTTCCTGCATGCGGCATCATCTGGCGCAGCAGGAAAACCTTGCCGTGCCAGTCGATGATGCGGGGCACCGACTGGAAAGACAGGTTGGTCACTTTCCGCACGTTGTCCGCCTCGGGATCTTCGAGCTCGTCGAGCAGCTCGGCTTCCTCGATAACCAGCAGGGTAGCCAGTTCCGAGCGGGACATCTCCACGGTCGCATCGCCTGATTCCGGCTTGAGGGTGAGTACAGCACCACCAGGTTGAACGTACTGAACGCTATGCCTCACGCCCTGGATGGCAATGAGCCGACCGGGCCTGATATCCATGCAGATCAGGCGCGACATGGCTGCAGCTCCATGGGAAGCAGGGGGCGGTAGACCAGCGGCAGGCGCTGGTGATACAGCAGGTGATAGAGGAGCGCGGTTGGCACCCCCGCGGTGGCAGCGTGGCTGCGCCATGCCTCGAGCGTCGCCTCCGGCCCCTGGGCCAGACGCTGAGCAGCCGCTTCGACGACGCCCCCGGGGTATTGCATCAGCCCGTAGCGCCGGAGCAGGATGATGGTGTCGATGAAGCCGTCAGTTTCGAGATCCTCGCGGTAGATCACCTTGTAGGGGATCCCCCGCTGCTCGAAATGGGCCGCGGTCAGCGCGAGCTTCTCGCGTTCCGCGTCTTTCAGCCCGTCCCGTGAATACTTGGCCTCGTAGAACTCAATCTCCCCGGTGTCGAGGATGGCCTCGTAATCCGGATGACACGTCAGCTCGGGCAAGCCGGCTTCCGCCTCGAATGTGAGCATGTGCGGCTCGAACGCCATGCTGACCACGTCCTGCCGCCATTCGAGGTAGATGCCGCAATACAGAGCACTCATCGAGTCGAAAACCAGATGCGAGGCTTCGGCCTTGGCGCACGGGAATTGCCCAATGTACCTGGGGAGGTCCCCCCGGTTGCTGATTGTCCTGGTGGGGCTGTAGAGTCTGCGGCTCATCAGCGCCCCCTTCCTACAGCTTCAAGCTTCTTTCTGACCATCTCTGTTCCTCAGCACTCTCACTGGGAACGATCTACGGCGGGGTCACGGGATACTTTAGTAAGTTATTGATAATTAAACATAAAGTGTATCCATAGTAGCATGTATTAGTCGCGTTAAGCATCCACGAGGCCCACGATCAAGGTCGTTTATGGGACGTTGATAGGCGTGGCAACCGTCGCGGAGGTTTTCGCACTCCAGCCCCGTGCATAGGCACGGCCGGTTTCGGCGGCTGCCCGCGGGTATCCAGTTGTCCCTTCAGTGCGGTAAGCTCCGGCTGGAAATCCCATCCAACAAAAGAAAAACGACAGTTGAACCAAGACCTCAAAAAGACGCTCTGGGCCGCCGCCGACAAGCTGCGCTCGTCGATGGATGCCGCCGAGTACAAGCACATCGTGCTCGGCCTCATCTTCCTCAAATACATCTCCGACGCCTTCGACGAGCGCCGCGACGAGCTCCAGGCCGCCTTCGGCGACGAAGCCAGCGAGCTCTACCTGCCCGACGCCACCGACCATGCCGAGGCGCTGGAAGAGCGCGACTACTACACCATGGTCAACACCTTGAACCGCCCCGGGTTTTGTGGAGGCCATTTGGTTTAAGTACAGGCCGTTGACTCGTCCTGTTCGGCGAGTTGCCGGTAGTAGTTTGCCTCAGCTTCGG